>NZ_PSVG01000033.1:0-16186 GCF_002930885.1 Rathayibacter sp. AY1F2 | reverse complement strand
CGCGCTCCGTCCCCCGCCTTCCGCCCACGGCGAAGTCGTGCAAGCCCGCGCCGCGCCGACGCGCCGTCCCGCACCCGATGCCCGTGCCGGGTACCTCTCCGGTGCCCGGTCTCGACACCCCGCTCCACCGCTACTCGACCACCATGCGGTCCGCGGGTCTCGATACGCCGCTCCGCCGCTAGCCGCCCCCGGCCCGAGACGGCCGCCGCAGGCGCCGCTCCCCGTCGCCCGCCCCCGGCGCCGTGCCTCAGTCGGCCGCCCCCGGCGCCGTGCTCCCCTGGTGGCCGCCCCCGGCGCCACCGCACGACGAAGGCCCGGGTCCTGCGCAGCAGGACCCGGGCCTTCGTTCGTGCCCCCCATCCCCCCGACGAGCAGTGCTGACGGCCCGCGGGGGTGTCGTGGGCAAGGCGGAGGAGGAGAGCTGTAGCGGAGCTACCGCCGACGACGACAACGCCGCCCACGGCACCCCCGCGGGTCGTCAGCCCTTGGTGGCGCCGGCGAGGAGGCCGCGGACGAAGAACCTCTGGAGGGAGAAGAACACGATGAGCGGCACGATGATCGAGATGAACGCGCCGGCCGTGAGCAGCTCCCACGATTGGCCGTAGGAGCCGGTGAGGTCCTGCAGCGCCTTCGTGATCGGCAGCCCTTGTCCGGAGGTGAAGACCGTCGCGACCAGCAGGTCGTTCCAGACCCAGAGGAACTGGAAGATGCCGAAGGAGGCGATGGCGGGGACCGAGAGCGGGAGCACGATGCGGAAGAAGATCTGGCCGTGTCCGGCGCCGTCCACTCGTGCCGCTTCGATGACCTCGCCGGGGATCTCGGAGATGAAGTTGTGGAGCATGAAGATCGCGAGCGGGAGCGCGAAGATCGTGTGCGCGATCCACACCTTCGCGTAGGAGCCGTCCAACCCGTTCACCCCGAGGCCGGGGAGGATGTAGAGCCCTCCGATGCGCAGGCCGTCCGAGAACAGCTGCAGCAGCGGCACGAGCGCCATCTGAATGGGAACGATCTGGAGCGAGAACACGAGGACGAAGAGCGTGTTGCGGCCCTTGAAGTCGATCCAGGCGAACGCGTAGGCGGCGAGGCTGGCGATCGTGATCGGGATCAGCGCCGCCGGCAGCGTGATGACCAGCGAGTTCACGAACGCCTTGCCCAGGGTCAGGCTGTCGCCCGAGTTGAGCGCGTTCGCGTAGTTGTCGAGGGTGAAGCCGGGGTTGGCGAAGATCGTCCACCAGCCGGTCGTCTTGATGTCGTTCGCGGGGCGGAACGACGAGATGAACAGGCCGAGGGTGGGGACGGTCCAGATGACGGCGATGATCAGCGCGGCGAGAGTGGCGCCGCGCGATGTCGTCGCCTTCTTGACCTTGCCGCTGGCCGCCTCGATCCTGGACTCGCCGCGGGCGAGCGCGCGCTCGGTGCTGCGGTCGACCGGAACCTGGATCGGAGTGGGCGTGACGCTCATCGGATCTCCCTCTGCTTGGCGAGCTGGCGGGCGTTGTAGACGACGATCGGGAGCACGAGCAGGAACAGGATGACCGCGAGGGCCGCGCTGTAGCCGCTGCGGGCGCCGAGCTGGAACTGGCGGACCATCTCGAACGCGAGGACCGTGGTGTCGGAGCGGCCACCGGTCATCGCCGAGACGATGTCGAAGACCTTCAGCGACGCGATCGAGATCGTCGTGAGGACGACCACGATCGAGGAGCGGATGCCGGGGACGGTGACGTTCCAGAAGGACTGCCACGCGCTGGTTCCGTCGAGCGAGGCCGCTTCGAGCTGCTCGGAGGGGACGCCCTTGATGGCGGCGGAGAGCACCGTCATGGCGAATCCGGCCTGGGTCCAGATGAGGACGACGACGAGGAACAGCGTGTTCCACGGCTCGAGTCCCAGCCAGTCGACCGGCGGGGCGCCGAAGGCGGTGAGGATGCCGTTGAGGAGGCCGATCTGCTCGCCCTGGCGCACGTCGTAGAAGAACTTGAAGATGATCGACGCGCCGACGAACGAGATCGCCATCGGCATGAAGACCAGCAGCTTGAAGAACTTCTCGCCGCGGCTCTTGTCGATGAAGACCGCGTAGGCGAGACCGATCGCGGTCGCCGTGATCGGGGCCAGGAGCACCCAGACCACCGTGTTGAGGAAGGCGGTGATGCCGTCGGGGCTGGTGAAGACCCAGACGAAGTTGTCGATGCCGGCGAATCCGGAGCCGTCGTTCTTCATGAACGCGTTGATGGCCGTCGTGATCGTCGGGTAGATCAGGCCGATGAGGATGAAGAAGGCGGCCGGTGCCATGAACGCGATGAGCTGGAGTCCGTAGCCCGCGCCTTTGCGGGATCGGAAGTCGAGCAGGAACAGCGCGCCGCCGATGACGGCGGCCACCACCGCGACCCAGAGGACGGAGTTGTAGAGGCCGAAGACCAGCAGGAGGACGACCGGCAGGACGACCGTCACCGCGAGCCGGAGGACCGTGTAGCCGGTGCCGCGGCGGGGCGCGATCTCGACGAAGAAGAGGATGAGCGCCACCACGGCCGCGAAGGCCAGGAGGATGAGCGGGATCTGCGCGAGCGGCGGGATTCCCGCCAGCCATTGGAAGAACCCCGAGATGGTGATGGGGGACATGGACGCCCTTTCGAGTGCGACTCTGGACTCAGGAGGGGCCCGGCCCCGGGATCCGTGGATTCGGGGGCCGGGCCGTCACAGCTGAGCCGCCACTCGGGAGCGGCGGCTCTGCTCCGCTGCTAGGAGGTGTAGCCGGCCTGGATCTCCTCGAGCGCCTGGTCGGTGCTCGTGCCGTCGATCCAGTCGACCATGCCCTTGAAGAAGCTGTCCGAGCCCACTGCCTTCGGCATGAGGTCGGACGCGTCGAAGCGGAACGTGGTGTCCGGGTTCTGGAGGATCGCGATGGAGTCCTTCAGGACGTCGCTGCCCGCGTTGGCCGGGTCGAGACCGGTGTTCGCGGAGATGACGCCGCCGAGGGAGACGCGGCTGTTGGCCCAGTCGGCGCTGGCCAGGTACTCCTGGACCTTCGCGGTGTCCTCGTCGTTCGAGAACGCGGCGACCATCTCGCCACCACCGGTGACGGCCTGGGCGTCGTCGGCCTTGACCGGCGGGGTGAGGAAGGCCCACACGTCGCCGTCCTCGGCCACGTTGGCGCCGGCCGAGGTCAGGAAGCCCTCGAAGAACGAGGCCTGGTGGGTCAGCGCGCAGGTGCCGTTCGCCATGTTCTGGGCGACGTCGCCGAAGGCGGTGGAGTTGATCGACTTCACGTCGCCGTAGCCGGCGTTGACGAGGGTCGGGTCGAGGAGGATCGATCCGACGGAGTCGAACGCGGACTTGATGGCCGGGTCGGTGAAGGGGGTGTCGCCCGCGACCCAGGAGTCGTAGACGTCGGGGCCGGCCTCGCGGAGGACGGCGTCCTCGATCCAGTCGGTTCCGGGCCAGCCGGAGGCCTCACCGGAGTTGAAGCCCGCGCACCAGGACGGTCCGCCGGTCTTCTCGGCGATCGTCTTGCCGAGCGCCTCCATCTCGTCCCACGTCGTGGGAACGGAGACGCCCCACTCCTTGAACTTGGCCGGGGAGTACCAGATGTAGCCCTTGACGGACGCCATCAGCGGCGCGCCGTACTGGGTGCCGTCGACCTGGCCGTACTTCTGCCAGTCCTCGGACCAGTTCTGTTTGACGTTGGCGAGGGCGCCCTCGGGGAGCTCCTGCACCTTGCCGGAGGCGACGGTGTCGGCGAGCAGACCCGGCTGCGGGAAGATCGCGAGGTCGGGGGTGTCGCCACCCTGGACCTTGATGCCGATCTGCTTCTCGAACTCCTTGTCGCCCGTGTACTTGATCTCGATGCCGCTCTCCTTCTCCCAGTCCGCCCAGGACTGCTCGAGAAGGGTGGCCTCGTCGCCGTTGATGGTGCCGTAGACGTTGACGACGCCGTCGGCGGTGCCGACCGTGCCGGCCGAGCTGCCGCCGCCGGCGTTCGGGTCGTTGGGGTCACTGCTGCTGGAGCAGCCCGCGAGTGCGATGCCGGCCGCTGCCAGAACGGCGACCGGGACGGTGATACGGCGGTGCAGGGATGACCGCATTCTTCCTCCTCATTGAGTGGTGGAACCAGCCGAGCAGGCCGCTCCTGGCCGATCGGGATCGGGAGGCTGTGGCGGCTCGAAGCGTGTGCCGCGACGACTCGGATGCTGGTGATGGCGATGCCAGGAGGAACTCCGAGCGGATCACCGGATTCGTGTGGGTGGGCTCCCACGGAGGGAAACCTTTCCACAAGAACGATGAAAGCACAACGCCGATGATAGAGCGCTCTCTGAGATAACGATTCGGCGTCAGAACAGCGATCGCCGGGCCGGGGCCGAGCGGAGATCGATCTCGGCGCGACGCCCGGCCGCCGGGCGGGGTATAACTTCCTGGAACCGTTTCCAGCATCGAGGCCGGACGGTCGGGAGGAACGCCGTGCCAGGCATCGAAGAGGTGGCCGAGCTCGCAGGAGTGTCGAAGGCGACGGTCTCGCGCGCGCTCAGCGGCCGGGGCTACGTCTCCGCGGGGACGAAGCAGCGCGTCGAGCGCGCCGCGACGAGCCTGGGCTACGTCGTCTCCGCCAACGCCTCCAGCCTCGTCACCGGCCGCAGCAACAACATCGCCGTGATCATCCCGATCATCAACCAGTGGTTCTTCGCCGGGATCATCGAGGGCATCGAGCGCGCCCTGCTCGCCGCCGGCTACGACCTGCTCCTCTACAACATCGACAAGCACCTCGACGCCCGCCGGAGCGTGTTCGAGTACTACCTCGTCCGCAAGCGCGTCGACGCGATCGTCGCCGTCACGCTCGAGATCTCGCCGCACGAGACGGAGGCGCTCCTCGCCCTGGGCAAGCCCATCGTCGGCATCGGCGGCGAGCTCCCCGGCATCCCCACCTTCAGCATCGACGACGTCGCCGCCTCCCGCCTCGCCACGGAGCACCTGCTCTCCCTCGGCCACGAGCGGGTCGTCCACATCGGCGGGCTCGCGGAGGAGGAGATGGACTTCCACGTCCACACGCAGCGCCGCGACGGCTTCCGCCAGGCGCTCGCGGCCGCCGGCCTCGAGCCGGGCGCGCAGGACATCGTGCCCACCACCTTCGACATCCCCGGCGGGCACAGCGCCGGACGGCAGGTCCTCGGCGACCCGCGGACCCGGCCGACGGCGATCTTCGCCGCCTCCGATGAGATCGCGATCGGGATCATCCTCGCGGCGCGCGAGCTCGGCCTCTCGGTGCCCGAGGACGTCTCCGTCATCGGGATCGACGACCACCCCCTCGCCGAGCTCTTCGGTCTCAGCTCGATCCGCCAGGACCCGCGCCAGCAGGGCGAGCTCGCAGTCGCGCTGGTGCTGGACGCGCTGGCCGCCCTCGGTCGCGGCGAGCCCCCTCCCCCGGCCCGCCACACGCTGATCCCCGCCTCGCTGGTGATCCGCACCAGCACCTCGGCGCCGCGGGGGGCGAGAATCGGAGCATGAGCGACTCCGACACCCCCACCGTCCGCGACGTCCCCGAGCGGTCCCGCTTCGTGATCGAGGTCGGCGGCACCCCGGCCGGCTTCGCCGCGTACACCCGTCAGGGCGACGAGGTGACGCTCACCCATACCGTCGTCGACGACGCGTGGGAGGGCCACGGCCTCGGGAGCATCCTCTCGCGGGCCGCGGTCACCGCGATCACGGAGGCGGGCGGCACGGTCGTCCCGCGCTGCCCCTTCGTCGCGGCCTGGCTGCGCAAGCACCCCGACGTCGACGCCCGGGTCCGCTGGCCCGAGGACTGACTCACTCCGGGGGCGTCCTGCTCCCGATCTCCTGGAGCGCCCAGGTGTTGCCGTCCGGATCGGCGAAGTACGCGTACTGCACGCCGCCCAGGTCCTGGACCTCGCTGATCTCGAGCGAGCGGCCGACGAGCTCCGCGCGAGCGGCGGCGATGTCGTCGACGACGAGGTGGAGGGAGCGGACGACGCCCTCCTCCGGACCGGGGCCCATCCCACTGCCGACCACGATCGAGCAGGCCGAGCCGGGCGGGGTGAGCTGGACCACGCGCATCGCGGCGGAGGGCCGCACGTCGTGGTCGAGGTGGAAGCCCATCACCTCCGTGTAGAAGGCGACCGCGCGGTCGACGTCGCCGACGGGGAGGGGGACGAGCTCGAGTCGCATCTGCACGCGACCAGTGTGCCGCGCGGCGGAACCGCGCGGGAGGGGTCAGTCCCGCGGGCCGACGACGAGGCGCTCGTGCATGATCTCGACGGCGCGCTCGAGGACGCGGCGGTCCTCGGGGGTGAGATCGGCGAAGATCGGCGTCAGCGCGTCGCCGAGGTCGGTCCGCCAGGCGTTCAGCGCGTCCGCGCCGGCGGGAGCCAGGCGGATCTGCCAGGCGCGCGCGTCGAGGGGATCGGCGATCCGGTCGAGCCAGCCGGTCTCGACGAGGTTCTTCACGATCTTGGTCATCGTGGGCTGCGAGACGCGGCTCTGGGAGGCGAGCTCCCCCAGGCGCATCGGGCCCATCGAGAGGAGCACCGAGAGCGTGCGCCAGACGGCCTGCGACTCCTGGTTGCCGGTCGCCTGGGCGGCGAGGCGGGTGATCCGGTGCGTCACCGAGACGAAGTCGCTCAGGAGCTCGCTGAGCGAGACCTCGCTGGGCGGGACGTCGCGGGCGGGGAGCCCGGCGAGCAGATCGTGAGCAGTCACGCTCCGATCCTAGGGGCGCGCGCCTCCAACGGCCGGGAACGACGAAGGGCGCCGCCTCCGAGGAGACGACGCCCTGCGTCTGCAGGCGTGCCTGCGTCACCCTGACGAGCGACCGGCCGGAGCCGGCACCCGCGACGGGTGAGGGGGATTACTTGACGGTGACGGTCGCGCCGGCGCCCTCGAGCTGAGCCTTGGCCTTCTCGGCGGTCTCCTTGTTGACGGCCTCGAGGACCGCCTTGGGGGCACCGTCGACGAGCGCCTTCGCCTCACCGAGGCCGAGGCTGGTGAGGGCGCGCACCTCCTTGATGACCTGGATCTTCTTCTCGCCGGCGGCCTCGAGCACGACGTCGAACTCGGTCTGCTCCTCGACCTCTTCGGCGGGGGCGGCCGGGCCGGCCACACCGGCGGCGGCGACGGGCGCCGCAGCGGTGACCTCGAAGACCTCTTCGAACTTCTTGACGAACTCCGAGAGCTCGATGAGCGTGAGCTCCTTGAAGGCCTCGATGAGCTCGTCCTGCGTGAGCTTTGCCATGATTTTTCTCCTTGTTTTTCTTTGTCTACGAACCGCGCGCGCACTGCTTCCCGGAAGGGGAAGACGTCAGCTCGCGGACTCCTGCTTCTCGCGCAGCGCCTCGACCGTGCGAACGGCCTTCGAGAGCGGAGCGTTGAACAGATATGCGGCGCCGAACAGCGAGGCCTTGAAGGCGCCGGCGAGCTTGCCGAGCAGAACTTCGCGGGACTCGAGGTCGGCGAGCTTGCCCACCTCTTCTGCGGTCAGCGGGTTACCGTCGAAGTAACCGCCCTTGACCACGAGGAGAGGGTTTGCCTTGGCGAAGGCACGCAGCGACTTCGCGACGGCGACAGGGTCGCCGTGCACGAACGCGATGGCCGAGGGGCCAGCGAGCTCGTCGTCGAAGGACGAGATACCGGCGTTGTTCGCCGCGATCTTGGTCAGCGTGTTCTTCACCACGGCGTAGGTTGCGTGCTCACTGATGTCCTTGCGCAGCGTCTTGAGCTGAGCAACAGTGAGACCGCGGTACTCGGTCAGCAGAACGGCCGTCGAGCTCTGGAACTTCTCCGTGAGTTCGGCAACCGAGGCTTCCTTGTTCGCCATGGCTACTCCTGTGAATTCTCGTGCCGGTAGCCCGAAGGCAGGCAAAGAAAAAAGCTCCGGCACAGGGGCGCGGAGCTTCGGGATCGCGGTGAGGCGGAACTGAACTCGTGCACCTGCGCGGGCAATTCGCTTCGCGAATCCTTCGTCCGGTGGCGATCCGCGGGGCCGGGGCCCTGCTCGTGCGCACACCGGAAACCGGCGGTCTTTGGCTTCGGGAAGCGTACGTCATCGCGGCGCGCGGGCGCAAGTCGAGGAGGAGGGCCCTCGCGCGGGATGCTGGAGGCATGACCGGCCCGACCCCCGACTCCGCCCGCGACGTCGACTCCGCGATCGCCTCGGTGGAGGGCGAGCTCAGCACCCTCTTCAACCGCGTGCGGGCGGCGATGCGCTCCTACGCCGAGGGTCTCCACCCGGAGCTGACGCCGCTGGGCTACAAGACGATCTCGGCGCTCGAGCGCCGCGGACCCGTGCACTCGGGCGTGCTGGCCGAGCTCCTCGAGATGGACAAGTCGGCGCTCAGCCGCCAGATCACGGCGCTCGACCGCCTCGGCTTCCTCGAGCGCACCCCCGACCCGCAGGACGGCCGCGCCACGATCCTCTCGGTGACTCCGGCGACCGCCGCGCGGCTGCGCGAGATCCGCAGCTCGAACCAGGCGCTGATGCACGAGGAGCTGCGCAGCTGGGCGCTCGCCGACGTCGAGCTCTTCGCCTCTCTCCTGCACAGGATCAACGACCTCGACATCTGACGCCTAGCACCCCGTCCGTTCGGGGACAATCGCCGGACGCCGCCCGCTCGACTGCGTAGTTTCGGAGGCGATGGACCAGCACTCCTCCTCTCTCCTCCCCCACGACGTCGACGGCGCGCTCGGCTTCGCGCGCGGTCTGAGCGCCGACGCGCCCCGGCCCGGCACCGGTCGCACCGCCGAGCTGCACGGTCTCCTCGAGCGCCTGGCTCGGCACGACCTCGGCGTCGCGCGAGCGGTGGAGCCGCACCTCGACGCTCTCGCGATCCTCGGCGAGGCGGAGCTCGACCCGTCCGGACTCGGAGTCGCCGCCGACGCCGCCTGGGGGGTCTTCGCGGCCGAGGGCGGCGGGGATCCTCTGGTCGCCCGCGAGAGCGACGGCGACTGGCTGCTCGACGGAGTGAAGCCCTGGTGCTCGCTGGCCGACCGCCTCGACGCCGCCCTCGTCACCGCCCACGTCGGGGACGCCTCCGGCGAGCGCCGCCTCTTCGCCGTGGCGCTGCGCGACGGGACGGCGACGCCGGAGCAGGACGCCTGGCACGCGCGGGGCCTGACGGAGGTGCCCAGCGGACCGGTCCGCTTCTCCGGCACCCGCGCCGTCCCCGTGGGCGACGCCGGCTGGTACCTCTCGCGGCCCGGCTTCGCCTGGGGCGGCATCGGCGTCGCCGCCTGCTGGCACGGCGGAGCCCTCGGAGTCGCGGCGGCCGTCGCGGCGACGGCCGCCCGACGCGAGGACCCGCACCTCCTGGCCCACCTCGGAGCGATCGACACGGCGCTCTCCGCGTCGCGCCGGGCGCTGGACGAGGCCGCCGCGGCGGTCGACGCGGGCGAGGCCGACGGCCCCCGCGGCTCGCTGCTCGCCAAGCGCGTGCGGGCGAGCGTCGCCGGAGCGGTCGAGGAGATCCTGCTCCGCGCCGGCCGCGCGCTCGGCCCGGCTCCGCTCGCCCTCGACGCCGAGCACGCCAAGCGCGTCGCCGACCTCGCGCTCTACGTCCGCCAGCACCACGCCGAGCGCGACGACGCCGCTCTCGGCCGCGCCGTGCTCGCCTCGGGCGAGGCGGCCTCCTGGTGAGCCGGCCCTTCGACGGGCGCCTCGAAGGCACTCCTCTCGAGCGCTGGACCGCGGACGGCCGCCGCGACCGCCTCCCGGAGCTGACCCTGCCCGACGGGATCCGGCGCGTCCTGGTCGTCGTCGCGCACGCCGATGACGAGACCCTCGGCTGCGGCGGCACCATCGCGCTCGCGCGTCGGCGCGGGATCGCGGTCGACGTCGTCGTCGTGACCGACGGAGCCGCGGCCCACGGGGAGCGGAACGCCGACCTCGCCGCCGAGCGCCGGCGGGAGGCCTCGGACGCCCTGGTTGAGCTCGGCCCCGGCATCGGTCTCGCCTTCCTCGACGTGCCGGACTCGGCGACCCCGGAGCACCACGAGCGCATCGCACGCGAGGTGCGCGAGCGGGCGGCCGGCGCCCCCGGGACCGTCCTGCTCCTCTCCACCTGGACCGGGGACGGGCACCGGGACCACCGCGTGGTCGGCGAGATCTGCGCGGAGGTCGCGCGCGAGCTCGGGCAGCCGCTGCTCGCCGCGCCGATCTGGCTGTGGCACTGGGCGGTCCCGGAGGACCCCGAGGTGCCGTGGGGCGACCTCGTGCGCCTGCCGCTCGACGACGAGCTGCTCGAGCGCACCCGCCGTGCCCGCTCCCGCTATCCCAGCCAGACCCGCCCCGGGCCCGACGGGACCGGTCCGGTGCTCCATCCGCTCTTCCTGCGCACCTTCACCGGGGACGACCGGCTGGTGAGGATCGCATGAGCTACTTCGACGAGCTGTACGCCCGCCACGAGGACCCGTGGGGGTACACGAGCCGCTGGTACGAGCAGCGCAAGCGCGCCCTGACCCTCGCGAGCCTGCCGGAGCAGCGCTACGGCTCCGTGCTGGAGATCGGCGCCTCGATCGGCGTGCTGGCCGAGGCGCTGGCCGACCGGGCCGACCGCCTGCTGGCGATCGACGTGTCGAGCGCCGCCGTCGAGCGCGCCGCCCGCCGCCTCGCTCCGCTCGAGCACGTGCGGGTCGAGCACCACGACATCACCCGCGGCGTGCCGGAGGGTCCGTTCGACCTGGTCGTGCTCTCGGAGGTCGGCTACTACCTCGGCGACGCCCTCCCCGGCGTGCTGCGCACCATCCGCGACGCCCTCGCCCCCGCGGGGGAGCTCGTCACCGTGCACTGGCGGCATCCGATCGAGGGGCTCGCTCTGGGCGGCGACGCCGTGCAGTCCGCCGTGGCGGAGCTGGGCCTGCACCGCCTCGCCCGCCACGAGGAGGAGGACGTCCTGCTCGAGGTCCACGCCCGCGACTCCCGCTCGGTCGCCCGCCGGACGGGGCTGGTGTGAGCCGGCTCGCGCAGGTGCTGGTCGTCGTCCCGGCCCTCGACGAGGAGGAGCGGATCGGCGGCCTGATCGCCTCCGTCCGGGCGAGCGCGACCCACCTCGCCCATCGGGCGCCCGGAATCGGGATGCGCCTCGTGGTCGCCGCGGACGGCTGCTCCGACGCGACCGTCGAGCGGGCCCGTGCCGCCGGCGCCGAGGTGCTGGAGCTCGCCCGCTGCGGAGTCGGCGCCGCCCGCTCCGCCGGGATCGCGCACGCCCTCTCCTCCGTCGCTGCTCCGCTCGAGCAGGTGTGGATCGCCAACACCGACGCCGACACCGTGGTCCCCCGCGACTGGCTGGCCGCCCACGTCGAGCACTCCCGACGGCACGACGCGCTGCTCGGCACGGTCCGGCCCGACCCGGCCGACCTCTCCCCCGGTGCCTACTCGCGCTGGCGAGACGTCCGCGCGCGGGAGGAGTCGATCGGCAGCATCCACGGCGCGAACCTCGGCGTCCGCGCGAGCGCATACCTCGCGGCGGGCGGCTTCGGCCGGGAGCCGCTGCACGAGGACGTCCTGCTCGTCGAGCGGCTGCGCGCGAGCGGCGCCCGGGTCGGAGCGACGGACCGCGGCGAGGTGGTCACCTCCGGCCGCCGCGACAACCGGGTCGAGGGCGGCTACGGCCACTACCTCCACGCTCGCTTCCCGTCCGAGACGTCTCCGGCCTGCGGCTGAATCGGGTACACGCGCACGCGGAACACGATGCGAGGGGTCCCTGTCAATGGTCGGGCCGCGGTTTGTCACGGATTGCGCAGGAGAGTCAAATGGGTGTCGAGCACGACCCGGTGCTCTCCGATGGAAGGGTCACCGCATGAATCCCCGCCTCGTCCTGCTGGCACTGGTCGCCTTCACCGCCTACGTGTTCGGCTCCCGCGCCGGCCGTGGCCGCTACGAAGAGCTGCGCCACCTCGCACTCGGCGTGTGGAACGACCCGGCCACGAAGAAGACCCGCAAGAAGCTCAAGAAGACCTCCAAGCGCGAGGCCAAGCATCTCACCGCCATCGCGAGCAAGGCCCGCGACAAGGTGCAGCGCCGCCTCCGCTGACCCCCGCTTCCACGACTCACCGGACACCGGCCCGCCGGTGTCTCCGCTCGCATCGGAACGGCCGATCGAGCACGAACTGAAGGAGAAACATCATGGGCATCATCAGCTGGATCATCCTCGGCCTCATCGCCGGGGCGCTCGCCAAGCTCATCCTCCCGGGCAAGCAGGGCGGCGGATGGATCATCACGATCGTCCTCGGCATCGTGGGCGCGCTGCTCGGCGGCTTCCTCAGCACGCTGTTCGGCATCCAGGACGCCGTCAACGGCATCAACATCGTGAGCATCATCGTCTCCGTCGTCGGTGCGATCGTCGTCCTCCTCATCTACGGCGCGATCGTCGGCCGCAAGTCCCGCGCGTAAGTCGCGCTCCCCGAAGGCCGCCGGCATCCGTGCCGGGGGCCTTCGGCGTTCCCGGAGCGGGCGCACCTCTGCTCAGGGGATCCGACTCCTCCTCCGCGGGGAAGCTGGATGTCCGCCGAGCGCGCAAGGGGTTGATGCTGAGAGCCGCAGGCGATGGACTGGAGGCACGACGGCGCGGCTCCACTGCGCCCTCGCCCCGACGAAAGGACGTACTCGCTCATGAGCGACGACACCGCAACGGTCCCCACGATCACCCTGAACAACGGCGTGGAGATCCCGCAGCTGGGCTTCGGCGTGTTCCAGATCGACCCGGCCGAGACCAAGGACGCGACCCTGGCGGCCCTCGAGGTCGGCTACCGCCACATCGACACCGCCGAGATGTACGGCAACGAGGCGGGCGTCGGCGAGGCCGTCCGCGCCTCCGGCCTCGACCGCTCCGAGGTCTTCGTGACCAGCAAGCTCAACAACGGCTTCCACGCCCGCGAGGACGCTCTCGCCGCGATCGACGTCACCCTCGGCGAGCTGCAGTTCGACTACGTCGACCTCTTCCTCATCCACTGGCCGCTCCCGAACGTGGGCGACTACCTGGAGACCTGGAAGGCGATGGAGGAGATCTACCGCAGCGGCAAGGCGAAGGCGATCGGCGTCTCCAACTTCCAGACCAACCACCTCAACCGGCTCCGCGCCGAGGCGACCATCGTCCCGGCCGTGAACCAGATCGAGGTGCACCCCTACCTCGTGCAGCAGGAGCTCCGCGCCTACGGCACCGAGCACGGCATCGCGACCGAGGCCTGGTCGCCGATCGCGCAGGGCCTCGTCCTCGACGACGACACCATCACCCGCATCGCGCGCAACGTCGACCGCAGCCCGGCGCAGGTCGTGCTCCGCTGGCACATCCAGCGCGGCGACATCGTCTTCCCGAAGTCGGTCACCCGCAAGCGCGTGGAGGAGAACTTCGCCCTCTTCGACTTCGAGCTCGACGACGAGGCGATGACCGACATCACGGCGCTCGACCGCGGCCACCGCACCGGCCCCGACCCCGACACCTTCAACTACATCCCGAGCTGATCCTCGGCTCCACGGAGCGCGCCCGGCCTGCAGTCGTCCTGCGGACCGGGCGCGCTCGTGCGTGGGGCGGCGAGCCGAGCCGCGCACGAACAGGGCGGGTCTCGAGACGCCGCGCTGCCGCTCCTCGACCGGCACGGTCACGGGCCGACCGCACCCCTGCTGATCGAGGAGCGGGCGCAGCCCGCGCATCGGGATCCACCCCACCGACGAACAGCGCGGATCCCGATGCGCCGGGCCCGCGGGTCAGCCCTGCTGCGAGTCGCGCCAGGAGTGCTCGGGGGCGTAGCCGAGGACCTCGCGGGCGTGGTCGATCGAGAGCAGGGTGCCGGTTGTCCCGAGGTCGCCGCGCAGCTCGACGCCGGGGAACACCTCGGCCACCAGCTCGGCGTTGGGGCGCGTCATCACGGTGTCGGCCGCGGCGATGATGAAGCGGTCGAACCCGGTCGTCTCGGCGAGCAGCGCCTTCTCGACCGCCTGCGCTCCGTCGCGTCCGTCGATGTAGCCCCAGAGGTTCCACTTGCGCAGCAGCGCGTCGGAGTCGAACGACGGGAACTCGGCGTAGTCGGCCTCGTCCATGACGTTCGAGAAGCGCAGGCCCGTGATCTTCAGGTCCGGGTGCCAGCGGCACAGCTCGATCGCCATCTGCTCCTCGAGGTGCTTGGTGAGCGAGTAGACCGACTCCGGGCGCGCCGGGTACTGCTCGTCGACCGGGATGTAGGGCGGCGGGACGTCGAAGGGCAGGCCCAGCACGGTCTCGCTGGAGGCGTAGACGACGTTGCGGATGCCGGCACGGATCGCTCCGTGGAACGCGTTGAACGTCGCGATCATGTTGTTGTGGAACGTGGCGACGTCGGGCACGAGGCCCGGCGCGGGGATCGCGGCGAGGTGCACGAGCGCGTCGATGCCCTCGTACTGGTCGTTCACCGACTGCAGCGCGTCCACGACCTGGCCGTAGTCGGCGATGTCGATGCGGACGAAGCCCGCGCCGCGGTCCCCCGCACGGTCCAGATTGAAGACCTCGTGCCCGGAGGCGCGGAGGCGGGTGACGACGTGGCGGCCGAGCTTGCCGGATCCACCGGTGACTGCGATTCTCATGCTCGAACGCTAACGGGCCTGAGCGACGAGGGACGAGGGTTGCGGATCAGCTCCGGGCATGGAGCGAGATCGCGCCGCCGACCTCGGGCGTCGTCTCGTCGGCGACGAGCTCCGTCCAGCGGCGGAGCACGGCGGCGCCGGCCGCGTCGTTCACGGCTCCGTCGACGACGAGGACCGGGTAGGGCTTCTCGGGCACGCCCTCTGCGGGCCGCACGTCGACGTGGGCGACGTCGTAGGCGTGCTCGAACAGCCAGTCGGCCATCGCGTAGTCGCTCCGGGAGTCGCCGACCGTGCGCCAGCGCTGCGGGATCGCGCCGGTCGCTCCGAGCAGCTCCACGGCGCGCTGGGCGCCGAGGTCCTTGCCGAGCCGGTTCGACTCGATGTCGGTCGAGATGACGGTCGGGTCGATGCGGAAGTCGACCGTCCCCTCCTCGTTCGGGTACCGGATGCCGCGGCGCTCGACTCCCAGGCCCGCGGCGGTCATGATCTGCAGGGCGTCGGCGTCGAAGACGAGCTGGCGCTCGAGGTAGTCCTCGCTCGGCAGGTCGACCAGCTGCTCGGCCGAGACCATGGCGCGCTTGGTCTCGTCGAAGAAGACCAGGTCGTCGTAGTCGGAGCGGATCATCCGCTCGAGGTCGCGGGCCACCGGCTCGGGGATCGCGAGCGACTCGTCGACGATCGGCTCCGAGGTGCCGCGGTAGTCGACGGTGAACCAGACGGCGCCCTTCTCGCAGACGCAGACGATGCGGGCCTCGGCCGAGACGCCGCGCTCGAGGAGCGCGGGCAGGACCCGCTCGCGCAGGAACGCGTCGGAGCGGCCCGTGTTGAACACGATCGGGATGCCGGCGTTGGCCAGGGTGACGAGGTCGTCGGCGATCTCGGGGATCGAGATCGTGCGCGTGACGGGGCTCGCGATGGGCCCGTCGACGTCGAGGAGCAGGCCGAGCGGAGGGGGTGTGGAGGTCATCGTGTCCCATTCTGCCGTGCCGGGGCCGCTCGACGCCTCCGGGACCGCCTCCGCGCGGGCGGAGCGGTTCAGGAGGCGGGGACGACGAGGGTGCGCTGAGCGGTGGTGCCGTCGGGAGCGAGGACGGCGAGGGTGATCAGGGTCTCGGAGTCGCGGCAGTCGGCGGTGACGGCGGCGGAGCCGGACGCCGCGAGGTCGACGGGCTCGCCCGCGCTCGCGTCGGTGGTGCCAACGGCCAGGCGGGCGGTGGCGCCTCCGCTCGTCTCCCACGACAGGGCGAGCGGGACGGATGCGGTGCGGTCGCCCTCGCAGTCGACGGAGGCGGGGGTGGAGGCGAAGGAGACGATCGCGGGAGGAGCGTCGGATCCGGTGCCCGGCTCGGTGCCGGACGGAGCGGCGGAGACCGTCGGTGCGGGGGCGGCGGCGCCGTCGGCCGCCTCCGCGGAGCCGGGAGCGGCGGACGTCGCCGGAGCGGTCCCGGACGGCGCCGAGGACGGGCCCGCGGACGCCGTGGCTGCGCCGGGCGCTCCCCCGCCGGCGGGCCGGACGAGCAGCACGATCGCGAGGACGACGGCGACGAGTCCGAGGGCGGCGAGGACGATCCCGGTGGTGCGGGCGGAGCGGGACGGCATCGGTCCTCCTGGGACGGGACGGGACGGGACGGGACGGGGCGG
>NZ_PSVG01000032.1:0-20345 GCF_002930885.1 Rathayibacter sp. AY1F2 | reverse complement strand
GCGGAGGGGTACGCGGGCGGGGGCGGCGGCGACCCGTAGGCCGGCGGCGCGGAGTCGGCGAGCGGCACCGACGGCTGCGACGCGGCCGAGGGCGGAGCGGGCGGAGCCGGGGGGACGGGCGGGGCCGGCGGGACCGGGACGGAGCCGTGCTGCTCGTCGGAGCCGGGGCCGGGACGGGTGCTGTCGTCGCTCATGGCGCGAGTCTAGCCAGCACCCGGGCGGCGGCGGAGGGGTTCCGTCCGCTCACGCGGGCAGGTACCCGCCGTCGCGCAGGTCGCCCACGAAGGCCGTCCAGGCGAGGTAGGCGATCACCGCGAGGACGATCGCGAGGTAGCCCAGCACGAAGCCGACGACCGCGAGACCGCGGCCGCGCTGTCCGGAACGCCGGGCCTGGGCGAAGCCGATGTGGCCGAGGACGATGGCGGCGGGCGCCAGCCCCAGCAGTCCGCACACCAGAGCCGCGACCGCGAGCGGATTCATCGGCGGGCGGCGGGGCGGGAGACCGGGGTAGGGATCGGCGGCGGCCGTCGGCGGCGGGTAGGCCGCCGACGGCTCGCCGAGCGGAGGGGCGAACGGCGCGGGAGCCGGTCCGGTCTGCGGTCCGGGCGCGGTGTCGTCGGTCACGGTGTCCTCCTGGTGGTGCGGGCGCCCCCGAGCCTCGGAGGCGTGTCGATCAGTACCCGGTCGAGGGCATGGTCGCCGCGATCGAGAAGAGCGCGACGAACGAGATGATGGTGATGATGATCGCGACGAAGCCGATGATGACGGCGGCGAGGGCGAGGCCGCGGCCCTTCTCCCCCGTGCGCTTGATCTGCGACAGGGCGATGAAGCCCAGCACGATGCCCACGATGGAGACGAAGAACGAGGCGATGAAGCCGATGATCGCCAGGATGTTGTAGCGGTCGGACGCGGGCGTGTACGGAGTGGTCATGGAATCCCCCAGGGTCAGGAACGAGCGGATGCGGCCAAGAGTGGCAGTGGCACGATCCGCCTGTCAAAAAGCTGGACGGCGCTTGCGCGCCCCGGCCGCCGCCCGGTAGAGGCCTCAGCGGACCTGGATCTCGGTGACCGGGAGGGTCGAGTCGGCCCCGAAGCCGAGCCCCGACGGCGGATGCCCCGCCTCGATCAGCTGCGCCGCCAGTGCGGCGATCATCGCGCCGTTGTCGGTGCAGAGCGAGAGCGCCGGGATCCGCAGGGTCACTCCCGCGGCCGCGCACCGCTCCTCCGCCAGCGCGCGCACCCGGGCGTTGGCGACCACGCCGCCGCCGAGCAGGAGGCGCGGCACGCCCCGGTCGCGGCAGGCGGCGAGCGCCTTCGTGAGCAGGACGTCGGCGACCGCCTCGCGGAAGCTCGCCGCGACGTCGGCCACGGGCACCTCCTCCCCCGCGTCCTGGCGCTTCTCGACCCAGCGGGCGACCGCGGTCTTCAGCCCTGAGAACGAGAAGTCGTAGCGGTGGCGCTCGAGGTCCTTCGGCAGGCTGAGCCCGCGGGGGAAGCGGATCGCCTTCGGGTCCCCGTCCGCCGCCACCCGGTCGATCTGCGGTCCGCCCGGATAGGGCAGGCCCAGGACTCGCGCCACCTTGTCGAAGGCCTCGCCGGCGGCGTCGTCGATGGTCTCGCCGAGCAGCTCGACGTCCGACACCAGATCGCGCACGTGCAGGAGCGAGGTGTGCCCGCCCGAGACCAGCAGCGCGATCGTCGGCACCTCGACGGGGCTGCCCTCGCTGCCGTCTGCACGGAGGACATCGGCTCCCACGTGGCCGACGAGGTGGTTCACGGCGTAGAGCGGCAGGCCGAGCGAGACGGCGAGCGCCTTCGCCGCTCCGACGCCGACCATGAGGGCGCCCGAGAGTCCCGGTCCGCTGGTGACCGCGATCGCGTCCAGGTCGCCGAGCGCGACACCGGCCTCGGAGAGCGCCGCGTGCAGGGCGGGCTCGAGCGCCTCCAGGTGCGCCCGGGCGGCCACCTCGGGCACGACGCCGCCGTAGCGGGCGTGCTCCTCCATCGAGGAGGCGATGGTGTTCGAGAGAAGCGTCGTGCCGCGGACGATGCCGATCCCCGTCTCGTCGCAGCTGGTCTCGATGCCGAGGACGAGGGGTCCGGTGCTCACGGGGTCTCCTGGGTCGGGGTCGGCGGCCGGCGCATCACGATCGCGTCCACTCCGTCGGGCTGGTAGTAGGCGGGGCGGACGCCGATCTCCTCGAAGCCCTCCGAGCGGTAGAGGGTCTGCGCGGCGGGGTTGTCGGCGCGGACCTCGAGGAAGACCTCGCGGGCGCCGCGTTCGCCGGCCGCCTCGAGGAGCGCGCGCAGCAGTCGGCGGCCGAGGCCGGTGCGGCGGACCCGGGCGACGACCGCGATCGTCTGCACGTCGCCCTCGTGGGCGCCGACGGGGCAGAGGAGCCCGGCGTAGCCGACCACCTCGCCGTCCTGCTCGGCGACCAGGTACCGGGTGTGACGGCTCCGGATCTCCTCCGCCATCATCCCGCGCGACCAGGCGTCGCCGGCGAACTCGGACTCCTCGATCGCCATGACGGCGTCGAGGTCGTCCGCCTGCGCGTCGCGGAGCACGGCCTCGCTCATGCGGTCACCCGCTTGGGGCCGGCGGACAGCGTGACGTCGGGCGAGCGGAGGTAGAGGGGCTCGTCCGCGGCACCGGGCCGACCGGCCGCGCGCAGGCGGGCGGCCACGACTCCGAGCTCGCCGGCGGAGACAGACTCGGCCTCCAGGCGCGGGAGCTCCGGATGCGGGAGGGCCGGCGGCTTGTCCAGGCCCGGGCCGGCGAGGCGGACGGGGAGCCCCTGATCGTCGAGCCCGTCGTAGGCGCTCCAATACAGCTCTCGGCGGCGGGCGTCGGTGACGACGAGGAAGCCCGCGGCGCGCCCGTGCCGCAGCGCGGCGAGCGCGATCGCGTCGTGCGAGACCACGGGGAGGGTGGGGACGCCTCGGCCGAGCGCGAAGGCCCGGGCGGCGGCGATCCCGACCCGGAGGCCGGTGAAGGGGCCGGGGCCCATGCCCACGGCGACCGCCTCGATGCCCCCGGGAGCCACGTCGGCCGCCTCGAGCGCCTCCTGGATCAGCCGGCCGACCACCTCCGCGTGGCGCATGGTGTCGGTCTCGGTGCGCTCCGAGCGCACGGCGCCCGCGGAGTCGACGACGGCGACGGAGGTTCCGGAGGAGGTGTCGATCGCGAGGAGCACGCGTCCAGGGTACCCGCGGGCTCAGCTCCAGCCGGTGCCGCGGAAGCGGACGGTCCGCGGCTCGATCGGCTCCTCGCCCTCCTCGGCGTCGGAGCCGGCGGTCGGCCGCTCGATGACCACGTCGAGCCAGGACTCCGCGACGCCGTCCAGCATCCCGGCCCCCCACTCCACGACGATCACAGAGCGCGCCGGATCGAGGTCGAGGTCGTCGAGCTCGACCGGCGAGCCCACGCGGTAGGCGTCGACGTGCACGAGCGGCGGCCCGTCGTGCAGCGGCGGATGCGTCCGCGCGATCACGAAGGTGGGGCTCGTCACGGGACCCCGCACGTCGAGGCCCTCGCCGAGCCCGCGCGTGAAGGTCGTCTTGCCCGCGCCGAGCGGCCCGGTCAGCACCAGCAGGTCGCCGGCGCGCAGCACTCGGCCGAGCTCGCGGCCGAGCTCCGCCATGGCCTCCGGATCGGCGACCTCGACGACGCGGTCCGCGAACCAGGAGCGCTCAGGCACGGCCGTCCGCCGCGCTCAGCAGCCGCCGCTGGACCCGCGGCCCGAGCCGGGTGACCAGCTCGTAGTTGATGGTGCCGCACCACCGCGCCCACTCGTCTACCGAGGGGACGCCGGTCGTCGGGTCGCCCCAGAGCGTCACCGGGTCGCCCGTCGCGACGCTCGCATCCCCCACGTCGACGACGAACTGGTCCATCGCGACCCGCCCGGCGATCCGGTGGCGGCGGCCGCCGATCGAGACCTCCGCGACGCCGGAGGCGCTCCGCGGGATGCCGTCCGCGTAGCCGAACGGCACGAGCGCGAGGGTCGTCCCGCCCTCGGCCCGCCAGGTGTAGTCGTAGCTCACGCCGGTCCCGTGGGGCACCCGGCGGACGCCGGCGACGCGGCCCTGCAGCGTCATCGCCGGGACGAGCCCGAGCTGGAGCGAGGTCTCGTCCTCGAACGGCGAGAGTCCGTAGAGGGCGATGCCGCTGCGCACCATGTCGAGGCGGGCCTCCGGGAGGCGCAGCGCCGCCGCCGTCGCCGCGAGGTGCAGGACCGGCGCCTGCACCCCGTGCGCCGCCAGCACGGCCTCGGCGCGGCGGAGGAGCGCGAGCTGGGCGAGGTCGTCCTCGCGCGAGGTGTTGGACAGGTGCGAGAACAGCCCGGTGAGGTGGACGGTGCCGCGAGCGCTGTGACGGGCGAGCGCCTCCGCCAGGTGCGGCCACTCCTCCTCCGCGGCGCCGTTGCGACTGAGGCCCGTGTCGACCTTGAGCTGCACGGCCGCGCGCACGCCGCGGTCCTCCGCCGACTGCGCGAGCGTGTCGAGCTGGTCGACCGAGGAGACGGCGACGTCGATCGAGTGCTCGAGCGCCGCGTCGAAGTCCTCGCCGGGATCGTGCAGCCAGCAGAGGATCGGAGCGACGACGCCTGCCTCGCGCAGGGCCACGGCCTCCCGCAGCTCCGCGGTGCCGAGGGCGTCCGCGCCGCCGTCGAGCGCCGCCTGCGCCGCGGCCAGGGCGCCGTGCCCGTAGCCGTTGGCCTTGACGACGGCCATGAGCCGTCGGGCACCGGTGAGCTCGCGCAGACGCGCGGCGTTCGCCGCCATCGCGTCGACGTCGATCACCGCCTCGCGGTACGACGCGGGGACGCTCACGACTCGGCCACCACGAACGCGCAGGCCACGCCCGCGTCGTGCGTCATCGAGAGGTGCACGCGCGTGATCCCCCGCGCCTCCGCGGCCGCCCGGGCCGGGCCGTGCAGCGCGAAGGACGGATTCCCGTGCTCGTCCCGCTCGACGACCATGTCGTGCCAGCGGGCGCCCACGGAGTCGCCGAGCGCCTTGATCAGCGCCTCCTTGGCGGCGAAGCGGCCCGCCAGCGAGGCGACGGGGAGCGAGCGTTCGCTCTCGGCGAACAGCCGGTCGCGGAGCCGGGGCGTGCGCGTCAGCGAGCGCTCGAAGCGCGCGAGGTCCACGACGTCCACCCCGATCCCTACGATCACGGCTCGATCACTCGACCGTGACCGACTTGGCGAGATTGCGCGGCTGGTCGACGTCGAGGCCCTTGGCGGCGGCGAGCTCCATCGCGAACATCTGCAGCGGGGTGACGGCGAGCAGCGGCTCGAACAGCGGGTCGGCGAGCGGGATCGGCACGACCTCGTCGGCGATCTGGATCGCGGCCGTATCGCCCTGCTCCGCGATCGCGATGACGCGGGCGCCGCGGGCCTTGATCTCCTGGATGTTCGAGATCACCTTGCGCTGCAGCTCGTACGACTCGCTCGGGCTCGGCACGATCACGAAGACGACCTGGCCAGGCTCGATCAGTGCGATCGGGCCGTGCTTGAGCTCGCCCGCCGCGAAGCCCTCGGCGTGTATGTAGGCGAGCTCCTTGAGCTTCAGCGCGCCCTCGAGCGCCACCGGGTAGCCGACGTGGCGGCCGAGGAACAGCACCGCACGGGTGTCGGCCATCCAGCCGGCCAGCTGGGCGATGTCGTCGGAGGCGTCGAGCACGCGGGAGAGCTTCTCCGGGATCGCGGCGAGCTGAGCCGCCTGCGAGGCGACGAGCTCGGTGGAGGCGGCACCGCGCACCGCGGCCAGGTGCAGCCCGAAGAGGTAGAGCGCCGCGATCTGGGCGACGAAGGCCTTGGTCGAGGCGACCGCCACCTCCGGGCCCGCGTGCGTGTAGAGCACGGCGTCCGACTCGCGTGGGATCGTCGCGCCCTGGGTGTTGCAGACCGAGAGCGTCTTGGCGCCGTGCTCGCGGGCGTACTTGACCGCCATCAGCGTGTCCATCGTCTCACCGGACTGGCTGATCGAGACGACGAGGGTGCGCGGGGTGAGCACCGGGTCGCGGTAGCGGAACTCGTGGCTGAGCTCGACCTCGACGGGGACGCGCGCCCATTTCTCGATCGCGTACTTGGCGACCATGCCCGAGTAGGCGGCCGTGCCGCAGGCGATGATCGTGATGCGGTCGATCTCCGTCAGCACCGGACCGAGCGCGTCGAGCTCGGGCAGCGTGATCGCGCCCTCGTGGATGCGGCCGCGGAGCGTGTTCGCGACGGCCTCGGGGCCCTCGGTGATCTCCTTCGCCATGAAGCTCGACCAGCCGCCCTTCTCGGACGCCGACGCGTCCCAGGCGATCTCGAACGGCTCGGTCTCGACGGGGTTGCCGAAGAAGTCGGTCACCGTGACGAGCTCCGGGGTGATCGTGACGATCTGGTCCTGGCCGATGGCGACCGCGCGGCGGGTGAACTCGACGAACGCCGCGACGTCGGAGCCGAGGAAGTTCTCCCCGTCGCCCAGGCCGATCACGAGCGGCGAGTTGCGGCGCGCGCCGACGACCACGCCGGGCTGGTCCTGGTGCAGGGCGAGCAGGGTGAACGCGCCCTCGAGGTGCGCGACGACGGCCTGGAAGGCGAGCACGAGGTCGCCGGTGCGGCGGTACTCGCGGGCGATCAGGTGCGCGGCGACCTCGGTGTCGGTCTCGCTCTCGAAGACAGCGCCCTCGGCGAGCAGCTGCTCCTTGAGCGGCTGGAAGTTCTCGATGATGCCGTTGTGGATGACGGCGAGCCTGCCCTCGTCCGCGAGGTGGGGGTGGGCGTTGCGGTCGGTCGGGCCGCCGTGCGTCGCCCAGCGGGTGTGGCCGATGCCCGTGGTGCCCTCGGCCAGCGGGTGCGCTTCGAGGTCGTCGACGAGGACGCTGAGCTTGCCCGAGCGCTTGCGGCTGTCGAGCTGCCCGTCGGCGTCGATCACGGCCACGCCGGCCGAGTCGTAGCCGCGGTACTCCAGACGCTTCAGGCCCCCGAGCAGCACGGCCAGGCTGTCGCGCTCACCGACGTATCCAACGATTCCACACATGCGCTCGATTCTAAGCGGCGCGGAGGCGCCTCCCGCGGCGTCGGGCACCCGGCGGGGCGGACGCTAGGATCGGTCCCCATGCCGTCGTCTCCTCGCGATCCCGCACGCGACGCGCACCCCTCCCCCTTCGTCGAGATCGTCCGCTCCGACTGGGCCGAGCTCGCCCGCACCACGGAGCTGCCGCTGTCGGAGACCGAGGTCGTGCAGCTGCGGGGGCTGGGCGACCGGCTGAGCCTCACCGAGGTCGCGGAGGTCTACCTGCCGCTCTCGCGCCTGCTGAGCCTGTACGCCGGTGGCGCGCGGCACCTGCACCGCGCGACGAGCACGTTCCTCGGGGAGCGCGCGCAGCCGACTCCGTTCGTGATCGGCGTCGCGGGGTCGGTCGCGGTGGGCAAGTCGACGATCGCGCGCCTGCTGCGGGAGCTGCTCGCCCGCTGGGAGGACACGCCCCGCGTCGAGCTGGTGACCACCGACGGCTTCCTGCTGCCCAACCGCGAGCTGGAGCGCCGCGGTCTGATGAGCCGCAAGGGCTTCCCCGAGTCGTACGACCGGCGGGCGCTGCTGCGCTTCGTCTCGGAGGTGAAGGGCGGGGCCGCGGAGGTGCGCGCGCCGTTCTACTCGCACCTCTCCTACGACATCGTCCCCGACGCCGAGATCGTCGTGCGGCGGCCGGACGTGCTGATCGTCGAGGGCCTGAACGTGCTGCAGCCGCCGGTGCCCGGTCACGGCCTGGCGGTCAGCGACCTGTTCGACTTCACCGTCTACGTCGACGCCCGGACCAGCGACATCGCGCGCTGGTACGAGGAGCGCTTCCTCACCCTGCAGCAGGGCGCGTTCGCGAATCCGAACTCCTACTTCCACCGCTACGCGGCGCTCAGTCCGGACGAGGCCCGTGAGCGCGCGCGGAGCATCTGGGCCGCGATCAACGAGCCGAACCTGCTGCAGAACGTGCGCCCCACCCGCTCCCGCGCGAGCCTGGTCCTCCGCAAGCAGGCCGATCACACGGTCTCCTCGGTCCTCCTCCGCAAGATCTGACCGCGCCCCCGGTCGCTGTTCGCCGCCGCGCACACCGCGCAGCCACCGACGTCGAACCCCTTCACCGCACGATCGGCGCAGGCTCGCCGCCACCCACGAGCCGTCAGCGTGAATCGCGTGCCAAGCGATTCACGCGCGGCGACCGCGACACGCTCCGCCCGCGCAACCCCCTCGCGAAGCCGACCGCGAGGGGCCGCGCAGGGAGCGGCCCCGCAACGAACACAGCCGCGTGCCAAGCGATTCACCCGCGGCGAACGCGCCCCGCTCCACCCATCGCAACCACCTCGCGAATCCGACCGCGAGGGGCCGCGCAGGGAGCGGCCCCGCAACGAACACAGCCGCGTGCCAAGCGATTCACCCGCGGCGAACGCCCCCCGCTCCACCCATCGCGACCACCTCCCCAAGCCGACCGCGAGGAGCCGCGCAGGGAGCGGCTCCTTAAGAACGCAGCCGCTCGAGCACGACCGCGGCGAGCGATTCGGCGAGGCGGTCGGCCGTCTCCTGCGTCTTCGCCTCGACCATGACGCGCACCATCGGCTCCGTGCCGGAGGGGCGCAGGAGCACACGGCCGTCGCTGCCGAGCTCGGCGGTGGCGTCGGCGACGGCGGAGGCGATGACCTCGTCGTCGCGGACGCCCTCGCGGTCGACGCCGCGCACGTTGAGGAGGGTCTGCGGGAAGACGGACATGACGGCGGCCAGGTCGGCGATCGTGCGTCCGGTCCGGGCCATCTCGGCCGCGAGCTGGAGGCCGGTGAGCACGCCGTCGCCGGTGGTGGCGTAGCGGCTCATGATGACGTGGCCGGACTGCTCCCCGCCGAGCGAGTAGCCGCCGTCGTTCATCGCCTCGAGGACGTAGCGGTCGCCGACCGCGGTCTCGATGACGCGGATGCCGGCGGCGCGCATGGCGAGCTTGAGGCCGAGGTTGCTCATGACGGTGGCCACGAGGACGTCGTCGCGGAGGGCGCCGCGGCGGGCCATGGCTGTCGCGAGGATCGCCATGATCTGGTCGCCGTCGACGATGCGGCCCTGGGCGTCCACCGCGAGGCAGCGGTCGGCGTCGCCGTCGTGGGCGATGCCGATGTCGGCGCCGGCTGCGCGGACGGCGTCGGCGACGTTGTCGAGGTGGGTGGAGCCCACTCCGTCGTTGATGTTGAGGCCGTCGGGGTCGTTGCCGATGACGGTGACGGTCGCTCCGGCGTCGGTGAACACCTGGGGCGAGATACCGGCGGCGGCGCCGTGCGCGCAGTCGATGACCACGTGCAGGCCGTCGAGACGGGTGCCCTCGAGGGATCCGAGCAGGTGGAGGACGTAGCGGTCCTCCGCGTCGGAGAAGCGGGTGATGCGGCCGACGTCGGCTCCGGTCGGCGTGAGCGGGGGGACTCCGAGGGCCGCTTCGATGCGGTTCTCGAGCTCGTCCGGGAGCTTGCGTCCGCCGGCGGCGAAGAACTTGATGCCGTTGTCGGCGGCGGGGTTGTGCGAGGCCGAGATCATCACGCCGAAGTCGGCGTTCTCGTCGGCGATGAGGTAGGCGGTGGCGGGCGTCGGGATGACGCCGGCGTCGAGCACGTCGACTCCCGCGCTCGCGAGACCCGCCGCGACCGCGGCTCCGATGAACTGACCGGAGATGCGGGGGTCGCGGGCGAGCACGGCGACGGGCCGACGGCCCTCTGCCCGGGCGGCCGCTCCGAGTACACGGGCGGCCGCCTGGGCGAGGCCGAGAGCCAGGTCGGCCGTGACCTCGCGATTCGCGAGGCCACGGACGCCGTCTGTTCCGAACAGGCGCGGCATGGTGCGCAGTCCCTTCTCGAGCTGCTGGTCGTGCGGCCGTCAGGCCGCGTCGACTAGCGCTTCGAGAACTGGGACGCCTTGCGGGCCTTCTTGAGACCGGCCTTCTTGCGCTCGATGACGCGGGCGTCGCGGGTCAGGAAGCCCGCCTTCTTCAGGATCGCGCGGTTGTTCTCGCGGTCGATCTCGTTGAGTGCACGGGCGATGGCGAGGCGCAGCGCGCCGGCCTGACCGGAGGGGCCGCCGCCGGTGATCTTGGCGACCACGTCGTAGGAGCCGATCAGGTCGAGCACCTTGAAGGGGTCGGTGATCAGCTGCTGGTGCAGCTTGTTGGGGAAGTACTCCGCGAACTCGCGGGCGTTGACGGTCATGCCGCCGTTGCCGGGGACGAGGCGCACGCGGGCGATGGCCTGCTTGCGTCGGCCCACGGCTGCGCCGGAGACGTTGAGGACGGCGCGGGGCGTCGTGGACGCCTCGGTGGCCGGGCTTTCGGTGGAGTAGCTCTCGGGAGCCACGTCGATCTGGTCTGCGATCTTCGCCACGGTGTAGGTGATCCTTTGTCTTCGAAGTCTGGGGTGTCGGGGAGGGCCGGAGCCTACTGGGCGACCTGGGTGAAGGCGTACGCCTGCGGCTGCTGGGCCGCGTGGGGGTGCTCGGATCCCGTGTAGACCTTCAGCTTGCGCAGCTGGGCGCGGCCGAGGGAGTTCTTGGGGAGCATGCCGCGGATGGCCTTCTCGACGGCGCGGACCGGGTTCTTCTCGAGGAGCTCGGCGTACGTGGTGGCCGAGAGGCCGCCCGGGTAGCCGGAGTGGCGGTAGGCCTTCTTCTGGAGGAGCTTCTGGCCGGTGAGGGCGACCTTCTCCGCGTTGACGATGATGACGAAGTCGCCCATGTCCATGTGCGGCGCGAAGGTGGCCTTGTGCTTGCCGCGCAGGAGCGCCGCGGCGTGGGTGGCGAGACGGCCGAGCACGACGTCGGACGCGTCGATGACGATCCAGTCGTGCTGGACGTCAGCCGGCTTCGGAGAAAAAGTGCGAGTCACGTGAGTGCTGCTTTCTGGTCGGAGTGAGGTGTTCGTGGATCCCGCTCCGTGGCCGTTCGACCCGCGAGGGGCCGAACCGATCCGGTGGAGGGCTCAACTTCGGGCGCTCGGCACACGGCCGAAAACACCAAGGGTCGACATTACAGCAAAGCCCCCGTGCGGCCAAGCACGGATCGTGGCGGCAGGGGCTCCGGCGGCGGGAGGTGCGACCCGGGCCGCCACGGGTCGCGGGGCGCGGGCGCGCGCCCTCGCCTCACTCCGAGTCCTCCGGGTCCGGCCCCTCGGTCCGCACGGTGCGCTTCGCGCGGGTGAGCAGGGCCCGCTCGGCGAGCGCGTCGTCCTCGGGGTAGTCGACCTCGCGGAGGATGAGGCCGCGGGCCGGCATCACCGCGAACGCGTTGGTCCGTCTGGCGGCGTCCCGGAGCAGCGGGACCGCCCCCGCCTCGAGCTTCCCGGCGC
Source organism: Rathayibacter sp. AY1F2 (assembly GCF_002930885.1). Classification (NCBI taxonomy): domain Bacteria; kingdom Bacillati; phylum Actinomycetota; class Actinomycetes; order Micrococcales; family Microbacteriaceae; genus Rathayibacter; species Rathayibacter sp. AY1F2. The sequence goes on along the minus strand of NZ_PSVG01000032.1, from coordinate 8,989 downwards.
CGACCGCGACGCACGCCCCCACGAGGGCCCGCACCATGCTGTGGCAGAAGGCGTCCGCGCGCAGGTGGGCGTGCAGGACTCCGTCGGCGTCTCGCTCCCAGGTGAAGTCGAGCAGGCTCCGGATGGTGGTGGCCCCTGCGCGGGCACGGCAGAACGACGCGTAGTCGTGCAGGCCCAGGAGCGAGCGGGCCGCGGCCGACATCGCGTCGAGGTCGAGGGAGTCGGTGATCCAGGTGGTGTACGTGCGGTCGAGCGGGTGGCGCATCGAGGAGGCGTCGGCCAGCCGGTACTCGTACCGCCGCCAGCGCGCCGAGAACCGCGCGTCGAACCCCTCCGGCGCCTCCGTCACCCGGTGCACCGAGACGTCGGTGTACTGCCCGAGGATCCCGCGGAGCCGCCGCTCCAGGATCGACGCGGGCGGGAACGGCTCCTCCCCCGGTCGGCGCCGGCCGGTGCTGATGCGGCCCCACTGCTCGGAGGTGAGGTCGACGTGGGCGACCTGGGCGCTGGCGTGCACGCCGACGTCGGTGCGCCCGGCGACCGTCACGGTCGGGTGCTGCTCGGAGCGCAGCACCAGGGCGAGCGACTCCTCGAGCACCCCCTGCACGGTGCGGAGGCCGGGCTGTTTGGCCCACCCGGAGAAGTGCGAGCCGTCGTAGGCCAGGTCGAGGCGGACGCGGTGGAGCATCAGACGAGTGTAGAGCGCGCCGTGGTCGCGGCACAGGCGACCGCGAGCGGGACGTCGACGGTCGCCAGGGCCGAGACCGCCCAGCCGACCAGCGTCGACTGCTCGCCGACCGAGAAGACGATCCGCGCCTCCCCGCCGCCTGCGAGCACGGCCAGCTCGGAGGGAGCGGAGGCGATGCCCTGCACCCCGTAGGCGGCCGTGCCCAGCGAGACCGGCACGGCGCCGAGCGCCTCGCCCGCACCGGTGAAGGTCTCGACGAGGGGCCCGCGGTGCAGCGTCAGCACGACGACCGGATCGCCGCCGTCGACGGCGTAGGAGCACGTGTCTCCCGCGGCGGTGATCGACACGGTGCCCGCCGTCGAGCCGGCCTCCTGCTCGACGAGGGAGGCGGGGAGAGCGGTCGCGCAGTCCACGCCCTCGCTCGACGGCACGGAGGGCACGGAGGGCACGGTCGGTGCGGCCGACGGTACCGGAGGCGTGCTCGCGAGGCCCGCCGACTCCGGCACGTCGATCACCTCGCCGGAGGCGCAGCCGCTCACTCCGCCCGCGAGTGCCAGGGCGAGGAGCGCCGCAGCAGCCGAGGAGGGCAGTCGCACAGGAGTCCTCCGAGGATCGTCGCGGCGGACCCCGGGAGCGCCGGTCGTGACGCGGCCGCACCCGACGAGCGCAGCCGTGCCATCGTAAGCGACGATTCGCGCCACTCGGCCCCGTGGAACGACGAGAGCCCCCCGCCCCGGAGGGGACGGAGGGCTCTCGGCAGAGGGGGCGTGACTACTTGGTCGCGCCGGTCTCCTCGACAGGAGCGTCCTGCGCGGCGTCCTCGACGGGAGCGTCCTGCACGGGCGCCTCCTCGACGGGGGTCTCCTCGGCAGTGGTCTCCTCGGCGGGGGCCTCGTCCACCGGAGCGGACACGGGCGCCGTGGCGGTGCGCGACTTCTTCGCCTTGGGCGTGACGGGCTCGAGGACGAGCTCGATCACGGCCATGGGCGCGTTGTCTCCCTTGCGGGGGCCGATCTTGGTGATGCGGGTGTAGCCGCCCTCGCGCTCGGCGACGAGCGGAGCGATCTCGGTGAAGAGCTCGTGGACGACCGACTTGTCGCCGATCGTCGCGAGGACGCGACGGCGGGCGTGCAGGTCGCCGCGCTTGGCGAAGGTCACCAGGCGCTCGGCGAGCGGACGAAGGCGCTTGGCCTTGGTCTCGGTCGTCTTGATGCTCTTGTGCGTGAACAGGGCCGCGGCCAGGTTCGCCAGCAGCAGGCGCTCGTGTGCGGGTCCGCCTCCGAGGCGGGGGCCCTTGGTGGGCTTGGGCATGGGTTTACTCCAGTACTAAAGGGGTGTCAGCAGGTCGGACGCGAGGAGCCGGGGCTCCGGAGCGGAGGACCTAGATGCTCTCGTCGTCGTAGCTGTAGAAGTGGGCGCCGTCGAACCCGGGGACCGAGTCCTTGAGCGACAGGCCGAGCTCCGTCAGCTTCTCCTTGACCTCATCCACCGACTTCTGACCGAAGTTGCGGATGTTCATGAGCTGCGTCTCCGAGAGGGCGACGAGCTCATTGACGTTGTTGATGCCCTCGCGCTTGAGGCAGTTGTAGCTGCGCACCGAGAGGTCGAGGTCCTCGATGGGCATGGACAGCTCGGTCGAGAGGACCGCGTCGACCGGCGCGGGGCCGATCTCGATGCCCTCGGCCGCGTTGTTCAGCTCGCGGGCGAGACCGAACAGCTCGGTCAGCGTGCGTCCGGCGGAGGCGATGGCGTCGCGCGGCGAGATCGCGGCCTTCGTCTCCACGTCCACGACCAGGCGGTCGAAGTCGGTGCGCTCGCCGGCACGGGTGGCCTCGACGCGGTAGGTGACCTTCAGCACGGGTGAGTAGATCGAGTCGACCGGGATCTGGCCGGCCTCGGAGAACTCGCTGCGGTTCTGGGTCGCCGAGACGTAGCCGCGGCCGCGCTCGATCGTGAGCTCGAGCTCGAACTTCGCCTTGTCGTTCAGCGTGGCGATGACGAGCTCCGGGTTGTGGATCTCGACACCGGCCGGAGCCGAGATGTCCGCGGCGGTGACCTGGCCGGCTCCCTGCTTGCGCAGGTAGGCGGTGATCGGCTCGTCGTGCTCGGAGGAGACGACGAGTCCCTTGATGTTCAGGATGATCTCGGTGACGTCCTCGCGGACGCCCGGGACGGTCGTGAACTCGTGCAGGACTCCGTCGATCCGGATGCTGGTGACAGCGGCGCCGGGGATGGAGGACAGCAGGGTGCGACGCAGCGAGTTGCCGAGCGTGTAGCCGAAGCCGGGCTCGAGGGGCTCGATGACGAAGCGGGAACGGAACTCCGAGATGTTCTCCTCGGTGAGCGTCGGACGCTGTGCGATAAGCACTGATGATTCCTTTCGATCACGTGTCCGCTATATGACACGTGCGTTTGCGAGGTGTGGAGTTGTGAAAGAAATGCGCGATCCGCCGGTGGGCCGCACTCCCCGCCCGGAGGCGGTTCGTGCGGCCGGCCGACGGCTGCGAGTGCTGCTTAGACGCGACGACGCTTGGGCGGGCGGCAGCCGTTGTGCGCCTGCGGGGTGACGTCGTTGATCGAGCCGACCTCGAGGCCTGCGGCCTGGAGCGAGCGGATCGCGGTCTCACGACCCGAGCCGGGGCCCTTCACGAAGACGTCCACCTTCTTCATGCCGTGCTCCTGAGCCTGGCGCGCGGCCGACTCGGCGGCGAGCTGGGCGGCGAACGGCGTCGACTTGCGCGAGCCCTTGAAGCCGACTCCACCGGACGAGGCCCAGCTGATGACGGCCCCGGAGGGGTCGGTGATCGAGACGATGGTGTTGTTGAACGTCGACTTGATGTGGGCCTGGCCCACAGCGATGTTCTTCTTCTCCTTGCGGCGCGGCTTGCGCGCGGCCGACTTGGGGGTAGCCAATTCTGTATCTCCTCTAGGTCCGTGTCGCCCGCGTTACTTGCGGCCGGCCTTCTTCTTGCCGGCGACGGTGCGCTTGGGTCCCTTGCGGGTGCGCGCGTTCGTCTTGGTGCGCTGTCCACGGACCGGGAGGCCGCGACGGTGGCGGAGGCCCTCGTACGAGCCGATCTCGACCTTGCGGCGGATGTCGGCGGCGACCTCGCGGCGGAGGTCGCCCTCCACCTTGTAGTTGCCCTCGATGTAGTCGCGGAGCGAGACGAGCTGGTCGTCGCTGAGGTCCTTGACGCGGATGTTGCCGTCGATCCCGGTGTCGCTCAGGGTCTTGAGCGCGCGAGTGCGGCCGACACCGTAGATGTAGGTCAGTGCGACCTCCACGCGCTTCTCGCGCGGGATGTCTACTCCTGCCAGACGTGCCATTGTGGCTTCTCCTGTGAGTGAGTGGAGGTGTGAAGCAGCACCGGTGCCTCGGCCTCCGACCGAAGGTGTCCTCGCCGTCCACCCCGGGGTCGCCGGGGTGCTGCGCGATTTCTGGTGCTGCGGGTGTGTTCAGTTGTGCAGTGGGGGCGGCACGCCGCCCCTGCGCTCCCTCGCGGAAGCAGCGGGACTAGCCCTGGCGCTGCTTGTGGCGGGGGTTGCTGCTGCAGATGACCATCACGTTGCCGTGGCGGCGGATGATCTTGCAGTGGTCGCAGATGCGCTTGACGCTGGGGTTGACCTTCATTGTTCTTGTCCTTGTTTTCGCTGGCGTCGTGCTCCCGGCGGATGCCGGGGCCGTTCCTTACAGGACACGCACGTCGCGAACGTCAGCGGAGCGAACGCCTACTTGTAGCGGTAGACGATCCGGCCGCGGGTCAGGTCGTAGGGGCTCAGCTCCACAATCACCCGGTCCTCGGGGAGGATCCGGATGTAGTGCTGACGCATCTTGCCCGAGATATGGGCGAGAACTTTGTGTCCGTTGGTCAGCTCCACGCGGAACATCGCGTTGGGGAGCGCCTCGACAACCGCACCTTCGATTTCGATGACACCGTCTTTTTTGGCCATAGCCTCACTGTCGTTCGGAAGTAGTGTGTGTACTGGTCGTGCGAATGTTTCCGCGACGATCCACCACCGGGCGAGAGCCCGGATCGGGGTTCGCGGGCATGCCGGAGCACGCGCAAAACACCAAGGGTCGATGCTACGCGAATCGCGGCCGTTCCGCCACCTCGGGCGTGTCGCCCCCTCCTCCGCCTCCGCGCCCGACGCGCGCCCCCTGCCGGGCCCCGCGTCCGCCGCCGCCTAGGCTGGCTCCGTCGAGCCGGAGGGAGAGCACATGGCGCGCACGACGAGGTCAGCGACCGCGAGGCGGAGCTGGTACTCGCACCCGGTGGTGACGATCCTGGCGGCGATCGCGGTCATCGCCCTGGTGCAGACCTTCTTCGTGAAGGTGTACACGGTGCCGACCGGCTCGATGGAGAACACCCTCCAGGGCGGCGGGTTCTTCGGCGACCGCATCCTGGTCGACCGCACCCTCGCCCTCCAGGGCGGGCCGGAGGAGGGGCAGATCGTCGTCTTCTCGCGCGACGCCGACTGGGGCGCGAGCGACGAGGCCGGCAGCCCCCTCTCCGAGATCGTGAAGACCTTCGGCGACGTCACCAGCATCGGCCCCTCCCACGAGGAGTTCCTCGTCAAGAGGCTGATCGCCGAGGGGGGCCACACCGTCTCCTGCTGCGACGCCGACGGGCACGTGCTGGTCGACGGGAAGCCGCTGGACGAGTCCTACGTGTTCGAGGACTTCCCCTTCACCCCCGGGACCCTCGACTGCACGACGAGCCCCGCGTCCCTCCGCTGCTTCGACGAGTACACCGTCCCCGAGGGATCCCTCTTCGTCCTGGGCGACCACCGGTCGAACTCCAACGACTCGCTCGGCGAGTGCCGCGGCGCCGGCGGGCCGATCGACACGTGCGTGAAGACCGTGCCGATCGACAGGGTCACCGGACGCGTCTTCGCCGTGGCCTGGCCGCTCACCCGCTGGCGGTTGTTCTAGCGCTCCGCCCGAGCCGCCGCAGACGACGACGAGGTCCCCCGCGAGAAGCAGGGGACCTCGTCGTCGTTCGCCGCCGTGCGGCCACGGGACTACCCGCGCACGACCGCCACGACCCGGTCGAAGAGCGGATGCTCGGCCGTGAGGCCGGTGACCTCCGCCACGAACTCCTCCGGGCTGAGCGCGGCCAGCTTCTCGTGGAGCTCCACGCTCTGGGGGTCCTCGGGCACGTCGAAGCGCAGCGCGGCGCCGATCGCGGCGAGCAGGCCCTCCGGCGTGCGCCCGCGGTCGGCGAGCTCGGCCGCCGGTCCGATGAAGCGCTCGTGCCGCGACAGCTTCCGCAGCGGCTGGCGTCCCACCCGGTCGACCGTGTCGGTCAGGTACGGGTTCGCGAAGCGCTTCAGCGTCTTCTCGAGGTAGGCCTGCTGCTCCTCGTCGCTGAAGCCGTGCTTGGCCACGATGAGCGCCTTGGTGTCCTCGAGCGCGGCCTTGACCGCGTCGTGAACCTCGGGCATCGCCAGCGCGTCGGAGAGCTTGTGCGCTCCGGCCGCGAAGCCGGTGTAGGCGGCCGTCGCGTGGCCGGTGTTCACCGTGAAGAGCTTCCGCTCGATGAAGGGCTCGAGGTCGTCGACCCAGGTCGCGCCCGGGATCTCCGGCTCGGTGCCCTCGAACGGAGTGCGGTCGACGACCCACTCGAAGAAGCTCTCCACTGTCACGTCCAGGCCCTGGCCCGGGTCCTGGTTCGGGACGATGCGGTCCACCGCGGTGTCGGCGAAGACGGCGCGGGTGCGCAGGCGCTCCCACTCGTCCGCGCCGAGGTTCGCGGCGACCTCGGTCTGCAGGAGGCGCGTGGCGTTGATCGCGTTCTCGCAGGCCATGACCGCCAGCCGCGGCGCCGACTCGTCGCGGGCCGCGAGGCCCTTCGCGATCACGGGGGCGACGAAGCGCAGGATGTTCGGGCCGACGGCCGTGGTGACGATGTCGGCGGCGGCGATCTCGCGGACGAGCGCCTCCTCGTCGGCGGCCGAGTCGATCGCACGGAAGCGGTCGACGACGTGCGTGGCCGCCTCCTCCCCCACCTCGTGCACCTCGTAGCTGTCGGCGGCGGCGAGGCGGCCGATCAGCTCGGAGTTGACGTCGGCGAAGACGAGCTCGTAGCCGGCGCCGTGCAGGATCAGGCCGACGAAGCCGCGGCCGATGTTGCCGGCGCCGAAGTGGACGGCGGTGGGCATCAGGAGTTGACCTCGCCCAGCAGGCTGTAGAGCGACTGCGCGTCCGGGGCGTCGAGGAGCTTCTGCACCTCGTCCTCCTCCGAGAAGATGATCGCGATCTTGGAGAGGATCTCGAGGTGCTCGTTGTCGACGCCGGCGATGCCGACGACGAAGCGCACCTCGTTGCCGTCCCAGTCGATCGGCTGCGCATAGCGCACGAACGAGAGGGCGGAGGAGCGGATCTCGTCCTTCGCGTCGTTGGTGCCGTGCGGGATGGCGAGCAGGTTGCCCATGTAGGTCGAGACGGTCGCCTCGCGGGCGAGCATGGCCTCGTAGTAGGCGGGGGTGACCGCGCCGACGCCGACCAGCATGTCGGCGGCCTCCTTGATGGCGGCCTCCTTCGTGGTGGCGGTGCCGGAGGCGTCGATCTGTCCGATGGTGAGCACGTCGCTCATGGGGTGCGTCCTTCCGTGGAGGTGCTGACAGCGAGGGAACCCGCAGGGGCGAGCGGAGCGTGTCCGCTCTGTCGCACCCTACGGGTTCCCTCCGAATGGTTGGCGTACTACTTAGCGTGCTGCTCCGCGACCAGCGAGACGACCTCGTCGTACTTCGGGCTGTTCATGAAGTTGTCCACGGAGACGTGGATCGCGCCCGGGGTGCGCTGGCGGGCGCGCTCCGTGAGCTCGGCCTGGGTGATGACCAGGTCCACGTCGTCCTCGAGAGCTGCGATCGCCTTGTTGGTGACCGTGACGTCCTCGAAGCCCGCCTTCTTCATCTTGTTCCGCAGCACCGAGGCGCCCATCGCGGACGAGCCCATGCCGGCGTCGCAGGCGAAGACGATGTTCCGGACCTGGGTCGCGGTGGCCGTGGCCCCCGCGGTCGAGGCGCCGGCCGAGTCCTGCGGAGCGTTGGCGCCGCGGGCGTTGATGAGCGAGCCGACGGCGCTCTCCTTGCCCTTGTTCGCCTCGTTGGCGGCGACGGCGGCGGCGAGCTTGTCGTCGCCCTCCTGCTCCGCGGCCAGGTCGCGCTTGCGGCCGGACCGGATGATGACCGAGGCCACCAGGAACGACACGGCGGTCGCGAGGATCACCGAGAGGATGACGCCGAGGAAGCTGTCGTTCGCGGTCTGCAGGAGCACCGCGATGATCGAGCCGGGCGAGGCGGGGGCGCGGAGGCCGGAGTTGAACGCGACGTTCGTCGCGACACCGGTCGCACCGCCGAGGATGACGGCCGCGAGCAGCGCCGGCTTCATCAGCACGTACGGGAAGTAGATCTCGTGGATGCCGCCGATGAAGTGGATGATCGCCGCGCCGGGAGCGGAGGCGCGGGCCGCGCCGACGCCGAAGAACGCGAAGGCCAGGAGCACGCCCATGCCGGGGCCGGGGTTGGCCTCGAGGAGGAAGAGGTAGGACTTGCCCGCCTCCTCCGCCTGCTGGACGCCCAGCGGCGTGAGGATGCCGTGGTTGATGGCGTTGTTCAGGAAGAGGATCTTCGCCGGCTCGATGAAGAGCGAGGTCAGCGGGAGCAGGCCCGCGTTGACCAGGAACTCCACGCCCGCACCGAGGGCGGTCGAGAGGCCGACCACGAGCGGCGCGACGCCCGCGAAGGCGAGGAGCGCGAGGAGGAGGCCGAGGATTCCGGCGGAGAAGTTGTTGACCAGCATCTCGAAGCCGGGCTTGATCTTGCCGTCCCAGATCGAGTCGACCTTCTTCATGAGCCACGCCGACAGCGGGCCCATGATCATGGCGCCGATGAACATCGGGATGCCGGCGCCGACGATGACGCCCATGGTCGCGATGGTGCCGACCACGCCTCCGCGGGCGCCGTAGACCATGCGGCCGCCGGTGTTCGCGATGAGGAGCGGGAGGAGGTAGGTGATCATCGGGGCGACGAGGCCGGTGTTGACGACGTCGGGATCCGTGCTCCAGCCGCCGAACTGCTGGACCCAGGTGGCGTCGATGCCGAGGAGGGGGAGCCATCCGGTCTGGATGAAGAGGGCCGTGATGAAGCCCCAGGCGATGAAGGCCGCGATGTTCGGCATGACCATTCCCGAGAGGAAGGTGCCGAAGCGCTGGACGTGGACGCGCGCTCCACCGCGCGTCGACGTCGCTGACGTCGTTGTCATGTGGTGTGTTCTCCGATTTCTAGGGGCGGGCGGGC
>NZ_PSVG01000031.1:0-24445 GCF_002930885.1 Rathayibacter sp. AY1F2 | reverse complement strand
CCGCTTCCGGGGCGGTCATCGCCTCGGGCGCGAGTGCGGCGGAGGCGAACACCACGGAGAGCACGAGGGTCGTCGTCGGGACGAACGCGGCGAGAGCGCGGGTGGTGCGGGTCACGGACGGTCCAGTTCTGCGGGCTCTGCGATGCGCCCGCCTGTGATTACTACCAGGAGCGCGAAGTGCTCTGCACCCCCGCTTCCGGGTGGAGTGCCGCGGAGCGCGCCAGCGGGCTCGGCCATGCTCGTGCGCCCACCTCCTCGACGAGGCGGCGCTGAGCCGGATCGATCAGGCGACCGATCTCCTTCTCGGGGAGCGCCTGCGGGGGAGCGGCTGTTCCTTCCCGCCCGCGGAGATCGACGTGACGGCGCTCCCGCCCAGGCCCGGCACGTCCTTCGGCATCTGGAGCCCTGAGCCGCGCGCCTCGAGCCCGCACTCGCCCTGCGCCTCGGATGATGTGCCGCACACGCAGAGGAGGAAGCGCCCGCGGGCACTCCCTCCTCCGTCACGACCGGTCGTCCGGCCGCCGTGCGCTCAGCAGACGCGGGCCGGGTAGGCCACCGTCTGCGCGAGGGTCTCGGAGCCCGCCGTGGCGGTCACCGTCACCTGGCTGCCCGGCATGCTCGCGAGGCGGGTGGTGAACGCGGCCGATCCGCTCGCACCCGCGGCCACCGCGGTGACCGTCTTCGAGCCGTAGGCCGAGGCCATCGCGACGTCGATCGGAGCGGTGCCGCCGTTCTTGGCGAGGACAGTCAGCACCGCCTTCCCGGCGACGCAGCGCGACGTCACGGTCACCGGCACCGTCAGCGCCGGGGCGGCCGCCTCGGGGACGACGATCTCGCCGATCTTGAGGAACGAGCCCGGCGTGGAGAAGGTCAGCTTCAGGCCGGTGGCCGAGACCGCCGCGAACGGGATCGTGGTCAGCGTGCCGTTCGCCGCCGGAGCGACGTTCTGCGCGGTGGTCGGCTTCCAGGTGCCGTCCTCGGCGCGGTAGGCCACGCTCACCGACGCCAGGGTGCCCTCGGTGTTGGTGAAGGTGAGCCCGGCGACGCGGTGCGCCTCGGTGTTCGTCAGCGTGAACTCGGCGCTGCCGGCGAAGGTGCCGTCGGTCCAGGTCGACCAGGGGGTGCTCACGTTGCCGTCGCAGGCGTTCTTCGCGGGGAGGGTCGCGTACTTCGTCTGGCTGAACGACGCCGAGACCGCGGCTCCGGGGACGCGGCAGACGTTCGTCGGCGGCGCGGTGCCCCAGATCTGCACCTCCGAGACCGACTGCCACGTGTTCGCCGCGCTGGTGAGGTGCAGGCGGAGGCCCGTGGTGTCTGGCAGGGAGGACAGGTCGAGGATCGCCGTCGGGGCGGATCCGGTCGCGGCCTGGCTGAGGGTGGTGGCGACCGAGGAGGTCGTCCATGCGCCGTTCACCTGGTACTCGACCTCGATCCGCGAGGGCCAGGTGGCGGTCGCACCGTCCTTGTAGGTGCTGACCGTCACCGAGTCGAGGTTCTGCGCCGCGCCCCAGGAGAAGGAGAGGCGGCTGTCGCGCGGGTAGCCGGCCCAGGACCAGTCGTCCCAGCCCTTGCCCTTGACATCGCCGTCGATGAGCTTGCCGGCGAGGTCCGTGCGGCTCGAGACCGCGACGGACGCTCCGGGAGCGAGGTTCGCGATGCCCGGCTCCGCCACCTCGATCGTGCGGGTGAAGCGGCGGCCGGAGGAGAATCCGGCGTCGGCGGCGAGCGTGCCCGTCACCTGCACCGTGCCGAGCTCGGCGGGGCCGGGGGCCGCCCAGGTCACGGCGACGTCGCGGGTCGAGCCGTTGCTGACGACCGAGACCGTCGAGGGGAGCGCGGCGGCGATGTCGGCGCCGCGGCGGACCTGCTTCGGCAGACGGGCGTCCACGACCGACCAGACGCCCTCGCCGACCCCCTTGTCGTCCCAGTAGGAGAGGTTCCAGCCGGATCCCCAGCGCGCCGGGTCCTCCTGAGCCGGATTCCGCATCTCGAGGCGGCCGTTCTCACCGACCGTCATCGGGAGCCAGACGTAGGTCGAGTCCGACTTGCCCTCGTTCCAGCGGTCGCCCATGTAGACGTACTTCCCGGGAGCGAGGGTGAGGACGTTCGTCGACTGCGAGCCGAAGGTGGTCTTGCGGGAGTCGCCGATCGAGAGCAGGCCGTCGCCGCCCTCCGGGATCGCGTTGTAGGCGACGTTCTCGTCGGCGTCGCCCTTCTCGACTCCGCGGGTCCACGCGCCGAGGATCGAGTCGGCGGTGTAGTAGGTCTGCGGGTTCGGCGCCCAGCCGGTCGCTCCGGAGGCGATCGTGTAGTATTTGCCGCCGTTGGCGAAGATCGCGGGCGCCTCGAGGTGTCCGCACTCCTTCACGATCTGGAAGTCGGTGCCGCGCACCGGTGCTCCGGCCGCACCGTCGGCGAAGACGTAGGGGTACGTCCCGTCGGCCGAGTACTGGTTCGCGTCGAGGGTGTCGGTCGTGGTGGTCCGCTCGACGTTGGTGTAGTCGGCGTCCAGCTTCGCCACGTAGAGCGAGTAGTTCTCCTCGGAGGAGTAGGAGATGTACGCGGTGCCGTCCTCGTCCTGGAAGACGGTCATGTCCCGCGCCTGCCCGGGAACGGCGGAGGTGGTGCAGGCCTTGTAGTCCGTGCGGTTGTAGAGGCGGTAGACGCCCTGGAGCGTGAAGGGCCCGGTCGGGCTGTCCGAGACGGCGACTCCCGCCATCGAGCGCGCGTAGGTGCTGCCGCCCGGCGTGGTCCGGCCGTCGGAGTGCCACCACATGACCCACTTGCCGGTCTTCTCGTTGAAGAGGACCTTGGGGCGCTCGAAGATGGCGGTGTTCGGCGAGGCCTGCGTCGTGTCGAGGTGGTAGTCGAGCTCCGCGATGCGGTCGGCGCGAGGGGCTCCGGAGCCGTCGACGGTGTCGTAGAGCGCGTCGAAGTAGGGGGCCTCGAGGTCGGCCGGAGCCGAGACGCTGCGCAGCGCGGTGCCCTTGTTCTCCCAGTTGTGGCCGTCGGTGGAGCGGTAGACCGCGACTCCGGGGCTGTTCCAGTAGCCCTTCGTGCGGTCCTCGCCGTACCAGTACTGGACCTGCTGACCGCCCTCCTCGACGGTGACGATCTGGCCGCCGTGCGCCTGGATGTGGCGGCCGTCGGTGTCGTACCAGTAGGGCTGGAAGTAGCCGGCCGCGGTGCTGCCCGGGTCCTGGACCGCCGGGTGGTCGGTGTAGGTCACGGGCGTCGAGGTGCGCGGCACTCCGTCGTCGGGATCCGTGGCCACGGCGGCCGAGGCCGACTGCGCTCCTGTCCCCAGGAGTGCTGCGACGAGCAGCGCGGCCACCGCCGCGGCGGCCGTTCGTGGTCGAGACGTCATGCTGTGCTCCTTTGCACCGGGGACTTCGCGCATGTTCACGCAAACATCAGGCTTCCACGAGGGTCTGATGACGTCAACATCCTGATCGACCGACGGCCGGGCGTCGGACGGCCGCCCGGGCTCCGTCTTGGCCGCTCAGCGCTCCGGCGCGAACGCCCCGCCCGGGCCGAAGGCGAGCTCCGCGAACCGGCGGCCGATGAGCTCGTGCGCTTCCGGATCCGGGTGCAGGCCGTCCGGGAGCGGGAGCCGCTGGGCGTCGTCCGGCCCGTAGAGCGCGAGCCCGTCGAGCAGTCGCAGGTCCGGGTCGTCGGAGCGCGCGGCGACGACCTCGGCCAGCGCCTCGCGGACGATCCGCAGGGTCAGCCGTCCGTTCGCGGTGTCGCCCGGGTCGCCGGTCGCGACGAAGCGCGGCGCCCCGGTCGTGAAGGACGCGGGATCGACGTCGCCCGGCCCCGGCGTGTCCTCGTGGATCCCGCAGAAGAGCGGAGTGACGAGGAGCAGCGGCGTCGCGGGGTGGCCCTCGCGGATCGTGTCGAGGAAGCCGTGCACCGCCGGCACGAAGGTGCGGCGGCGCATGCCGTCGAGGTTCACGAGGTTGATGCCGAGCGCGACACTGATCAGGTCGGCAGGAGTGTCCCGCATCACGCGAGCGGTGAAGGGGTCGACGAGTGCGCTCCCGCCGAAGCCGAGGTTCACCAGGCGGGCGCCGCTCGCCCGGGCGGCCACGGCCGGCCAGATGCCCGAGGGGCGCGCCGCGTTCGAGCCCTGGCTGATCGAACTGCCGTGGTGCAGCCAGACGGGGCCGGAGAGCGGCGCGGGTTCGAGTGGTGCGTCGGACCGCAGGGCCACGAGGTCCACCGCCTCGTTGTGCGGGAGGAGCAGCTCCACGCGAGACGGCCCGGCCGGGAGGTCGAGCCCGACCGTGTCGAGAGGTCCGGGGAGGAGGGCCCGGTCACCGGTCGCGAGGTCGAATTCGATCGCGTCGCCTCCGGTGAGCGCGTGGGAGGCGGTCATCTCGCCGTCGACGACCGCGTCGACTGCGCCGCGCGGCCGGGGCAGCCCCCGATAGGCGACCCGTGTCGCGTGCACGTCGAGCTCGATCCGTCGCGCCTCGGTGACGAAGGAGATCCGGACACCCGAGGGCTGCGCCTCCATCAGCAGGAGCTGCGCATCCGCATCGCGCTCGCGGACCGCACGGGGGAGGCGGTGCGGCCGGACTCCGCGGGGCACCTCCTCCAGCTCGATCGCGCCGTGGACGAGCCGTTCGGTGAGGGGTGTGCTGATCATGCGGGGATGTCCTTCCGGCGGGTCCAGTGGCTGAAAAGAAAGTGCAGGCAGGCGAGGAGCTCGCTCCACGACTGCGCGGGGGTCGGGCTGCTGTGCGCGAAGCTCCCGAGCCGTTCGAGGGTGAGGAAGCCGTTCAGAGCAGCGCCCGTCACTCGGACGGCGTGCACCCGGTCCTCGGCGGGGATCGCGTAGCCGAGGAGGACCGCATCTGTGAGCTGCACGACGCGGCGGGCGGCCGGGGCGGCGACCGCGTCCGGCCCCGCAGTGCGCTGCAGCGACTCCCACAGGCCCGGCCGCTCGCGCGCGAAGGAGCGGTGGGCGTCGGCGAAGCCGTCCAGCGCCTCCCGGGCGGAGCGTCCGGCGATCGCGACGGCGATGCGGTCGGACAGCTCGTCGAGGGCCAGGACCGTGACGCCGTCGCGGAGTGCGGCGAGATCGCGGACGTGCGTGTAGAGGCTCGGCGTCTGCACCTCGAGCGAGCGGGCGACGGCGGCCAGGGTCACGGCGGCGAGACCATCGGCGTCGGCGATCGCGGCGGCGCGATCGATGACGGCGGAGCGGGTGAGGGAGCGACGGGGCACGCGTTGATCCTAATACCCCTAGGTTTTCACATATGGGCATTCGGAAGCTCCGACGCCCGAACCGCGATCGCCCCCGAGCCGGAGGGCTCGAGGCGATCGAACGTGCGGTGCGGCCTAGCCGCCGACCGCCTGGCGAGCGCTGTCGAGCCCGCTCAGTTCTTCCGGATATCGATCTCAGGGCTGCGAGGATCTCGCGCGCTCGAGGATGGCGGCGATCACGGCGGACTTCGCCTCGGCGTAGTCGTTCCCGTCCTCCCAGCGCCGGAGGAGGAGAGACGCCTTCGTGCTGCGGTAGAGCTCGCGGTCGGCCGGGTCGGTGCGCAGCCGGTCGCGCAGGAGGAGGTACGCGTCGATCGCGGGATGACCCTCCTCGTAGATGTGGACGTGGGCGTCCCGTCCGGGCGTGCGGACGAGCCGGTGCCCGGGCTCGCGGGTGCGCAGGACGTAGCCGGCTGCGAGCAGCGGCGCGACGTGGTCCTCCTCCGCCGTGACGTCGGGCACGACGACGAGCACGTCGACGATCGGCTTCGCGGGCAGGCCCGGGACGGAGGTCGAGCCGATGTGCTCGACCCGCACGCCCGGGACGGCCTCGAGGATGCGCCGCCGGTGCTCCTCGAACAGGGCGGACCACTCGGGGTCGTGCTCGTGCAGGGCGAGCTCGAGCGGCTCCGGTCCGCCGACGAGCTCGACGGAGACGACGTCGGGGCGGCGGGGGGAGCGGTGCGGAGTCACCGGGTCATCCTGCCAGGGGTGCCGCAGGGCGGGTGCGGTTCACTGGAGCGGTGAGCACCCTCCTCGTCACCGCGCACCCCGACCGCGACTCCCTCACCGCCGCCCTCGCCCGGCGGCTGCGGGACGAGCTCGGCCCCGACGGAGTGGAGACGGCCGACCTCGACGCCGAGCGCTTCGACCCGCGGTTCGGCGCGGCCGACCGGGACCGCTACCGCGGTGTCGGCCCGGTTCCCGACGACGTCCTCCGCGAGCAGCGCCGGCTCGACGGCGTCGACCACCTCGTGCTCGTCTTCCCCGTCTACTGGTGGTCGATGCCCGCGCTGCTGAAGGGCTGGATCGACCGCGTCTTCCTCGCCGGCTGGGCCTTCGACATCGACCCCGTCCACGGCACGCAGCGCAGGCTCGGCGCTCTGACCGTCCACCTCGTCCTCGTCGCGGGGGACTCCGCCGGGACCTACGAGCGGCACGGCTACGAGCAGGCGCTGCTGACGCAGATCCAGCACGGGATCATCGACTACTGCGGAGCCCGGCGCGGCGCAGCCGTCTTCGTCCACGAGTCCGAGCGCGAGGACGACGCGAGCCGCAGGGCGGCGGTCGAGGACGCGGTCGAGCGGACCGTGGAGGCGATCAGGGCTGATCCGCCTGCAGCGCTCCGGTGACGAGGGCCTGCACGAGGGTGTCGGCGTCGTAGTCCGGATCGTGGGCGGCGCCGATGCAGAGGTTGCCGATGCCCTTGAGGAGCATGTAGCCGCTGAGACTCGACGCCGGGATCCGGGCGGGTCGTGCCGCCTCGAGCAGGTCGCCGCAGACGGGGACGAGCCGCTCCACGAAGTAGGCGTGCAGGGCGTCGGATCCGGCGCTGTCGCCCTGGAGCGCACCGGCGAGGCCGTGCTTGGTCACCAGGAGGTCGACGAAGTGGGCGACCCAGGCCCTGAGGGCGGCCTCCGGGGTCGCGCTGTCGGCGAGCAGCCGTGGGCCCGCCTCCGCGCAGGCCTCGACCTGGTGGCGGTAGACGGCGACCACGAGCTCCGAGCGGGTCGGGAAGTGCCGGTAGATCGTCCCCATGCCGACGCCGGCCTCCGCCGCGATCTCGCGGACCGGCGCGTCCACGCCGGAGGCCACGAACACCGTCGCCGCGGCGGCGAGCAGTGCGTCGCGACTCGTCCGCGGTCGGCCGGGCGTGCGGGGCACACGGTCGCTCATCGGTCCTCCTTGCTTTTCGGAGCGGCGCTCCGTAATTTCTCCGAGCGCAGCTCCACCACGTTCCGGAGCAGTGCTCCGCAATGTTCCGGAGCAGCGCTCCGACGATTGTGCCAGAGCGCCGCCCCCCAGGAAGGACCCTCGTGCCCACTCCGCTCCTCGACTCCCTCGACCGCGTCGTCGGACCCGGCGCCCCCGTCGTCTCCCTCGCTCCGGTCGCGCTCGACGCCCCCGGCCGCCCGGTCCCGCTCGAGGTCCGCGTCTCGGCCCCGACGACGGGGTCGGATCTGCCCGTCGTGCTGTTCTCGCACGGCAACGGCTGGAATCTCGACGGCTACGCCCCGCTGACCGCCTTCTGGGCGTCCCGCGGCTTCGTCGTGATCCAGCCCACCCACCTCGACTCCCGCCGCAACGGCTTCGGCTTCGACCACCCGGTCTTCCCGAGCATCTGGACGGAGCGGATCACCGACCTGACCCGCTCCCTCGATCAGCTCGACACCCTCGAGGCGGCCGTCCCCGGCCTCGCCGGACGGATCGACCGCGCCCGGATCGCCGTGGCCGGCCACTCCTGGGGCGGGCAGACCGCGCAGGCCCTCCTCGGCGCCCGCGTCGTCGACGACGACGGCACCGCCGGAGCCGACCTCTCGGACGAGCGGGTCCGCGCCGGGATCCTGCTCGCGGCGACCGGGCTCGCCGGGGACGACCTCGCGCCGTTCGCCCGCGAGCACTTCCCCTTCCTGCGGCCCTCGTTCGCCGAGCTGACCACACCGACCCTGGTCGTCGCGGGCGACCGTGACCAGTCGCGGATGTCGCGGCGCGGCCCCGACTGGTTCACCGACGCCTTCACGCACAGCCCCGGCGCCTCCGACCTGCTGACCCTCCACGGTGCGGAGCACTCGCTCGGCGGGATCGTCGGGGACTCGGTGGCGGAGACGACCGACGCGGACCCCGAGCGCGTCGCCGCGCTGCAGCGGCTGACTACCGCCTATCTCCGCACCGCGCTCGGCGTCGATCCGCGGAGCTGGGGCGCCGCGCGGGACGCCTTCCGACACCACGGGGCCGCCCTCGGCCGGATCGACGGGAAGTAGCGGCTCCGGTCGACCCCCGGTGAGCACCGCCCGATGCGCGCGGTCCGCACGGCCGAGCGCGACCCCTCTCGATCCGTCGCGAACGGCCCGTCGCCGAGGGGCGGACGGGCGTCCGCGACGGAGGAGCGGAGCGGGCCCTGCCGTCAGCGCGGGGCGCGCAGCCTGGCCAGCGGGCCGCCGTGCAGCGGCTCCGTCTCCCAGCGGACGCGGGCGGTGCGGTCGGGAGCGAGCTCGACGTGCAGGCGGTGCGGGGTCTCGAGGAACACGACGTCGACCAGGACGCCGTCGCCCGAGGGTCCGGCGCTCGCCGCGAACGGCCCGTCGACGGTCCAGGCTCCCGCGCCGGGCGTCACCGTGAAGCGTTCGTCGCCCTCGGTCAGCGCGAGCGTCCAGCCGCCCTCGTCGGCCGTCACCTCGACGGCGTCGGGCCACGATCCGACCGGCGTGTAGCTCCCGGTCGCGGGGGAGGCGCCCTCGAGCGGGGGCAGGGCGAGCTCCGACAGCCGGTCGGCCAGTCGGGCGTCGGCCTCCGCCGTGGACCCTCGGCCGACGGCGGGGAGCAGGTGCTCCCAGGCGAGCGCGAGCAGCGTCTGCGTGTCCGAGGTCTGGCCGGTCAGCGCGATCACGAGCTCGTGCTCGGGCACGATCAGGCTGAACTGCCCGTACGCGCCGTCCGCGCGGTAGCCGTGCAGCGACCGCCAGAACTGGAAGCCGTAGCCCTGCTGCCAGTCCGGTCCGCCGTCCTCGTGGGTCGGGACGTGCGCGCGGGACGCCTCGGCGACCCACTCCGGCGAGAGGATCCGCCGGTCGCCCCAGCGCCCCTCCTGCAGGTACAGCAGTCCGAGCGCAGCGGCCGCCTCGGTGGTGGCGTGCAGCCCGCTGTAGCCGAGCTCGCGCCCCGAGTCGTCGCGATGCCACGCGACCTCGCCGATGCCGAGCGGATCGAGCAGGCGCGGGCGCAGGTAGTCGGTCAGCGACTGCCCGCTCACGCGCTGCACGATCGCGGCGGCGGCGAAGGTGCAGGGCTGGTTGTAGGCGAAGACGCTGCCCGGCTCCTGCTCCGGCGGGAGGAGGAGGAAGCCGCGCACCAGGTCGACCGGATCCGTCTCCTCGGCGCGGTCGATCGTCTCGGCGGAGTGGCCGCTCGCCATCGCGAGGACGTGGCGGACGCGGACCGCACGCGAGCGCGGGTCGGTGATCTCGTCGTCGAGCTCGGGGAAGTACGAGAGGACGGTGGCGTCCAGGTCGACCAGGCCCTCGGCGACCGCGAGGCCGACGGCGGTCGCGGTGAAGCTCTTGCTCAGCGAGTAGAAGAGGTGCGGCCGCTCGGCCGAGTACGGCGCCCACCAGCCCTCGGCGACCACGTCGCCGCCCTGCACGACCATCAGGCCGTGCAGCTCGACGCCGGGAGCGGCCTCGACCCCTTCGACGAAGGCCAGCGCTCCCTCGGCGTCGATGGAGCGGGCGGACGGGGTGCTTCTCGGCAGTGAGCGCGTCATCCTTTGATGCTACGACCGGCGCGGCGCCGCCTCCGCCCGGGGGCAGGTGGCGGCGCCGCCTAGGCTGTCGGCTCGGCGGGGAAGGGCCCGAGGCCGAGCAGGAAGCGGAGGATCGCGTCGGCCGGCACGCGCAGGGCGGGGCCGGAGCCGAGCTCCCATTCCGCGTCGGTCGGAGCGAGGGTGCGACCGCGGACGGCGGCGCGGATCGCGAGCGGCGCCCGCTGCAGGCGGTCGAGGGCCACCCCGCCGGTGATGCGGGAGGAGAGGGCGAGCGGCTCGGGGGAGAGCGCGAGCTCGACGCGGACGACCTCGACCAGCTCGGCGACCGAGCGGGGACCCGCGCCCGCGCGGCGAGCGGAGGCGAGAGCGGCCAGGGCCGGGGCGATCTCGGCGGGAGGAGGAGGGGAGGAGGCCTCTCGGGCGCCCATCCGCGTCGCGAGGCGCTGGCCGGTGCTGCTCGAGAGCCGCACGACGAGCTCTCCGAGCAGGGCGTCCCGGGAGACGGCACTGGCCGCCTCGCCTTCCGTGGTGGAGGGCGAGGCGGCCAGGACGGCGAGGCGGTCGAGCCTCTCGGCGACGAGGGGGCGCCAGTCGTTGCTGACGCCCGTCTCGTCGACCGAGGGCCCGGTGCTCAGCGGCAGGAACCGCGACCAGTCGGGCACGACCGCAGGGCCTAGCGTCCGCCCGAGCGGCGCTTGTTGTAGACGTCGAAGGCGACCGCGAGCAGGAGCACGAGGCCCTTGACCGCCTGCTGCCACTCGATGCCGATGCCCATGATCGACATGCCGTTGTTCAGGACGCCGATGATGAGGCCACCGATGATCGCGCCGCCGATGGTGCCGACGCCGCCCTGGACCGCCGCGCCGCCGATGAAGGCGGCCGAGATGGCCTCGAGCTCGAAGCCGTCGCCCGCCTTCGGGCCGGCGAGGTTGAGTCGCGCGGTGAAGACGAGGCCGGCCAGCGCCGCGAGGACGCCCATGTTGACGAACAGCCAGAAGGTGACGTTGCGGGTCTTGATGCCGGACAGCTCCGCGGCGTGCAGGTTGCCGCCGATCGCGTAGACGTGACGGCCGAAGACGGAGCGGTTCATGACCACGCCGTAGATCAGGACGAGTACGGCGAGCACGATCAGGGTGACCGGGATGCCCTTGAAGGTGGCCAGCGCGAAGGAGAAGGCCGCGATCACGACGGAGACGAGGACGAGCTTGGTGACGAACCAGGCGCCCGGCTCGACGCTCTGCGCGTACTTCTGGCGGCCGCGGCGGGTGCGCACGGACTGCACGGCGAAGGCGACGATCGCGAGCGCGCCGATGACGAGCGACAGCGGGTCGAGGTCGGTCTCGCCGAACAGGTCGGTGAGGAAGCCGTTGCCCAGCGCGCGGTACTCGGTCGGGAAGGAGCCGATGTTCGCGTTGCCGAGGACGACGAGCGCCAGGCCGCGGAAGATCAGCATGCCCGCCAGGGTCACGATGAACGCCGGGATCCCGACGTAGGCGATCCAGAAGCCCTGCCACGCTCCGACCAGGGCGCCGATGAGGAGGGAGAGGATGATCGACAGCCACCACGGGAGACCCATGTTGACCGCGAAGACGCCGGAGATCGCTCCGACGAACGCCGCGACCGAGCCGACCGAGAGGTCGATGTGCCCGGCCACGATGACCATCACCATGCCGATGGCGAGGATCAGGATGTAGCCGTTCTGGACGATCAGGTTCGAGATGTTCTGGGGGCGGAGGAGGATTCCGCCGGTCATCACCTCGAACAGCAGCACCACCACGATGAGGGCGATGAAGATGCCGTTCTTGCCGAGGTCGCCCAGCACGTGGCTGAGGCGCTTCGTGAAGGCGTTCTCGGTGGGCTTCACCTGCGCACCGGCCGCGGTGGACGGTTCGTTCTGCAGATCGGTCATCGTTGCTTCTCCTGGGTCATGAGGGTGAGGACCGCCTCGGGCGTCGCCTCGGCGATGGGCAGCTCGCCCGTAATCCGGCCCTCCGACAGCGCGTAGACGCGGTCGCAGATGCCGAGCAGCTCCGGCAGCTCGGAGGAGATGACGATGATCCCCTTACCCTGCGCCGCGAGCCGGTTGATGATGGTGTAGATCTCGTACTTCGCACCCACGTCGATGCCGCGGGTGGGCTCGTCGAGGATGAGGACGTCCGGGTCGGAGTAGATCCACTTCGACAGGACGACCTTCTGCTGGTTGCCGCCGGAGAGCTTCCCGGTCTTGGCGAGCACGGTCGGCGACTTGATGTTCATGCTGCCGCGGTACTCGTTGGCGACCTCGAACTCGCGGTTGTCGTCGACGAGTCCGCCGCGGGCGACCTTGTCGAGCGACGCGAGCGAGATGTTCCGCTTGATGTCGTCGATGAGGTTGAGGCCGTAGTGCTTGCGGTCCTCGGTCGCGTAGGCGAGCCCGTGGGCGATCGCCTCCGAGACGTTGCGGATCTTGATCTCCTTGCCGGCCTTGAAGACCTGGCCGGAGATGCGGCTGCCGTAGGAGCGGCCGAAGAGGCTCATCGCGAACTCGGTGCGCCCGGCGCCCATGAGCCCGGCGATGCCGACGATCTCGCCGCGGTGCACCGTCAGGTTGACCTTGTCCACCATGACGCGGGTCGGGTCCTGGGGGTGGTGGGCCGTCCAGTCGACCACGCGCAGGATCTCCTCGCCGATGTGCGGCGTGTGGTCCGGGTAGCGGTGGTCGAGGTCGCGGCCGACCATGTCCTTGATGATGCGGTCCTCGGTGACGTCGTCGTGAGCGATCGTCTCGATGGTCTTGCCGTCGCGGATGACCGTGACGGTGTCCGCGATCTTCTTGATCTCGTTCAGCTTGTGGCTGATGATGATCGACGTGATGCCCTGCTCCTTGAGGTGCAGGATCAGGTCGAGCAGGTGGTCCGAGTCCTCGTCGTTCAGGGCCGCGGTGGGCTCGTCGAGGATGAGCAGCTTGACCCGCTTGGAGAGCGCCTTCGCGATCTCGACGAGCTGCTGCTTGCCGACTCCGATCTCCATGATCTTGGTGGTCGGGTTCTCGCGCAGACCCACGCGGGCCAGCAGCGCCGCGGCCTCCTGGTTGGTCTTGTTCCAGTCGATCAGGCCGCCGAAGCCGCGCACCTCGTTGCCGAGGAAGATGTTCTCCGCGATGGAGAGGTAGGGGCTGAGGGCCAGCTCCTGGTGGATGATGACGATGCCCTTCGCCTCCGAGTCGCGGATGCTGGAGAACTGCATCACCTCGTCCTCGAAGACGATGTCGCCCTCGTAGGTGCCGTGCGGGTAGACGCCCGACAGGACCTTCATCAGCGTCGACTTGCCGGCGCCGTTCTCCCCGCAGATCGCGTGGACTTCGCCGCGCTGTGCGTTGAGCGTGACGTCCTGGAGCGCCTTCACGCCCGGGAACGTCTTGGTGATGCCGCGCATCTCGAGGATGTTCGAGGTCACGCCGCCTCCCTTCCTTCGTAGTGGGGGAGGGCGCCCGGTGGGCGCCCTCCCGGGGTGTTCCTTCTCGGGTGAGGAGAGAGGACTAGCCGTTCACTTCCGCGTCGGTGTAGTAGCCGCCGTCGACGAGGACGGACTGGATCTGGTCCTTGGTGACGATGACCGGCTCGAGCAGGAAGGACGGGACGACCTTCTTGCCGTTGTCGTAGGTGTCGGTGTCGTTGACCTCGGGCTCGGTGCCCTCGAGCACGGCCTGGGCCATCTTCACGGCCTCCTTGGCGAGCTCGCGGGTGTCCTTGTAGATGGTCGCGTACTGCTCGCCGGCGATGATCGCCTTGACGGAGTCGAGCTCGGCGTCCTGACCGGTGATGATCGGGAAGTCGGAGCCGACGGTGTAGCCGGCGTCGGTCAGAGCCGAGATGATGCCGCGGCTGAGGCCGTCGTAGGGCGAGAGGACGCCCTGGACCTTGGAGCCGTCGGAGTACGTCTTGGTGAGGATGTCCTCCATGCGGCTCTGGGCGACCTCGCCGTCCCAGCGGAGCGTGGCGACGGTGTTGAAGTCGGTCTCGCCGGACTTCACGACGAGCGTCTTGTCGTCGATGTACGGCTGGAGGGTGTCCATCGCGCCGTTGAAGAAGAACGTGGCGTTGTTGTCGTCGGGGCTGCCGGCGAACAGCTCGACGTTGAACGGGCCGGCGGGGGCGTCGGCGGCCTTCGCGCCGGTGAGGTCGGTGAGACCGAGGCCCGCGAGGAGCGAGGTGGCCTGCTGGACGCCCACCTTGTAGTTGTCGAACGTGGCGTAGTAGTCCACGTTCTCGGAGTCGCGGATGAGGCGGTCGTAGGCGATGACGGGGATGTCGTTGGCCTTGGCCTCCTCGAGCACGCTCGTGAGGGTGGTGCCGTCGATCGAGGCGACGATCAGGGCCTTGGCGCCCTTGGTGATCATGTTCTCGAGCTGCGAGACCTGGGTGGGGATGTCGTCCTCGGCGTACTGAAGGTCGACCTGGTAGCCGGCCTCCTCGAGCTGCGACTTGACGTTGTTGCCGTCAGCGATCCAGCGCTCGGACGACTTGGTCGGCATCGCGACGCCGACGAGGCCGCCGTCGCCGGATCCCGAGCCGCCACCGGTTCCGGAGGAGCAGGCGGCGAGGGAGAGGATCATCGCTCCGCCGGCGATGCCGGCGATGAGAGCGCGCTTCATTGTGGTCACTGTGATTCCTTCGTCATTGAATGCAGTGGATGCAGGGCCGCCCTCGGGATCGGGGCGGAGATGTGATGCCATGTGAGCGATCACATTGCGTCATGCTAGACCCGACGGCGCCGTTCGTGTCAACGCGCACGTCTCGACTCGGTAACGGGACACCCGCGGCGCGTCGTCCGCTCTCGGAGCGGTGCTGTCAAGGGTCCCCGGCCCCGGAAGGGAGCCGGAGCCGTCGGCGTTGCGTCCAGCACTGTCGAAAGGACGCACACCATGACGAAGACCTGGTTCATCACCGGCGCCTCGAAGGGCTTCGGCCGCGAGTGGGCCGAGGCGGCGCTCGAGCGCGGCGACTCGGTCGCCGGCACCGCCCGCCGGATCGAGACCCTCGACGCCCTCGTCGAGGAGTATCCGGACACGTTCCTCCCGCTGACCCTCGACGTGACCGACCGCGAGGCCGGCTTCGCCGCTGTGCAGGCCGCGGCCGAGCGGTTCGGCCGGCTGGACGTCGTGATCAACAACGCCGGCTACGGGCACTTCGGCATGATCGAGGAGCTCACCGAGGAGGAGGTCCGCGCGCAGCTCGAGACCAACGTCTTCGGCGCCCTCTGGATCACCCAGGCCGCGCTGCCGATCCTCCGCGAGCAGGGCTCGGGGCACATCGTCCAGGTGTCGAGCATCGGCGGCATCAGCGCGTTCCCCTCGATCGGCGCGTACCACGCGTCGAAGTGGGCGCTCGAGGGCTTCACCCAGTCGCTGGCCGCCGAGGTCGCCGGCTTCGGGATCCACGTGACCCTCGTCGAGCCCGGCGGGTACTCGACCGACTGGTCCGGTCCCTCCGCGTCGCGCAGCGAGCCGATCGCCGCGTACGACGAGGTCCGGGAGGCAGCGAGCCGACGCCCCTCCGCCGCTCAGCAGGGCGACCCGCGGGCCTCGCGCCTCGGGATCCTCGCGGTCGTGGACGCGGACGAGCCGCCGCTGCGGATCTTCTTCGGGCGCGCGCCGCTGGGCATCGCGACGGCGGACTACGAGTCGCGCCTCGAGACCTGGAAGCGCTGGAACGACGTGTCGATCGCCGCTCACGGCGAGTGATCCCGGGCGGTCGCGGCGCGAGGGCGTCGCGGCCGCCGGTCAGCGCGAGGCGGTGACGCTCGCGCTCCGGGGGACGGCCGTGGATCCGCGGACGACCAGCTGCGGAGCGATCGGCGCCGCCTTCTCCGGCCGGTCGCCCTCGATCAGGCTGAGCAGCGCGGCCACGCACCGGCGTCCGAGCTCCACGAAGTCCTGGCGGACGCTGGTCAGCGGCGGCCAGTAGAACGCCGCCTCGGGGATGTCGTCGAAGCCGATGACGCTGACGTCCTCCGGCACGCGGACCCCGCGCTCGTGGAACGCGCTCATCAGTCCGAGCGCCATCTGGTCGTTCCCCGCGAACACCGCGGTGAAGTCGAGGAAGCGCGAGAGCTCGAGGCCCACGCGGTGGCCGCGCTCGGCGCTCCAGTCGCCGAGCAGCGGCGGGCGCAGCGGGATCGAGCGGTGGTCGAGCTCGGCGAGGTAGCCGCGCATCCGCGCCTCGGCCTCGATCCAGTCCTGCGGGCCGGCGAGGTGCACGATCTCGGTGTGCCCGAGGTCGATCAGGTGCCCGGTGGCGATGCGGGCGCCGGCCATCTGGTCGACGTAGAGCGCGTCGTCGCGGTCGTCCTCGCTCGTCTGCAGCGTCACGTGCGGGATGCGCAGCGCGACTCCGGAGAGGATGTCGAAGACGCGGATCTGCGGCGCGACGACCACGAGGCCCTCGACCGCCTGGTTGAGCAGATGCCGGATCCCGGCCTGGATCGACGCGCCGTCGGTGCCGTCGACGTTGGCCGTGACCACGAGGTAGCCCGCGTCGCGCGCCGCCACCTCGATAGCCTGGATGCTCGAGGCCGGACCGTACTGCAGGCTCTGCGAGGACAGCACGCCGACGGTGCGGGTGCGGCTGGTGACCAGTGCCCGCGCGGCGAGGTTGGGGCGGTAGTCGAGCTCGGCCATGACCTCGAGCACGCGCTTCTTCGTCTCGGCGCGGAGGCTCGGGTGGTCGTTCAGGACCCGGGAGACGGTCTGGTGCGAGACGCCGGCCGCGCGGGCGACGTCGTAGATGCTCGGCGCCCGCGACGCGGGCTTGTCTTCCGGCATCGGGCACCGCGGCTCTCTGTGATCGGCGCCTCCGACGCAGGACCGGGGCGCCCTCACGGGCGGCTCGCCCGTCCGCGGGCGCGTGTGAGCACACTTTACGTCCCTCGGCGCGGGGGCCTGCACACCGACGGAACCTCGACGGCTCGGACGGGTGCCGCTCCCGGATCGGCCGGACGTTCCGGCACCGCTGGTGCGGGCGCGCCGGAACGACGCGATCCGCGCCTCCGCCCCGCGGTCGTCGCAGCGGGTGGTCGCCGCGGTCGGGTCAGCCGTCGAAGACCTCGGCCGAGGCGAAGGCCGCATCGGAGCGGAGCACGGCGACGAGGTCCACGGGACAGTCCTCGAAGGCCGTCCTCTCCGGACCGGGAGGCGTGTGCGCTCGGAAGTCGACGACGGATCCCTGGGGCGCGACGGCGTCGGGCGATCACAGGCGCCACCCTGCGGTCCGGGGTACTTTCCCGCGTGTGAACGACAGCGACGAGAAGTCCGGGAGAGGCTGGCGCATCGATCTCGGCGAGCCGCCGGAGAGCGTGTCCGGCGATGTCGTCGACGCTCTCGATAAGGTGTCCGCGGAATTCGCGGCATTCCGGAGCGGGACTTCCGGCGAGGGCGGAGAAAGGGCCGCGGCCCTCCGCGGAGCCGCCCGACTCGGGGCCGGAGAGCACCGGCTCGCCGTCGCCTCGGGGCTGACGCGGGAAGGCGTCCGCGCCTTTCTCGCGGGGGGATGACAAGCCGTCGGAGAGGCGGTTCCCCCGTGCCTCGACAAGCCGGCGCCGAAGGAAGAGAAAGGCCTCGAGAAGGCGCGGCATCCGGAGAGATCGGAGACGACGAATGGACGACGAGGAGTGGGCTCGGTACCTTCTCGCGATGAAGCGCCGAGCACCGACGGATCAGGACGGCGCGACCGCGGAACGGCGTGACGCGATGGTGGCGGCCGTCCTGCGGGAGCTCGACGGGGTCGATCCGTACGGACTCGAGCCGGGTCGCGAGGACGGCGCTCCCCGCGACGAGTACGCGTCTGAGGCGGCCCCGATCGCGAGCATCCTCCTGCGCCGAGGACGGATCACCGGCGAGGAGCTCGACGCCGTCTGGCGGTTCTGGTTCGGCGAGCCGCTGAGCGCCCTGCTCGGCGACGGCTTCGCCCCGCTCCTGGCGCGGCTCGACCGGCTCGCTCCTCTCTCGGCGGAGGAGTGACGGGCGTCGGGTTCCGGCGGCGGACCGGCCGCGATCCCGGCGTCCCGTATCGCTCCGCCCAGCTCCGCCCAGCTCCGCCCAGCTCCGCCTAGCTCCGCTCGCGGAAGAAGCGGATGAGCTCGCGCAGGGCCGGGAGCGTTGCGCTCTCGGCCTCGGCGTCGTCGAGGTCGTCGAAGGAGGTGCGGAGCCCGGCGGCGTCGGCGTCGGCGGCGGACTCGAACGCCATCGACCACTCCGGGAACAGCCGCTCCCGGATCGGCTCCTCGAGGAGGGTGCGCAGCTGCGCGTGGCGCTCGTCGGCGGCGATGACGGCCATCCGCTCGCGCAGGACCGCGTCCGGCCCCTCGAGCACCTGGAGGAATCGGCCGTCGCGGTGCAGGAGCATGCCGGTCAGGCCGAGGCGCTCGTTGTTCGCGCGGCACTGGGCGAGCAGCGCGGGGAGGTCGGCGTCCGTGAAGCCGGCGGAGGTGCGGCTGGAGTAGACGAGGGAGAGCATGGCGTCCGTTCCGGGTGGGGGAGGCGGGCGCCTCCGCTCCCAGTGGACCACCGACAGCGCCTCCCGCACGGCCACTTCCGCCGGCGGCGGCGGGCTGCTAGAGCTAGCCGACCGTGATCGGAGCGGCAGACGGACGGGTGCCCTGCCGCATCCAGACGAAGAAGCCGACCAGGGTGAACGCGCCGTAGAAGACGTACATCAGCCCCGACGCGTAGTAGCCGGCCGAGAACAGCAGCGGCACGCCGACCAGGTCGACGGCCACCCAGATGAGCCAGAACTCGGTCCAGCCCTTCGCCATGCCGTAGGTGGCGAGGACGGAGCCGACGAAGATCCACGCGTCGCTCCAGACCGGCTCGTAGGAGCCGAGCGCGCGGAACACGGGGGTCAGCACCGCGGTGCCGCCGACCATCCCGAGCACTAGCAGGCCGCGGGTGCGCCACGACGCCCAGCGCGGCTCGATCAAGGTGGTCGAGTCGTCGGGGCGGTGGGTCCACCGGTACCAGCCGTAGACGCTGACCAGGATGAACATCACCTGCCGCCCGGCCTGGCCGAGCAGGTTGACGGGGTTCGGAGTGCCGAACAGGGCGCCCATGAAGACCGTGAACAGCAGCACGTTGCCGATGAGGCCGACGGGCCAGGCCCAGACCTTCCGCCGCATCCCGCCGAGGGCGCTGAGGAGCCCGAAGACGTTGCCGATGACCTCCCGCCAGAGGACGGTCTGCTCGCCGATGACGATCTGCGCGTCGAACAGCCAGTGCACGAGGTCCACGAGGCCTTCTTCCTGAGTCGGGATGCCGGGTGGTGCAACCCTGCCCCATCCCGGCCCATTCCCGTCGCGGGCTGATGCGGGCGCCGCGCTCGGACCACGC
Source organism: Rathayibacter sp. AY1F2 (assembly GCF_002930885.1). Lineage (NCBI taxonomy): Bacteria > Bacillati > Actinomycetota > Actinomycetes > Micrococcales > Microbacteriaceae > Rathayibacter > Rathayibacter sp. AY1F2. The sequence continues at coordinate 5,330 of NZ_PSVG01000031.1, read as the reverse complement.
TGGATCCCGCTCCGGGGCGGGGAGCGCGACCGGCGCCCCGCTGTGCCGCCGCGACCGTAGGCTGGCGGGATGACGTCCCGGGTGCGACTCCTGCTGGCCTCGTCGCACCCCGGGCCGACCGTGACGGTCACCGTGCTGGCGACCGTGATCGCGGCGGCGTCCGGGCATCCGCTCGGGCAGGTCGTGCTGGTGGCGCTCGCCGTGCTGCTCGGGCAGCTCTCGATCGGGCTCGCGAACGACTGGATCGACGCCGATCGCGACCGCGCGGTGGGGCGCACCGACAAGCCGGTCGCGCAGGGGCTGATCGGCGTGGGCGCCGTCCGCGCCGCCGCACTGGGGACGGCGGCGGCCGCCGTGGTGCTCTCGCTGCTGCTCGGACCGGTCGCCGCGGTCGCGCACCTGGTGCTGGTCGCCGCGGGCTGGGCCTACGACGCGGGGCTCAAGCGCACGGTCTGGTCGGTCGCTCCCTTCGTGGTCGCCTTCGGGCTGCTGCCGGTGGTGGCGGTCGCGGCGCGCGACGGCCGGCTCCCCGCCTGGTGGGCGATCGCGACCGGCGCCGTGTTCGGCATCGCGATCCACTGCACGAACGTGCTCCCCGACCTGGTCGACGACGAGGCCACCGGGGTCCGCGGCTTCCCGCACCGCCTCGGCCTGCGGCTCTCCGGAGTCGTCGCCTTCGGGTCGCTGGTGGTGGCCGCGCTGCTCGTGCTCGTCGGACAGCTCGTCGGCGACCAGCCGGTGCGCGGGACAGGCGTGGTGCTCGCGGTGATCGGGACCCTCGCGGTGGTCGTGCTCGCCGCGGCGGGCATCCGCCTGGTGCTGACCGGTCCGCCGACGCGCACCCTGTTCCGGCTGGTGATCGCGGCCTCGCTCGTGCTGGTGGTCGAGCTCGGGCTGGCGGGCGCGCGGCTGGTCGGCTGACCGGCCGCCCTCAGGACCAGCGCATCGCGTAGACGCGGGCGAGCAGGTCCGAGGTCGGCAGGGCGAGGGCGGTGCGGAGGAACGCCTCGCGGCCGCGGTGCGCGAGCGAGCCGAGCGGGCGTCCGAGGGCCATGTTCGCCTCCGCCTGCCGCGCCGCGCGCCGGGCCGCGGTGGTGCGCCGCCGGGCGAAGCCGGGCCAGGGGCCGGCCTCGCCGCGGCGCACGGCACCGGCCAGGAGCGGGGCGAGCTCGGCGGCGTCGAGCCAGCCGAGGTTCATGCCCTGCCCGCCGATCGGACTGATCTCGTGCGCGGCGTCGCCGATGAGCACGACGCGGCCGACGCCCATCAGCTCGGCCTCGCGGCGCCGCACCTGGAATCCGCTGAGCATCGTGCAGGTGTCCGGGTCGGCGTCGGCGCCCGTCCGGTCGCGGACAGCGGCGGCCAGGGCGCGCGCGGCCTCCTGGTCGGGGGCCTCCTCGGGCCGCCAGGCGGGGGCGCCGAGGGAGCGGTCGGGGCCGCTCAGGGCGACGTACCGGCGCCGGCCGCCCGGCAGCGGGAAGGACTCCACCACTCCGGCCGGGCCGACGTCGACCAGCGCGGTGCCGGTGAGACCGCCGGGCTCGGGGTCGGCGAAGTCGCCCATCACGTAGCGGTCCGGGTAGTCGCGGCCGGTGGTGCGGATCCCGAGCAGGTCGCGGACGGTGCTCCGGGCGCCGTCGGCTCCCACGACGAAGGCGGTGCGGACAGAGACCGGCTCGCCGCCCGGTCCGGTGCCGGTCGCCTCGACGGTGGAGCCGCGACGGAGCAGGCCGGTCAGCGCGACCCTGGGGCGCAGCGCGTCCGGGGACGCCGCCTCCAGGCGCTCGCGGAGGATCGCCTCGGTGCGGTGCTGGTCGAGGGTGACGACGTAGGGGTGCGTCGCGGAGGCGCGTGCGAACGAGAGCGTGCCGAGGGTGCGGCCCCGGCTGCGCGCGACGCCCTCGCGGACCCGGGTGGCCTCGGCCAGCACGGGAGCATCGGCGCCGATCGCGGCGAACGCGTCGAGCGACGGCGGATGGATGCCGATCGCCCGCGAGCCGCGCGGCACCGAGGAGCGCCGCTCCCACACCTGCACGTCCACTCCGGCCCGCGCCAGGAGCGCGCCGAGCAGGAGTCCGACCGGACCGCCGCCGACCACGAGCACGTCCGTCTCCGCTGTCACGGGTCAAGCCTAGGGAGCGGCGGCGCGGCGGGCGAGGGGGTGCGCTCGACCGCCGCGCGTGCTCAGGGTGCGAGCGGAGGCGTCAGAGCGCGTCGACGGCGGCGAGGATCTCCTCGGTCTCCGTGCGCGTCGTGTAGTCGACGTGCACGTCCGCCGTGCGGACGATCCGGTCGACGTCGACGACCAGGACGGTCGGGTACGGGACAGCCGGGGTGTCGTCGGCGTTGCTGTCCTTCACGGCGAAGCCGAGCGCGGTGTGCGCCTCCTGCGCCTCGCCGCTGGGGGCGGTGACGATGCCGAGAGCGCTCGCGAGCGTGTTGCCGGGGTCGGAGACGACGGTGAAGCCCAGGTCGCCGTTCGCGACCGCCGCGCGCGACCCGTCGGGGGTCTGCGGGCTGATCGCGACGAGGGCGACTCCGCGCGACGCGAGCTCGGGGGCGAGGGTCTCGTTGTAGTGCTTGAGCGTGATGTTGCAGTACGGGCACCAGGCTCCGCGGTAGAAGACGAGGACGGCCGGGCCCGCGCCGAGGACGTCCGCGAGGTCGACGGTGTCGCCGTCGACGGTCACGACGGAGGCGGCGGGGAGCGCGTCGCCGGCGGTGACGGCTCCGCTCGGGGCGCCGGCGGCGACGAGGTCGTCGCGCTCGCCGGAGAAGACGGCGGCGAGCTCGGGGCCGACCGTGTCGTCGAAGCCGACGGCGAACTCGTCGAGCTGGGCGCGGACGGAGGTGCTGGTCATCGGAAGTCCTTCGGTCGTGACGGTCATGGTCCCCCGTCCGGGAGCCTAGGCACGCGGGGGACCGGGCGCCGGGCGCCCGTCACGCGGCGTCACACGACGGCCGACGCGTGTCGGCCGGCGTGCGTGGGACCGGCCCCGTCGCTCCGTCACTCCGGGGCGACGACCAGCTCGCCGCCGGCGCAGCGCGAGACGCACGGCATGATCCAGCGGTCCTGCTCCTCGGGGGTCAGCACCAGGTCGCGGTGCTCCGCCGTCCCGCCGACGAGGCGCAGGCGGCAGGTGCCGCACGTGCCCGACTCGCAGGAGGAGTCGACGTCGATCCCGGAGGAGCGGAGCGCGGTGAGGAGCGAGCGGTCGGCCGGGACCTCCACAACGGCTCCGGTCGGCTCCCAGACGGCGGCGAAGGGGACGGCCCGGTCGCCGACGGCGTCGACGCCCGCGAAGTCCTCGACGTGGATCCGGCTCGGGCGCCAGTGCATCGTGAGGGCGAGGACCTCGTCGATCAGCGCGGACGGACCGCAGCAGTAGATCCGGGTGTCGTCGTCGGGCTCGGCGACGAGCGGCCAGAGGTCGAGCCGGCCGTGGATCGCACTGTGGTGCACGAGGGAGCCGTCGGCGGAGAACTCGTCGAGCCACGCGGTGTCCTCGGGGGTGCGGCTGAGGTAGACGACCTGCACGGCCGATCCCTGCGCCCGGAGCTCGGCGGCCATCGCGCGGATCGGGGTGACCCCGATCCCGCCGGCGATCAGGAGGTAGCGGGCGGCGGGCCGGAGGGCGAAGGTGTTCGCGGGCGGCGCGGAGGAGAGGACGTCGCCGACGCGGACGTCGTCGTGGAGGCTCCGCGATCCGCCCCGGCCCCCGGGCTCCCGGCGCGCCGCGATCGCGTAGTGCGACGGCTCCGCGGATCCCGGCTCGACGAGGCTGTAGCTGCGGCGCTCGCCGGAGGGCGTCGTGAGCGTGAGGTGGGCGCCGGCCGAGTAGCCGGGCAGCGGGGCGCCGTCCTCGCTCCGCAGCACGAAGCGGGTGACGGCCGGGGTGAGCGCCTCGCGCTCGGCCACCACGAGCCGCAGCTCAGCCACGGAGCACCAGCTCGTCGCCCACGCCGAGCGTGCCGCCGTCGAGGACCTCCGCGTAGACGCCGAGGAGCTCGTGGCCGTAGGTCTCGTGCAGCAGGCGAGGGACCGGCAGGTCGCGCCGACCGGTGCCCGGCTCGACCTCGGTCGCGGCGCACCGCTCGGTGGCCTTCGTGATCCGCAGCCGCAGCCCGCCCGCGGTGAGCTCGCGCCCGAGCAGCTCGAGCTCGCTCCACGCGGGCAGCCCCTCGAGGTGGATGTTCCCGCGGAACCGCAGCGGATCGACGCTCCGGCCGGTGCGCTCGGCGAGGTCGCGGACGCTCGCCAGGTTGATCAGCGAGAGGTACTCCATCTCCACATCGGAGTTGTGGGCCGTGTCGGTGTAGCGGCGCCCCGCGTCCTGGGCGATCACGGGCTCGACGCCGGGCGGCAGGTCGAGCACGCGGGCGGCGAAGGAGCGCAGTGCGGCCCGTCCGTCCTCCGCGCCGAGGTCGGCGGAGAGGACCCGGTGGCCGCGGACGTCGACGGTGAGCACTCCGCTGTCGGGGTCGAGGTGCGTGGTCAGGCCGGCGAGGCGCGCCTCGGCGACGAGCACGAAGTACTCGCGCTTGGAGATGCCGTGCCGCATGCCGGGCCGGTAGGCGCCGCCGGGGCGGGCGAGGGCGATCGTGCGGTCGAAGGGGACGCCGCGGCCGGCGGTGAGCTCGACGCGGGGGAGCGGCTGCGGGGTCAGGCCCTTCACCGGGTAGACGAAGAGGCCGTCCACGCGTGTCGTCATGCCCCCATCCTGGCGCATCGCCGGGAAGCCGGCAGGGCCGTCGCGGCGCAGCGGAGCGCGAGGAACGGACGCGGCGCCGTGCGGATCCTGCGAGGGCGGGCGGAGGGATCCGCTCCGGCGGGCCTCGTCAGTACTGGAGGGAGAGGCCGACCAGGGGCGGGACGACGAGCGCGCCCAGCTCGACGATCGCGACGCTCGCGCCGACGCCGAGCGTGACGGCCGAGAGCAGCCGGGCGCGGTCCTTCCGCGCGACGCCGATGACGCCGACGATCGCGGTCGCCGTCGCGAGCACGAGCATCGTGACCCCGAGGGCGGCGAAGAGCGCCCCGATCTGCGTGGTGTCGAAGCCGCCCTGGAACGCGAGGACCGGGATGGCCGTGGTGAGCGCGGTCCGCCCGATCTGCGCGAGGACGAGGACGATCGCGAGGACGAGGCCGACGATGCCGACGACGTCGCGGGGCCGGGGCTGGGGGGCGGGGACGGAGGCGGTCACGCCATCGAGCCTAGGGGCGGGCGCGGCGGCGAGCCCGATCAGCGCGAGGGCGAGCACCACGGCGCCGACGGTCTCGAGAGGGCTCCATGCGGTCATGGCTCCAGCGTGCGCTCGGAGCGGCGCGC
>NZ_PSVG01000030.1:0-36175 GCF_002930885.1 Rathayibacter sp. AY1F2 | reverse complement strand
CCCCGCGACCGCCCGCCCCGGAGCCGCGCACGACGAGTTCCGGTCCGACGCCTACCGCTCGGTGGGCGAGATCATCGCCGCCGGGAAGCCGCGCCGACGCCGCTGGGACCTCGTGCTCTCGATCCTCGGCTGCCTCGCCCTCGGCCTGCTCACGATCGTGCTCGGCTACCTCGCCGCGATCCTCTCGGTCTTCCCCGCGCAGTGCGAGGGCCAGAACTTCGCCTGCGACTTCGACCGGATCGACTGGGGCGTCTCGATCGCGCTGATCGGGCCGCCCGCGCTGACGCTGATCGCCGTGGCCGTGACGGTCGTGCGCTACCTCGTGGGCCGTCGCGCGTTCCTCGTGCCGGTCATCGGGTTCGTGCTCTGCATCGCCACCGCGTTCCTCGCCTCCTCGCTCGTGACGAGCTCGATCCCCGGGTCGGCGCTGGTCTAGCACCGACCCGGGGGGCGCGTCAGCGGTCGGCGCGGTCGGCGCTGGTCCAGCACCGACCCGGGGGCGCGTCAGCGGTCGGCGCGGTCAGCGCTGGTCCAGCACCGACCCGGGGCGCCGACCGCCGGCGAGGTCAGCCGCAGGCGGGCTCGTCGTTCAGCGTGACCGCGGTGGGGTTGATCATCGGAGTCACCCGCACGGTCTGGTCGCCGAAGCCGGAGGCGTCGCCGGCGCTGAACTGCACGTCGAACGTCTCGGACTGGCCGGGCGAGAGCTGCACGGCGACCTTCGAGACGGGACGGCCGAGGTCGTCGAGGCTCTCGGGTCCGTAGCCCGTGCCGTCGGCCCAGGCCGCGCTCGACACCGTGGTCCCGGGAGGGCCGTAGACGTAGATGTTGGTGACGAAGTCGCCCAGGGGGTACGCACCGCGCCCGCCGGCCGCGGCGACGTAGCCGGGCAGCGTCCGAGCGACCGCCTTCGAGATCGTGTTGGTCACGGTGACGGAGGTGGTGAAGACCGCGCCGGAGGCGGCGCACCGGCCCGCGCTCGACTGCGTGACCGCCGTGCTCAGGTAGTAGTCCATCTTCGAGCCGCCCGAGGCGTCCTGGAAGAACACTCCGGTGGTCGTGCCGTCGGTCGTCGTCTGCGGCAGGACCCCCGCGATCGGCGTGGGCGCGAGGAGCGCCTGCTCGTCGGCGTCGGAGCTGTAGGCGAGGATGCGGCTCTCGTCGACCGCCTTCACGATCGCCGGGAGCATCTTCGTGGGCTCCATCTCCCCGCCGAGGATCTTCCCCAGGACCGTCGCGCTCGCCTCCGAGAAGAACTCGTCGGTGCGCTCGGCCACGACCGACTCCGGGTAGCGGAAGTAGACCTCGTTGAGCAGGGTCGAGACGGTGTTCTCGCTCGTGAGGACCGTGCCGTCGGTGAGGGTCACCGGCCCGGTCGAGCCGAGGAGGTAGGAGAGGGCGACGGGGTCGATCGCGAGGACGCCGTCGATCCTCTGCTCGGGGAACTTCTGCGCCCAGAACTGGGAGGCGATCGAGGCGGCCGTCGGGAAGTCGGGGCGGCTGGTCGAGACGTTGAAGGTCGTCGCCATGTTCTCGCCGATGGTGTCGAGCGCGCTCTGGTCGACGGTGACGGGCGCCAGACCGCGGAAGTCGCCGCTGCCCAGCTGACGGCCGATCGAGATCGCGCCGCCGTCGACGTCGAGCTGCATCACCGACGACGCGCCGCCGCCCAGAGCCTGCGACTCCGCCAGGTTCTGGAACATCACCAGGTAGTGGCGCGGGCCGGACGCTCCGAGGGAGTCGGGGAGGATCGCGGTGAGCGGCTCGACCTGCTCCATCGCCGCGGTCGCGGTGGCCAGCTGCGGAGTGAAGGAGTCGAGGGCCGAGGCGACCTGCGGCACCAGCGGGCCGCGGTCGATGCCCTCGACGCGGGTCTGCGCCGCGTCGACGACCTCCTTGGCGACGGTGATCTTCTGCGAGAGCTCGGTGATCGCCGCGAGGTCGACCCTGCCGTCGACGGGCTTGAGGATGTCGAGCGAGGTCGTGGAGAGCGGCGTGACGATCCGGCCGGAGACGTCGTCGGCGATCTCGGTCGCGGCGCGGACCGCGGACAGGTTCGGCCCGAGGACGGGCACCACCTCCATCACCCGCCACACCGGGTCCTCGGTCTCGTCGCGCGCCTCGCCGGTGAGGGTCGCGATCCGGCCCGCGGTCTCCTCCGCCCCGGAGGTGTCGAACGTCGTCAGCCTGTCCGTCACCTGCGACACCAGCGGGATCGCCTCGGTCAGCTTGTCGCGGACGGTCATCGCCTTGTCGTAGGTGCGCACGCCGAGGAGCACCGCGACGACGGCGCCGATCAGCAGGACCAGGAGGACGATCAGCGTGATCCAGAGGCCGCGACGGCGGCGCGGCCTGCCGCGGGTGGAGCGGTCGGCGGACGTGGTGGTGCTCATTCGAGAGAGCCTAAGCGACGGTCGGCGGAGTGCGACCGGGCCCGCGCCACCGGCCCCGTCCCAGGACGAGGGACACGCGATGCGGATGCGCGGCCGTCCGGCGCCTCCGCCGGGACCGAGCGGGAGGCGGGATGCTGCTCCGCTCAGCCCAGCAGGAGGGACACCCCGATGAGCACGGGCACCGCGGCGACCGTGGTCACGAGGGCCGTGTCGCGGGCGACGGCGACGCCCCGGTCGTAGCGCGAGGCGAAGGTGAAGATGTTCTGCGCGGTCGGCAGCGCGGCGGTCACCGTCACCACGAAGAGGTGCTCGGAGTCGAGGTGGAACGCGAAGCGCCCCAGCAGCAGCGCGACCGCCGGCATCACCAGCGACTTGAGGACGGAGGCGACGACCACCTCGACCCGCGCCGGCCCCGCCTCCAGCGGCCGCTGCCCGCGCAGCGACATCCCGAAGGCGATCAGCACCAGCGGGATCGATGCGTTGCCGATGATCGAGAACGGCTGCAGCACGGGCGCGGGCAGCTCGACGCCGGTGAGTGCGACGACGAGGCCGAGGGCGGAGGCGATGATCATCGGGTTCCGCAGCGGCTGCGTGAGGATCGCGCCGACCGAGGTCCGCCCGCTCGTCGAGACGTCGAGCAGCGTCAGGATCGTCGGCGCGAGGACGATCAGCTGCAGGAGGAGCGTCGGGGCCACCCACTGCGGATCGCCCAGCACGTAGATGGCGACCGGCAGCCCGATGTTGTTGGCGTTGACGTAGGAGGAGGCCGCGGTCCCGATCACCGTCTCCGGCAGCGGGCGGGGGAAGAGCAGCCGCGAGGCCAGCACGTAGAGCAGGGCGACGGTCAGCACCGTCAGGAGCGAGACGAGCAGGAACGAGGAGAAGAGGACGGAGACGTCGGCCCGCGACAGCACGGTGAACAGCAGCGCCGGCGTCGTGACGAAGAAGGCGATCCGCGACAGGATCAGCCGGCTCTCGGGCGGGACGATCCGGAACCGCGCGATCAGGTAGCCGACCGCGATGACGACCCCGATGATCGAGAAGCCGGTGAGCACGCCCTCCACGCCGCCGCCTCCCCGCCGCGGCCCGTCCGCTGTCGCGCCTCCACCCTAGGCAGTGGCCGGGCGTTGCAGCGCCGGCGGGACGCGCCTACGGTGTGCGGCATGCCGCATCTCGAGGTCCCCGGCGCGAGCCTCCACTGGGAGGCGGACGGCCACGCCTCCGCGCCCGCCCTGCTGCTCGTGCACGCGGGCATCGCCGACCTGCGGATGTGGGACCCGCTCGTCCCCGACCTCTCGCGCGACCGGCTGGTGGTCCGCTACGACGTCCGCGGCGCGGGCGGAACGAGCACGGAGGACGTGGAGTACGACCCGCGCCGGGACGCCCTGGACGTGCTCGACCACCTCGGGGTCGAGCGCGCGGTGGTCGTCGGCTGCTCGCGGGGCGGGACGCTCGCGCTCGACCTGGCGCTCGAGCATCCGGAGCGGGTGACCGGCCTGGTCGTGATCGCGCCGGGCCTGGCGGGCTTCGACTACCCCGCGCTGACGGCGGAGGAGGAGCGGCGCTTCGGGGAGGTCGAGGCGCTGGAGCTCGCGGGCGAGCGGGAGGCCGCGGCGATCGTCGAGGCGGAGCTCTGGGCCGTGGGTCCCGACCGCTCCGCGGACGACGTGGCTCCGGAGTTCCTCGCGCGGGTCCGGGAGCTCGCGCTCACGGGCGTCGGCCACGAGGCGGAGGCCCCCCGCCCGATCGATCCCTCCGGGCCGGCGGGCGAGCGGCTCGGGGAGATCGCCGTGCCGACCCTCGTCGTGGCGGGCGCGCACGACCTCTCCGAGTCGCTGCCGGTCTGCGAGCACCTCGCCGCCGAGGTGGGCGGTGCCGAGCTGCACGTGCTCGAGGACGCGGCGCACCTGCCCGGCCTCGAGCACCCCGAGGAGTTCCTCGCGGTGCTGCGGCCGTGGCTGGAGCGCCACGGGATCTGATCAGGCCACGGCGGCCAGGTCGAACGCCCAGTCCACGTAGAGCTCCGGCGGTTCGCCCTGCTCGACGAGGTCGATCCGGTCGAAGCCGGCCTCGACGCAGGTCGCGCCCGCGTCCAGGTCGCTCTCCGCCACGAAGGCGTGCACGAAGCGGGGCACGGGGAACGCCGCCGCCTCCTCGAGCAGCATCCGCACGGAGGCCGCGGTGATGCCGCGGGCGTGCGGAGCGATGCTCCACGCCGCCTCGTAGGCGACGACGCCGCGCGAGCAGCCGTACCAATAGCCGATGGAGCCGACGGAGAGTCCGTCCAGCTCGACCACGTAGAAGAACGCGTCGCCGTCCGCCCAACCGCGCAGGTAGCGGTCGTGGCGCACGAGGATCTCGCTCTCGCTCTCGAGTCCGCCGCCCGCGTGCGCGAGGGTGTCGCGCAGGACGGAGGCGTCCGCCTGCGGCCAGGGGAGCAGGCGGAGGTTCTCGGGGTGGTGGTCGATGCTGGCTGTTCTCTGGTCGCTTCCGGGTTCGGGTCCCGTCACGCGCTCCGATCCTCTCTCTCAGGATGGCTCGCCGATCGAGCGCGCCGCCAGGGTGTTCGGCGCGCCTGTCCGATCGGATGTCTCCGCACTCGGGATGCGGACACGGTGTCGCCCCATTTTCGACCCGATCAGGGGAGGGAAACGGAAGCGGTGAGGAATCTAGCCCCGGACGGGGGGTGGCACCTGCACAACACCTGGGCAGCCGCTGACCGCGGGGCCTCCGAGGGGCGGCGGAGACGTGCGCCCGCCCCCGCGAGATCGCCGCTTCGCTCCGCTGAGACGCAAGAAAAGCGCGCGCACGAGCCCATACGCTCGGAGTCGGAGCGCGTTCCGCTCCTGCAGCCCCGTATCACCAGCGTGAGGAGGATCACCATGTCGCAAGCCGTGCAGAGCACCGTCGTCGGAGAACCCGAGGTCGTCGAGGACCGCGTGGAGGAGTCCGCCGCCTGGCTCGACCTGAAGGCGGCCGCCGCCGGGCTGCAGCCGCTCCAGTCCCAGGACGGCTCGCTCGCCGATCCCGAGCGGCTCGAGGAGGCGCGCACCCTCGTCGAGCGGATCGTCGCCGGCGTCCGCACCCTCGCCCCCGCGTTCCCGCACGACGCCGCGTACCTCGACGCGCTGGTCGTCGACCTCGAGCGCTGGAGCGCCGGCGGACTCGGCCTGCCCGACTTCCTCGACTCGCTCACCGCGTTCCAGCCGCAGCTCGAGCGCGTCGACGGCCGCCGCCACCTCGTCGTCTTCCCCATGTACACCCAGAACGGCAGCCGCGACCGCCACGTCGAGGCCGTCCTCGTCGAGGTCGTCTGGCCGCGGTTCGTCGCCGAGCTGGAGGCCGGGGACTACTCCAACGCCCTCTTCTTGCCCGTGCGCTTCGTCGACTTCACCGCCGGCTACGACACCGACAGCGCTGTGCTGTTCCCCGAGACGGTCGCGATGCGCTCCGTCCCGTCCTTCACCTGGGGCGCGATCTTCGCCGACCGCGAGGCGGCCCGGTTCCGCCGCGTCGTCACGGAGGCGGCCCGGATCACCCGTCTCGAGCTCCCGGAGGACGCGCAGCGCCTGGTGGCCGACCAGCGCCTGGCGGAGGAGTCCTTCGTGATGTGGGACCTCATCCACGACCGCACCCACATGCGCGGCGACCTGCCGTTCGACCCGTTCATGATCAAGCAGCGGATGCCCTTCTTCCTCTACTCGCTGGAGGAGCTGCGGTGCGACCTCACCGCCTTCCGCGAGGCCGTCGCCATCGAGCGCCGCCTCGGCGCGCTCGACCGCCGCGACGACGAGGAGGAGGCGCTGGCCGAGCGCTCGCGCTTCGTGCAGTACGCGATCCTGTTCGACCGGCTCTTCCGCTTCCCGCTCACCGGGTCGCGGGTGCGCAACTACGACGGCCTCGGCGGCCAGCTGCTCTTCGCCTGGCTGCACCAGCACGGCGTCCTGCACTGGACCGACACCCGGCTGGCGTTCGAGTGGGACGGCGTCGCCGACGTGGTCGTCGCCCTCTCGGACGCGATCGACGAGCTCTACTGGCGATCGATCGACCGGCCGAAGACGGCGCACTGGCTGGCCGCGCACGAGCTGATCGCGGCCACTCTCGCTCCGCACCCCGCCTCCGCCTGGGCCCGCGGGCTCCCGGACGAGGTGCTGCTCGGCGCCCCGCGCGGGCTCACCGACGCGGTGCTGGACGACGAGTTCCCGCTGTCGATGTTCTACGAGGCCCTCGGGAAGAAGATGGGCGACGTCATCGCCTCGACCCGGGGCATCACCGGCCGGGACTGACGTCGCGCCCGGGAGGTGGCGGGGTGCGCTCCTCCGCCTCCCGGGGCCCCGTCCGACCGGCGTCGGTTAGCGTGGGGCGCATGCCCTCAGGTGACGGAGCCGCGGACCCGCTCGACGCGGGCTGGATCCGGCGAGCGCCGAGCCGGGCCGGATACGTGCGCGATGCGGTCACCGCGGGGATCCTGCTGGTGGCGACGATCGTCTCCGTCGCGCTGTACTCCTCGGCGGGCTTCCCGGACGCGGCGCACCCCGTCGTCAGCGCCCACTGGGCCGTCCTGATGACCCTTCCCCTCGCGCTGCGCCGCCGGTTCCCCGCGAGCGTGGCGGCCGGGCTCTCCGTCGTCTACGCGCTCGGGATCGTGCTCCAGGTGCCGGAGTCGCTCTTCGGCCAGATCTGCCTGTTCCTCGCGCTCTACACGGTCGGCGCGTGGGGCCGGAACCGGCGCACGGCGCTCGTCGTCCGAGTGGCGATCGCGGTCGGGATGCTGGGCTGGCTGCTCACCACCCTCGCCACGGGCGAGTACTTCGGCAGCTCCGTGCCGGTCGACGACTCCCCCGGCCTGCTCTCGCCCTACGCGGCGGAGTCGGCCCTCGCGGTCGTGTCGAACCTGCTCTACTTCGGCAGCGCCTACGTCTTCGGCGAGGCGTCGTGGCAGTCGGCCCGCCGGCTGGAGGCGCTCGAGACGCGCACGGCCGAGCTCGACGACGAGCGGGAGCGCTCCTCGCGGCAGGCCGTGTCCTCCGAGCGGCTGCGGATCGCGCGCGAGCTGCACGACGTGGTCGCGCACCACGTCAGCGTGATGGGCGTGCAGGCGGGAGCGGCGCGGCGGGTGCTGGCGCGGGATCCGGAGCGGGCGGCGGCCTCGCTCAGCGCCATCGAGGGCGACGCGCGCTCGGCGATCGAGGAGCTGCACCGCATCCTGGTCGCGCTGCGCGCCGAGGACGCGGTCCCGAATCCGCTCACCGACGCCGCGTCCACCCGCGGGGTGGCCCAGCTCGAGGAGCTGGTCGCGGCGTCCAGCGGATCGGGCCTGCCCACCGTCTTCCTCACCCTCGGCACGCCCCGCGAGATCCCCGCGACGGTGGGGCTCAGCCTCTACCGCATCGCGCAGGAGTCGCTCACGAACGTCCGCAAGCACGCGGGGCGCGGCGCGCACGCCGAGGTGCGCCTCCGCTACGCCCCCGACGCGGTCGAGCTCGAGATCGCCGACGACGGCGGGTCCGGCCCGCACCCGAGCGCTCCCGCCTCCTGCGGACTGGGGCACACCGGCATGAGCGAGCGCGCGGCCGCGGTCGGCGGCTGGATCGAGATGGGGCCGAGGGGCGGAGGGTACCTCGTGCACGCCCGGGTGCCGCTGTCCCCCGTCCGGGCGAGCGTGCCGGACGCCGACGACCCGGTACCGTCGTCGGAGACGTCGCGGGGGCGTCAGGAGCGAGCGAGCGGGGGCCGCCCATGACCGAGCACGTGCGCGTGCTGCTCGTCGACGACCAGGAGCTCGTCCGCGTGGGCTTCCGCATCATCCTCGAGTCGGAGCCGGGGATCGAGGTGGTCGGCGAGGCCCGCACCGGGCTCGAGGCCCTGCAGCGCGCCTCCGAGCTGCGCCCCGACGTGATCTGCATGGACGTGCAGATGCCCGGCCTCGACGGCCTGGCCGCGACCCGCGAGATCGTGGCCGACCCGCGCCTGGGCTCGCGGGTGCTCATCCTCACCACCTTCGACCGCGACGACTACCTCTTCGAGGCGCTCTCGGCCGGCGCCAGCGGGTTCCTGCTCAAGAACGCGTCGCCGGAGGAGCTGGTCGAGGCCGTGCAGGTGGTCGCCCGCGGCGACGCGATGCTCGCCCCCGACGTCACCCGGCGCGTGATCGAGCGGTTCGCGTCCGTGCCCGAGCGCACGCCGACCGCCGCCGACCACTCCGGAGTGGCCGATCTGACGGACCGCGAGCGGGAGGTGCTCGTGCACCTGGCGCGGGGCTGGTCGAACGCCGAGATCGCGGCCGAGCTGTTCGTGGGCGAGGCGACCGTGAAGACGCACGTCTCGAAGATCCTGATGAAGCTCGGCGTGCGCGACCGGATCCAGGCGGTCGTGTTCGCCTACGAGCACGGGATCGCGGTGCCGGGGCGCCCCTGAGCGGTCGGCCGGGCCGTCAGCGCCGGGGCTGGCTCGAGGCCGGGCGCGGCGGGGTGCGGCGGACGAACTCCATCCGGATCTCCGGCACGATCTTCCGGTCGAGCACGACCGTCATGTAGCGGCCGTCGACGCGGGCGCCGATCGCGACCACGTCCGGATCGGTGTCCACGCGGTAGCCGCGCAGCGCCTCCCCGTCCACGATCACCGGGACGCCGCGCACGACGTCCTCGTCGCGGAGGGCGGCGGCGACCACCGGCATCCCGCCGCGGCGGCTGCGCACGCGGCCCGGGAAGGTGTTGCGGAGCACGTCGCCCATGTGGGCCGCGAGGCGGGACTCCAGGGGCCGGCTGCGCTCGGCGGGGATCGGCACGGAGGTGCGGACCGCCTCCCAGAGCACCGGGTACCGCATCCGCGTCACCTGGTCGACCATCCACGGCGGCAGGTGGTCGTTCTCGGCGCGCTCGATCGCGCGCTTCTGCTCGGGGGTCAGCGGGACGTGGTTGACGGGGTCGGCGCGGTTGCGCGGGTTCTTGTAGAACGAGTACGAGAGCGAGATCTCGACGAAGCGGCCGAGCGCCATCGTCTGCGCCGCGGCGAACTCCTCCAGCCTCGGCTGGGGCGCGAACGCGAGGACGGGATCGCCGAAGCGAGCCGCGATCTCGTCCACCCCGGGAGGGGCGGGCATGTCGCGGACAGCTCCCGTCGTGTCCATGCGCATACGTCAAGAGTGGCCTGCCTCCCAGCCGATACCAACTTCTTGACGGAGATCGGCTTTCGGGTCGTCGTCCGTTCACCTGCCCGAAACATGCGGGAGGCAGGAGGGGTGTCTCGGCGGGCGCCTCCGGGGCTCCTCCGGGCGGCGGGCTGCGAAGATGGAGGGATGAGCGCTCTGCACGATCCCGACGTCCGCGGCTTCGCCTCCGACAACTACTCCGGAGTGCACGACGAGGTCCTCGCCGCGATCGCCGCGGCCAACGGAGCGCACCAGATCGCCTACGGCGAGGACGTCTACACCGAGCGCCTGCAGGAGGCGTTCCGCCGCGAGTTCGGCGAGCAGGCCCAGGCCTTCCCCGTCTTCAACGGCACGGGCGCCAACGTCACCGGCCTGCAGTCGATGCTGCCCCGGTGGGGCGCCGTCGTCTCGGCGGGCACCGCGCACATCACCTCCGACGAGGGCGGAGCGCCCGAGAAGGTCGGCGGGATCAAGATCCTCACGGTCCCCACGCCCGACGGCAAGCTGACCCCGGCACTGGTCGACCAGGAGGCGTGGGGCTTCGGCGACGAGCACCGCGCCCAGCCGCTCGTGGTCTCGATCACCCAGTCCTCCGAGCTCGGCACCGTCTACACCCCGGAGGAGGTGCGCGCGCTCGCCGACCACGCGCACGGCCTCGGCATGCGGCTGCACATGGACGGGGCGCGCATCGCGAACGCCGCGGCCGCCCTCGGCCTGCCCCTGCGCTCCTTCACGACCGACGCAGGCGTCGACGTGCTCTCGTTCGGCGGCACCAAGAACGGCATCCTGCTCGGCGAGGCGATCGTCGTGCTCGACCCGGCGGCCTCGACCGGGCTGACCTTCCTCCGCAAGACCAACATGCAGCTGTCCTCCAAGATGCGCTTCATCTCGGCGCAGCTGCTCGCCCTGCTCGGCGACGGCGGCGAGGAGGAGCCCCTGTGGCTCCGCTCGGCCCGGCACGCGAACGCCATGGCGGCGCGCCTGCGCTCGGGGCTCGAGGAGGCGATCGCCGCCGGACGGATCACCGGGCTCGAGTTCACGCAGCAGACCCAGGCCAACGCGGTGTTCGCGACGCTGCCGCCCGGAGTCGCGGACCGGCTCCGCGCCGCCTACCGCTTCTACGACTGGAACCCGGCGACCGGCGAGGTCCGCTGGGTCTGCTCCTTCGACACGACGGAGGACGACATCGACGCGTTCACGGCCGCGATCGAGCGCGAGCTGGCCGCGTGAGGGCCCGCCTCCCGCGCCTGGCGACGGTCGGCGCCGCGCTCGCCGTTCTCGTCGCGCTGACGGGCTGCACGTCGGCCGAACGCTCGGACGTCGCGGCCACCCCGTCGGCGTCCGAGACCGCCGCTCCGACTCCCTCCGCGACTCCGACGCCCTCGCCCACGCCCACGGCCTCGACCCGCCTGGGCTGCGACTCCCTCCTCCCCGCCACGCGGGCGGCCTCGGCGCTGGGGGTCTCCCGCAGCGCTCTCGAGGGCAGCCGCGAGGTGACGACGCGCTCCTCGGGCGAGCTGATCCGCGAGGCCGCGGAGGAGAACGGCGGAGTGCTCCGCTGCGCCTGGTACGACGAGGACGCCTCGATCACCGCGGCCGCGGTCGACGACGCCGCCGAGGCCTTCGCCGGCCGTCCGGGCCCGCGCCTCGAGACCGCCGTCGAGGCCTACGGCTCCTGCATCGACGGCAGCTGCGACCTGGACCTGCTCGCCGGCGCCACCTGGGTGACGCTGCAGCTGCGCGGCGCCCCCGCGGCCGTCGACCTCGCCGCGCTGGCGACCGGCACCGCCTCCGCCGCGCTCGGCACCCTCGACGAGCCGGTCACCGCGACGGCGCCCGTTTGCACCGAGGTCCTGACGGCCGAGCAGCTGTCCGGTGCCGCCGGTCTCGCGCAGGCGACCGCGGGGACGGGGACCGGGACGCCGACCACCGCGTCGGCCGCTGCCGCCGCCCGGGCCGGGTACGCCTCCTGCAGCTGGAGCGACGCCTCCAGCGCTGCCTACTCGGGCGTGACGGTCGACGCGCTCCCGAACGGCGACGACGGCTGGCGGAACCTCTCGCTGACCTCGGGCCTGGCGATCCCGCTCGAGCCGCTCGACGGCTTCGGCGAGAAGGCCCTCACCGGCTGCGCGGCGGGCGTCTGCGAGATCGACGCGCTCGCCGACGACGTGTGGTGGCGCGTGACCGTCACCGGCGACGCGGCGAAGGCCGAGGCCGTCGCCCGCGCCGTGCTCGCGAACGCCTGACCCGGGCACCCCGCTCCTCCTCCGCGAGCGGGTCAGCGCCAGTACTCGTACCAGGACGACTCGCGGCAGCCGAGGGACGCGTAGAGGCGGCGGGCGCCGACGTTCTCGGCGAGCACCTGGAGCCAGAAGCGCGCGACGCCCCGGCCGGACGCGTCCTCGAGGAGGGCGCGGATCACGGCGGAGGCGAGCCCGCGGCGCCGGGCGTCCGGCCGGGTCGCCAGCGCGAAGAGGCCGCCCCAGAGCTCGCCGTCCGGCGCCGTGACGAGCGCGAGGCGGCCGGTCGCGGCCGGGCCGTCCCCGTCGACGGCGAGCGCGTAGGAGGAGGGGCAGCCCGCGAGGATGCGCTCGGCGACCGCGCGCTCCTCCGCTCCACCGCGACCGTCCACCGACCACCAGAGGGCGAGCCAGTCCTCGTCGGGAGCCGGGGCGAGGCGGACGCGAGGCTGCGGCGCGGGCCTCGGCGGCACTGGCCTCGACGGCGCGGACCCCGACGTCGTGGACAGGGCGGCGAGCGCCTCCTGCACCGAACCCGTCAGCACGAGCGTCCGGTCGATCGGCGCGGCGCCCCGCTCGGCGAGCAGCCCGGTCAGACCGGCGGGGCTCGGCGGTCCGATCTGCACGAGGGGTGCGATCCCGTGCTCGCGGGCGAACGCCTCCGCCGTGTCGAGGGCCGCCTCCTGGTCGACGACGTCGCCGGACGCGAGCACCGAGTTCGCGCGCTTGGTGACCCCCGAGGAGGCGCGCAGCTCCCATGGGCCGAGGGGGCGCCGCACGAGCGCGGGCCAGGCGTCGGCGGCGAGGCGGTCGAGCAGGCGCGGATCCATCGGGCCACGGTAGCGGGAGCGGCGCCGGAGCCCTGTGGACGCCCCCGGAGACGACTCCGGCCCGCCGGATCCGCCGCGGACGAGCCGAGCGGGATCCTGCGGGCCGGAGGCCGTGGAGGGACGAGCCCTACATGTTGATCATGTGCCCCTTGAGGCCGTGGAAGCCCTCCTGCAGCGCCTCCGACAGCGTCGGGTGGGTGTGCACGTTGCGGGCCAGCTCGGTCGCGGTGAGGTCCCACTTCTGGGCGAGCGTGAGCTCGGGGAGCAGCTCCGAGACGTCCGGGCCGATCATGTGGGCGCCGAGGAGCTCGCCGTACTTCTTGCTCGCGATGAGCTTCACGAAGCCGGTGGGCTCGCCGAGGCCGTGGGCCTTGCCGTTCGCCATGAAGGGGAAGGTCGAGACGGTGATCTCGTGTCCCTCGTCCGTCGCCTGCTTCTCGGTGAGGCCGAAGGAGGCGATCTGCGGCTGGCAGAACGTCGCCCGCGGCATCATCCGGTAGTCGCCCAGGGTCTGGGTCTCGGCACCGGCGAGGGTCTCGGCGGCGACGACGCCCTGCGCCTCCGCGACGTGCGCGAGCTGCAGCTTCGCGGTGACGTCGCCGATGGCGTAGATGTGCGGCACGTTGGTGCGCATGTGGTCGTCGATCGCGATCGCGCCGCGCTCGGTGAGCTCGACGCCCGTCTTCTCGAGGCCGAAGCCCTCGGTGCGGGGGACCCAGCCGATCGACATGAGCACCTTGTCGACCTCGAGGGTCGACTGCGTGCCGTCCTTCGCGGTGTAGGTGACCGTGACGTAGCCGTCCTTGTCGACGACCGACTCGACCTTGGTCGAGGTCAGGATCTCGACGCCGAGCTTCTTGTACTGCTTCTGGATCTCCTTGGAGACGTCCGGGTCCTCGTTGGGGAGGGCGCGGTCCATGAACTCGATGATCGTCACGTCGACGCCGTAGTTCTTGAGGACGTAGGCGAACTCCATGCCGATCGCGCCCGCGCCCACGATGGCCATCGTGTCGGGGAGCTCGCGGGTCATGATCTGGGTCTCGTAGGTGACGACGTTCTCGGAGAGCTCGACGCCGGGGAGGAGGCGGACGCTCGCGCCGGTCGCGATGATCGCGTCGTCGAAGGTCAGCGACTCCGTGCCGCCCTTGCTCAGCTGCACGTCGAGACCCTGCGGGCCGGTGAAGGAGCCGACGCCGTCGAACTCGGCGATCTTGTTCTTCTTCATCAGGAAGTGGACGCCCTTGGTGCGGCCGTCCGCGACCGAGCGGCTGCGGTCGAACGCCGCGCCGAAGTCGAACGAGACGTCGCCCGAGATGCCGAACTGCTTCGCCTGGGTGTGGAAGAGGTGGGCGAGCTCCGCGTTGCGCAGCAGCGCCTTGGACGGGATGCAGCCGACGTTGAGGCAGACACCGCCCCAGTACTGCTTCTCGACGACGGCGACGGACTTGCCGAGCTGGGCGGCGCGGATCGCGGCCACGTATCCGCCGGGGCCTGCCCCCAGGACGACGACGTCGAAGTGCTGGGCCATGGATGATCCTCCAGAGTCGTGGATGGTGGTGCGCGGGGTGACCACGCCGTCTCCCACCGTACCGTTCCGGGGCTCGGAGGCGGCCCGCTCCTCCGTGGGCGAACGCGCGTGCGGGCGCCTGCCGTGCGCGCGCGGGAATGCCCGCGGTGCGGGGACGGTTGGGCTCCACGGGCGACGGAGCCCCTCCCCCAGTCCCCCGCACGGAAGAAGCCCCGCGATGTCCGCCACCGCCTCCCGCACCGCCAGCACCAGCGCCCCGATCCTCGACGTCCTCGCGGAGCGCTGGAGCCCCCGCTCCTACGACGCGTCCGCGACCGTCTCCGACGAGACCCTCGCGTCCCTCCTCGAGGCCGCGCGCTGGTCCCCGTCCGCCAGCAACTCGCAGCCGTGGCGCTTCATCGTCGCCCGCCGCGGAACCGACGAGTTCGACCGCATCGTCGCGACGCTCGCCGGCTTCAACGGCGCCTGGGCCGGCTCCGCCGCCGTCCTGGTCGTCGCGCTCGCCGAGACCGTCGACTCCGAGGGGAAGCCGCGCCCCTGGGCCGTCTACGACCTCGGCCAGTCGATCGCCCACCTCAGCGTGCAGGCGCACCACGAGGGACTGCACGTGCACCAGATGGCCGGCTTCGACAAGGACGCCGTCCGCGCCGCGTTCGGCGTCGACGAGCGCTTCGACCCGGTGACGATCGCCGCAGTGGGAGTCGCGGCCGACGCCGACGCGCTGGCGAACGAGACCCTCCGCGAGCGCGAGACCGCGCCGCGCACCCGCCTGCCCCTCGAGGAGCTCGTGCTCGTCCAGGCGTAGCCCTCCGGCGGAAGGCCTCCCCCGTCCGAGGACCGGGGATGCCTTCCGCGTCCCACCCCCTGTGTTACTCCCCGTGTCGGTCCCCGCTGTGCCGCCGGGAGCCTCTCCGTACGATCGGACGATCCGCCCGCCCGTCCCGCTGCCCGGAGAGACATGCCCGCCACCCCCGCCGCCCGCACGAGCCTGGCCTTCGACGCCGAGCTCGGCCAGTCGGCGTTCCCCGTGCGCTTCGAGGGGGTCGGCCGCACCTTCGCGCCCGGGCCCCCCGTGCTGACGGACGTGACGCTCGAGGCCGCCGCGGGCGAGGTCATCGCGATCCTCGGCCCGAGCGGCTGCGGCAAGTCGACGCTGCTGCGCATCGCGGCGGGCCTGGACACCGCCTCCGAGGGGTCCGTCCTCATCGACGGCGCCCCCGTCTCCGGCATCGACCCGCGCTGCGCGGTGGCGTTCCAGGAGCCGCGGCTGCTGCCCTGGCGGAGCATCGCCGACAACGTCGCGCTCGGCCTGCCGCGCGGCACCCCGCGCCCGGCCGCCCGCGCCGCCGTCGACGAGCTGCTCTCGATGGTCGGCCTCACCGCGCACGCCCGCTCGCGGCCCCGCGAGGTGTCCGGAGGCATGGCCCAGCGCGCCTCCCTCGCCCGCGCCCTCGCCCGGAACCCCGGGGTGCTCCTCCTGGACGAGCCCTTCGGGGCGCTCGACGCGCTGACCCGCCTGCGGATGCAGGACCTGCTGCTCGACGTGCACGCGGCGGCTCCGGCGACGATCCTGCTCGTCACCCACGACGTCGACGAGGCCCTCCAGCTGGCCGACCGCATCGTGCTCCTCGGGCGCGACGAACCCGGAGGCGTCTCGCGCATCCAGCGGATCGTCACCGTCCCCGGCGCGCGGCCCCGCGACCGCGGCTCGGCGGAGCTCGCCGAGCACCGGGCCGAGCTCCTCGCGGGGCTGGGCATCGAGCGGCACTGACCCCGGGCGGATCGACCCGCGTCCCTCCACCCGGGGCGGCACGGTCCGGGCGGCACGACCTCCCTCCCCAGCCGCCTCCTCCTCCCGCTCTCCACCGCACGAGCACCTCCCCGCACCGCCCCTCCCCCGCAGCGTCCACACTCGCTGTCACCGCATCCCCGAAGCCGAGGCCCCCATGTCGTTCACCAGTTCCCCGCTCACCCGCCGCACCGCTCTCGCCGGTCTGCTCACCGCCGCCGCCGTCCCGCTCCTCGCGGGCTGCGTGCAGGGCGAGGGCGGAGGAGGAGCGGCGGCCGCGACCGCCGACGCCGCCTCCGGAGGAACTCAGGGCGGCACGCTCACGCTCGACTTCGCGACGTACAACCCGCTGAGCCTGGTCATCAAGGAGAAGGGCTGGCTCGAGGCCGCCCTCGCCGAGCAGCAGGTCACCGTCGCCTGGGTGCAGTCGGCCGGCTCCAACAAGGCCAACGAGGCCCTGCGCGCCGGAGCGATCGACGTCGGCTCCACCGCCGGCTCCGCCGCACTGCTCGCTCGCTCGAACGGCTCGCCGATCAGGACGATCGACATCTTCTCTCAGCCGGAGTGGTCGGCCCTCGTCGTCCCCGCCGGCTCGGCGATCACGTCGGTCGAGCAGCTCAAGGGCAAGCAGATCGCGGCCACCAAGGGCACCGACCCGTACTTCTTCCTGGTGCAGGCGCTCGAGGCCGCCGGGCTGGGCATCGGCGACGTGACGGTGCAGAACCTGCAGCACGCCGACGGCTGGGCGGCGCTGCAGAACGGCTCCGTCGACGCCTGGGCGGGCCTGGACCCGATCATGGCCGGCGCCGAGGCGGCCGGGGCGACCCTGCTCTACCGCAACGTCGACTTCAACTCCTACGGTCTGCTCAACGCGACCGAGAGCTTCCTCGCCGAGAAGCCGGACCTCGCGCAGACCGTCGTGAACGCGTACGAGCACGCCCGCGCCTGGGCGCTCGAGAACCAGGACGAGACGGCGAGCATCCTCGCCTCCGTCGCCGGCCTCGACGTGGCGGTGGCGACGACGGTCATCACCGAGCGCAGCAACCTCGACGTCGACAACGTCCCCGGCTCCGCGCAGACCGACGTGCTCGCCGTGATCGGCCCGATCTTCGTCGAGAACGGCGACGTCGCCTCGCAGCAGCAGGTCGACGACGCGCTCGACTCGCTGCTCGACGACACCTACGCCTCGGCGGCCGACCCGAGCGCCATCGGCGCCTGAGGGTCCGGCCCTCCGCCCCCGACCCCGTGATCCGAGGAGACCGACGATGACGATCCGCGACGACGACACCGCGACCGACGCCGATGTGCTGCGGCGGAGCGCGCTGTCCGCGCCGATGCCGGGTGAGCCCGGACTCGTGACGGCGGGCCCGTCGGTCGCGGCCTCCCAGCGCCGCCTCCGCGAGGACCGCTCCCACCCGCTCACCACGCGACGGTGGTTCGTGGTCGCGGGAGGCGCGATCCTGCCCGTGCTGCTGCTCGCCGCCTGGCAGATCGCGACGACGACCGGGATGGTCTCGGTGGCGGTCTTCCCCTCGCCCGCGATGGTCTGGGCGGCCGGCGTCGACCTCGCCCAGCGCGGCGACCTCGGCCAGGACGTCGCCATCTCGACGCAGCGCGTGCTCATCGGGTTCGCGCTCGGCTCGGCGCTCGGGCTCGTGGTCGGCGCGCTCTTCGGGCTCTCCCGCGTCTGGGAGGTCGTCCTCGGCCCGACCCTCGGCGCGATCCGGGCGGTCCCGTCGCTGGCCTGGGTCCCGCTGCTGCTGCTCTGGATGGGCATCGGCGAGGAGTCGAAGATCACGCTGATCACGATCGGCGCGTTCTTCCCCGTCTTCACCACGGTGGCCACGGCGCTCGGCCACGTCGACCGGCACCTCGTCGAGGCGGGCCGCGCCTTCGGCCTCTCGGGCGTCCGGCTCTTCACGACGGTGCAGCTGCCCGCGGTGATCCCCTCCGTGATCTCCGGGCTGCGCCTCGCGCTCGCCCAGTCGTGGCTGTTCCTGGTCGCCTCCGAGCTCATCGCCTCCTCGATGGGCCTCGGCTTCCGCCTCATCGACAGCCAGAACAACGGCCGGATCGACCGGGTGTTCCTGGCGATCGTCCTGCTGGCCGTGCTGGGCAAGCTCACCGATGCCGTCGTCGGCGTGTTCCAGCGCTACGCCGTGAGGAAGTGGGCGTGAGCGCCGGGGAGGGAGCTCCGAGCGTGAGCGGGACGATCGCCAACCTGCTCGACGAGCACCGCCGGTTCCCCCCGCCCGCAGCCTTCGCCGCGCAGGCGAACGCGGGCGCGGAGGAGTACTCGCGCGCCGCCGCCGATCCGGTCGCGTTCTGGGAGGAGGCCGCCCGCCGCCTCGAGTGGGCGGAGCCGTGGCACACCGCCCACAGCTGGGAGCCTGCCGCTCCGCTGCCCGACGGCTCGCTCTCGGTGCCGCGCACGACCTGGTTCGAGGGCGGACGGCTGAACGTGGCCGTCAACTGCGTCGACCGCCACGTGGACGCGGGACGCGGCGGGAAGACCGCCCTCCACTTCGAGGGCGAGCGCGGCGACCGGAGGTCGATCACCTACGCCGAGCTCCAGCGCGAGGTCTCCCGCGCCGCTAACGCGCTGACCGCGCTCGGGATCGGGAAGGGCGACCGCGTCGTCGTCTATCTCCCGGTGATCCCCGAGACCATCGTCATCACGCTCGCGATCGCGCGGATCGGAGCGATCCACTCGCTCGTCTTCGGCGGCTTCTCCGCCGAGGCGGTGCGGTTCCGCGTGGAGGACACCGGCGCGAAGCTCCTGGTCACCACGGACGGGCAGTTCCGGCGCGGAGCGGCGGTGCCGGTCAAGGCGAGCGCCGACCGGGCGGTCGAGGGCGTCGCGTCGATCGAGCACGTCCTCGTCGTCCGCCGCACCGATGAGACCGACGTCCCGTGGACCCCGGGCCGCGACGTCTGGTGGCACGAGCTGGTCGACGCGCAGAGCGACGTCCACGAGGCCGAGGCCTTCGACTCCGAGACGCCGCTGTTCATCATCTACACCTCCGGCACGACCGGGAAGCCCAAGGGGCTGGTGCACACCAGCGGCGGCTACCTCACGCAGGCCTCCTGGACGCACTGGGCGGTGTTCGACGCGAAGCCGGACGACGTGCACTGGTGCACCGCCGACCTCGCCTGGGTCACCGCCCACACCTACGAGATCTACGGACCGCTCTCGAACGGGCTCACCCAGGTGATCTACGAGGGCACCCCGAGCACCCCGCACACGGCCCGGCACTTCGAGATCATCGAGCGGTACGGGGTGACCGTCTACTACACGGCGCCGACGCTGATCCGGACGCTGATGACCTGGTTCCCCGAGGGCGTGCCCGCCCGGTACGACCTGTCGAGCCTGCGCCTTCTCGGCACCGTCGGCGAGTCCATCAACCCCGAGGCCTGGGTCTGGTTCCACGAGGCGATCGGCGGCGGTCGCTGCCCGATCGTCGACACCTGGTGGCAGTCCGAGACCGGCGCCGCGGTGATGTGCCCGCTGCCGGGCGTCTCGACCCTCAAGCCGGGCTCGTCGCTCGGAGCCCTGCCCGGGCTCGGCGTCCTCGTGGTGGACGAGCACGGCGAGCGGGTGCCGAACGGCTCCGGCGGCTACCTCGTGGTCGACCGGACCGGGCCGGCGCTCGCCCGGACCGTGTGGGGCGACCCGGAGCGGTACCGCGACTCCTACTGGGCCCGCTACGCGTCCCAGGGGTGGTTCTTCTCGGGGGACGGCGCGAAGTACGACACCGACGGCGACGTCTGGGTGCTCGGCCGCGTCGACGACGTCATCAACGTCTCCGGGCACCGCCTGTCCACGATCGAGATCGAGTCGGCACTCGTCGCCCATCCGGCCGTCGGCGAGGCCGGAGTCGTCGGAGTCGCCGACGCGACGACCGGCCAGGCCATCGCGGCGTTCGTCATCCCCTCCGACGAGGCCGTCGACCGCGCCGAGGAGGACCCGGCCTACTGGGCCGCGCTCGGCACGACGCTCTCGGCGCTCCTGCGCGACCACGTGGCGGTCGCGATCGGTCCGATCGCCAAGCCGCGCGACGTGGTGGTGGTGCCGGATCTGCCCAAGACCCGCTCCGGCAAGATCATGCGGCGGCTGCTCGGCGACATCCGCGACGGCCGCCCGCTCGGAGACGTGACGAGCCTCCAGGACGACACCGTCCCGGCGCGCATCGCCCGCATCGTCGCCGAGCGCGGGTAGGCGCCGCGCCAGTCGGACGCGGCGGGCGGACCCTGTTTCGGGGAGGCGTCGGGAGCCTGCGCGTCCGCGGCGAGGAGGGGCCGCCGGGGAGCATGCGGAGTAGCGTGAAGCCGTGCGCGACGTCCAACAGCAGATCATCTCCGAGCTCCACGTCTCCCCCGCCGTCGATCCGGCCGTCGAGGTCGAACGGCGCAGCGGATTCCTCGCCGACTACCTCCGCAGCACCGGCGCGAAGGGCCTCGTCCTCGGCATCAGCGGCGGCCAGGACTCGAGCCTCGCCGGGCGCCTCTGCCAGCTCGCGGTCGAGCAGGTCCGCGCGAGCGGCGGCGACGCCTCCTTCATCGCGGTCCGCCTGCCGTACAAGGTGCAGGCCGACGAGGAGGACGCCCAGCTCGCCCTCACGTTCATCCGCCCGGACCGCCAGGTCGTCTTCGACATCCACCAGGGCGTCGACGGCGTGGCCGCAGCATTCGGCGATGCGGTCGACGAGCCGATCAGCGACTTCGTGAAGGGCAACGTGAAGGCGCGGATGCGGATGATCGCGCAGTACGCGATCGCCGGCCAGGCCGGGATGCTCGTCGTCGGGACCGACCACGCGGCCGAGGCGGTCACCGGCTTCTTCACGAAGTACGGCGACGGCGGCGCCGACGTCCTCCCGCTCACCGGCCTCACCAAGCGGCAGGGGCGCTCGCTCCTCGAGCACCTGGACGCACCGGCCCGGCTCTACGAGAAGGCGCCGACGGCGGACCTGCTCGACGACAACCCCGGCCAGACCGACGAGACGAACCTCGGGCTCACCTACGCCGACCTCGACACGTACCTCGAGGGCGGCGAGGTCGACCAAGCCGTCGCCGAGGCCATCGAGGCGCGGTACGCCGCGACCGAGCACAAGCGCCAGGTGCCGCTGTCGATGTTCGACGACTGGTGGCGCTGAGCCGCCGCTGACCGCTGCCAGCGGCCGGCAGCTCAGGACCGCACGGGGCCCCGCTGAGGCGGGGCTCCCGTGCGTCCGGCGCGGAACCGGCGCGCAGTCCGGACCTGCCGCGGTATCAGGAGTCGGCGCGGGCGTTGTAGACGAGCACCTCGCCGGAGTCGACGGAGGCGCGGTAGGCGCGGAACACGTCGAGGGCCTCGTCGCGGAGCACGCCGTCGACGACCTCGATCCCGCGGGCCTCGAACTGCGCGGCCCAGTCCTCGCGCATCGGCCCCTCGTCGAAGGTGCTGATCTCCTCGAGCTCGGGGCCGGAGCCCGCGACGACCAGGCGGCGCACCCCCGACCACATCGTCGCTCCGTAGCACTGCACGCACGGGCGCCAGTTGACGACCAGGTCGTGCGCGGGAAGGCCCTCGCCGCCGAGGTCCCAGGTGCCGAGCGCGGTCTGCGCGAGACCGAGCGCCGTCACCTCGGCGTGGCCGGACGAGACCCCGCTGCCGAGGACGACGTTCACTCCGACCGAGACGAGACGACCGGAGTCGCGCTCGACGACGATCGCCGCGAACGGGCCGCCGTTCCCCTCGCGGAAGTTGCGGTCGGCGAGCGCGTGCACGAGAGCCATCCGGTCCTCGAGGCTCGGGAGGACCTCGGGGACGTCGCGGAGGGCGTCACCGATCCAGGCGGGCAGGGCGATCTCGTAGCGGGTGGCGAGGCGGTCGATGTCCATGGGTCCTCCGGGAGACGGGGCGGGGCTGGGCGGAAACGGATGCGCGGCAGGTGCGGCACGGGTGATGCGCGGGCGGCGGCGGCCGTCGCCCGTCAGCCTCGCAGTGCCGAGCGCCGGAGACGGAATCGGCCCGGCGGGTCGACGCGGAGGTCAGGCGAGGAGGGCCTGGCCGAGCGCCGCGGCCTGCGCCGCCCAGAAGCGCTTCGCCACGCCGGTCCGGCGGAACAGGGCGTCGAAGCCGTGGAAGGCGCCCTCCACGATCTCGAGCCCGCACGGCACTCCGGCCGCGCGCAGGCGCTC
Source organism: Rathayibacter sp. AY1F2 (assembly GCF_002930885.1). Lineage (NCBI taxonomy): Bacteria > Bacillati > Actinomycetota > Actinomycetes > Micrococcales > Microbacteriaceae > Rathayibacter > Rathayibacter sp. AY1F2. Next base: position 14,065 of record NZ_PSVG01000030.1, on the reverse strand, counting down.
GGCGTAGCGGACGTCCTCGTTGTGGAAGAGGTCGAGGCCGCCGACGCCGATCCAGGCCGGCGGGAGGCCCGTGAGGTCGTCGCGGCGGGCGGGGGCGGCGTAGGCCGTGACGCCGGGGCCGCCGGGCTCGCCGGCGAGGTAGGCGGTCCAGCCGAAGCGGTTGCTGCCCGGGGTCCAGACGCGGACTCCGCGCGGAGGAGGACCGGGCCGGGTGACGGTGCGGTCGTCGAGCATCGGGTAGACGAGCAGCTGGAACGCGGGCTGCGCTCCTCCGCGGTCGTGGGCGAGGAGGGTCGCACCCGCGGCGATGCCGCCGCCCGCGCTCGCGCCTCCGACGGCGATGCGCGCCGGGTCGACGCCGCGCTCCTGCGCGTGCTCGACGAGCCAGTCGAACGCGGCCAGCACGTCCTCGACGGCAGCCGGGGCCGGATGCGCGGGCGCGAGGCGGTAGTCGACGGAGACGACCGTGATGCCCAGGGTGCGGGCGAAGTCGATGCAGGACACCTCGTCCTGGAGGTGGCTGCCGAGCACCATGCCGCCGCCGTGCACCCAGAGGAGCGCGGGAGCGGTACCGCGGAGGATGCGCGGCCGATAGCTGCGGGCCCGGACGGGAGCGGCTCCGGCGACGGGGATCTCGACGTCGTCGACCACGATGTCGGGCGGAGCCTCGCCTCCCTCGGCGGCGCGTCGCGTGGCGAGGCGCAGCAGTCGCGGGCCGAGGACGATCGGCGGGAGGAAGCGGCCGAGCGCGAGGTCGGGGTGGAAGAGGGGCGCCGTCGCGGCGGTGCGGGCTGACGCGGTCATGCGCGGGAGGCTACTCCTCGCGACCGTGCCGGCGCCCCTCGGCGGGACTACGGACGCACGAGGGTCTTGATCGCGCGGCGCTCGTCCATGGCGGCGTACGCCTCGGCGATCTCCTCGAGGGGCAGCTCGAGGTCGAAGACCAGACCGGGCTCGATCGCGCCGCTGAGCACGTCGGGCAGCAGCTCGGCCATGTAGCCGCGGACCGGCGCGACTCCGCCGTTGACGCCCACGTTCGAGCCGAACATCTGGCGGACGGGCAGCTCGGGGCCTCCGTTGGGGACGCCGACGTAGCCGACCATGCCGCCGGGGCGGGCGGAGTCGAGGGCCTGCTGCATCGACTCCTTGGTGCCGACGCACTCGAGCACGCAGTCGGCGCCGATCCCGCCGGTCAGCTCGCGGACGCGCGCGACGCCCTCGTCGCCGCGGGTCTCGACGATGTGGGTCGCCCCGAAGCGGCGGGCGAGGTTCTGCCGCGACTCGTGCCGCGACATCGCGATGATCGTGGTCGCGCCGAGGCGCTTGGCCGCCAGGACGGCGCAGAGGCCGACCGCGCCGTCGCCGACGACCGCGACGGTCGAGCCAGCGGTGACGCCGGCCGAGACCGCGGCGTGGTGGCCGGTCCCCATCACGTCGGCGAGGGTGAGCAGGCTGGGGATGAGCGCCGGGTCCGGATCGATGCCCACGCGGAAGAGCGTGCCGTCGGCGAGGGGCACGCGCACCTTCTCGCCCTGGGCGCCGTCCGCGAAGCCCTCCTCGCGGACCTCGGCGCCCCACCAGCCGCCGGTGAGGCACGAGGTGGAGACGCCGTTGGCGCAGTTCGCGCAGGTGCCGTCGCAGACGTAGAACGGGGCGATCACGAAGTCGCCGACCGCGACGTCGTGCACGTCGTCGCCGATCTCCTCGACGACGCCGACGAACTCGTGGCCGATGCGGTGCGCCTCCTTGGTGGGAGTGACGCCGCGGTAGGGCCAGAGGTCGGAGCCGCAGACGCAGGCCGCGGTGACGCGGACGATCGCGTCGCGCCCCGTCGAGAGCTGCGGGTCGGGGACCTCCTCGAGTCGGATGTCGCGCTCGCCGTGGATGAGTGTTGCTCGCATGGGTGCTCCTGGTCGGGAGGGGGGTGGGGTCGGCGTCCACGGTACGCCCGCGACCGGCCGCGGGTGCCGGAGAGGCGGGGGCTTGCACGAACGCGCGCCGACGCGGCACGGGTGGAGAGCCGGGGCACGGCCGGGGGCGGTCCGGCGCGGGGCGGGAGGCGTCGTGCCGGAACGGAGCAGCCCCGCAGCAGCCCTGCGCCGCGTCACGGCTGCGCATCCGCCCAGCCGTCGCGCCCGATCACGACGTGCGCGAGGAACCGCAGGCCGCACGCCTCTGCCCCGTCGGCGACCGCCCGCGTCGCCGCACGGTCGGAGGGGAGCACCACGGCCTCGCCCGCGTGGCTGTGCGCCAGGCCGATGCCCGCCGCGCCGCGCGCCAGCACCTCGGCGAGCACGGCGGCGACGGGGATCTCGGCGTGCGCCGGGGCTCCGTCGGCCAGCGTCAGGACGTCGCGGACGGCTCCGGACTCGGCGAGCGCCACCGCCAGCACGGTCTCGACCGGCCGGGCGGCCAGCAGCGGAGCGACGAGCCCGGCCAGGCCGGCGGCGTCGGTCACGCGGGCGGCGCGCGAGGCGCGGTTCATCCTCCGCCGCAGCTCGAAGGAGGCGACCAGGCGGCAGGCGGCGACCTCGCCGACTCCGCGGTGCCCATCAGATCGCCCACCCCGGCCCGGGCGACGGCGTCGATGCCGCCGAAGCGCGCGAGGAGGCGCTGCGCGACGACGGTCGCGTTGGCGCCGCGGACGCCGGCCCCGATGAGCACGGCGAGGGTCTCGGCGTCAGTGAGCGCTTCCGGTCCGTAGGCGCGGAGGCGCTCCCTCGGCCGCTCCTCGGGAGGGAGGTCGGCCATGCGGGGGCCGGGCGTTTCGAAGGACATGCCGCCGACGCTACGGAGCCCGCCGGACGCGCCGCCCGCGGATCCCGCCACTGTGGACGAGTACCGCCCGCGAGCGCCCTGTGGAGGGACCTCCCGTCACCGCCGGCGCGCTCCTTCCCGTCCCCCTAGACGTCGGCGTCGACCGCGACCACCGCGACCTCTGCGGACTCGCGACAGGGGTCGAGCACCCCGGTCAGTCCGACGCGGGCATCCCCGCCGTCACCGACAGGCTCTCGCCGTCCGGCGCCACGTCCACCAGCACCACGTCCCCGTCGCGCACCGTGCCGCCGAGCAGCGCCGTCGCCAGCTGGTCGTCGATCGCCCGCTGCATCAGCCGGCGCAGCGGCCGCGCGCCGTACTGCGGGTCGTAGCCGCGCTCGGCCAGCCACCCGCGGGCCGCGGGCGTCACCGCCAGGTCGAGCCGTCGCTCCGAGAGCCTCCTCGACAGCCGGTCGACGTACAGCGACACGATCTCGCCGAGCTCGGTGCGGTCGAGCGCGTCGAAGATCACGATGTCGTCGAGCCGGTTCACGAACTCGGGCTTGAAGGCCTGGCGCACCATCTGCTGGACCGCCTCCTCCTTCTGCGGCCGTGACAGCGCCGGGTCCACGAGGAACTGCGACCCCAGGTTGGAGGTGAGGATGAGGATCGTGTTGCGGAAGTCGACCGTCCGCCCCTGGCCGTCGGTGAGCCGGCCGTCGTCGAGCACCTGGAGCAGGACGTCGAACACCTCGGGGTGCGCCTTCTCGATCTCGTCGAGGAGCACCACCGAGTACGGGCGGCGGCGGACCGCCTCCGTGAGCTGGCCGCCCTGCTCGTAGCCGATGTAGCCGGGAGGGGCGCCGACCAGCCGCGAGACGGCGAACTTCTCGCCGTACTCCGACATGTCGATGCGGACCATCGCCTTCTCGTCGTCGAAGAGGTGGTCGGCGAGCGCCTTCGCCAGCTCGGTCTTGCCGACCCCGGTCGGCCCGAGGAAGAGGAAGGAGCCGGTCGGCCGGTCGGGGTCGGAGATGCCCGCGCGGGTGCGGCGCACCGCGTCCGCGACGGCCGACACCGCCTCGTCCTGGCCGATCAGTCGGCGGTGCAGCTCGGTCTCGAGGTGCAGCAGCTTCTCGGTCTCGCCCTGCAGGAGGCGCCCGACGGGGATCCCCGTCCAGGCGGCGATCACCGCGGCGATGTCGTCGGCCGTCACCTGCTCGTTGACCATGCGGCCCTCGGCCGGCTCCTCCTCCGCCTCGGCGGCCGCGAGCTCGCGCTCGATCACCGGGATGTCGCCGTAGAGCAGCTTCGACGCGCGCTCGAGCTTGCCCTCGCGCTGCGCCCGCTCGGCGGCGATCCGCAGGGCGTCGAGCCGGTTCTTGAGCTCGCCGACGCGGTTGAGGGAGGCGCGCTCGCGCTCCCAGCGCTCCTGCAGCTCCTCGAGCTGGGCGCCGCGGCGGGCCAGGTCCTCGCGCAGCTTCTCCAGCCGCGCCTTCGAGGCCTCGTCCTTCTCCTTCTTCAGCGCCAGCTCCTCGAGCCTCAGCCGGTCGACGGAGCGGCGCAGCTCGTCGATCTCGACGGGAGCGGAGTCGATCTCCATGCGCAGCCGCGACGCGGCCTCGTCGATCAGGTCGATCGCCTTGTCCGGCAGCTGGCGGGAGGTGATGTAGCGGTTCGAGAGCGACGCGGCGGCGACCAGGGCGGAATCGGCGATCGCCACCTTGTGGTGCGCCTCGTAGCGCTCCTTCAGCCCGCGGAGGATCGCCACGGTGTCCTCGACGGTCGGCTCGCCGACGAAGACCTGCTGGAAGCGGCGCTCGAGAGCGGCGTCCTTCTCGATGTACTGGCGGTACTCGTCGAGCGTCGTCGCGCCGATCATCCGCAGCTCGCCGCGCGCCAGCATGGGCTTGAGCATGTTCGCGGCCGCCACCGACCCCTCGCCGCCGCCCGCGCCCATCAGCGTGTGCAGCTCGTCGATGAAGGTGATGATCCGGCCGTCGGACTCCTCGATCTCCTGGAGCACGGCCTTCAGCCGCTCCTCGAACTCGCCGCGGTACTTCGCTCCGGCGATCAGGGCCGAGAGGTCGAGGCTGACGAGCTGCTTGCCCTTGAGGCTCTCGGCGACGTCGCCCGCGACGATCCGCTGGGCGAGCCCCTCGACGACGGCGGTCTTGCCGACGCCGGGCTCGCCGATGAGGACGGGGTTGTTCTTGGTGCGGCGCGTGAGCACCTGGCTGACGCGCCGGATCTCGGCGTCCCTCCCGATCACCGGGTCGAGCTTGCCGCTCGCCGCGATGGCGGTCAGGTTGACGCCGTACTGCTCGAGTGCGGACTTCTCGTCCTGCTGGGGCATCCGACCGGCCTGCATGATGGTGGTCTCCTCCGTGGCTCGAAAGTTGAGTTCGACGGACTCAACTTTACTCCCGCGACGGCTCCGGCGGTCAGGCCGTCAGAAGATCGCTGTCGCGGCCCTGGAGCGTCTCGAGCGCGTTCCGGAGGATCGAGCGCAGCCGGAACTCGTCGATCCCGGTCAGCGCCGAGATCTCGGCCTGCGAGAAGCCGCCGGCCGCAGCCAGCAGCAGGAGCTCGCGGTCCGGGCAGTCGAGGGCGAGCAGGCTGCTGCCGAGCGGACGCCGGGCGAGCTCGTGCGCGGACCCGAGGGTCTCGCAGAGGACCTCGAGCACCCAGAGCACGGGCTCCGGCGAGCGGGCGCCCTCGCGGGAGCGGCGCCAGACGGCGGTGAAGACGTCGGTGCAGAGCCGGTCGCGGCCGGCCGGGTCGGCCTGGACCGTGCCGACGCACGCCGAGACGAGGCCGCCGAAGCGGTCGACGAGCTCTCCCAGAGCGGAGGCGTCCCCCGTGGCGGAGCGGGTCAGCAGACGGGCGGCGTCCTGCGTCAGCGGCGGACGCACCCGTCCACCGGTCGCGTCCTCGCCTCCAGCACTCACAGGCCTCAGCGTGTCACCGACTCCGGGACGGCGGGACCAGTTGCGCGGAAGGGGGGTGACATGTAAGGAGCGGATCCGCTATCCGACATCAGAGGCGCGGCCAGCGCGCGCGGGCGAAGCAGAAGAGCCCGTAGGCGATGAGCCCGACGGCGACGAAGCCGAGGAGGAGCACACCTGCCGGCAGCTCCACGAGCGACTTCAGCGCCTCGTCGAGCCCGCCCGCCTGCTCCGGATCATGGGTGACGGCGGCGACGATCAGCAGCACGCCGAGAGCGCCGAGGACCACGCCCTTGGCGACGTAGCCGGCGACGCCGAGCACGGTGACGACGGTGCCCGCCGTACCGCCCGGCTCCGCGACGTTCTCGAGGAACTTCCTGCTCGCTCCGCGGTACACGAAGACGCCGCCGACCGCGAGGACGGCCAGTCCCGCGATCACGAGCAGCACGACTCCGCCCGGCGCCGAGAGCACCTGCGCGCTCGCGCTCTCGGACGACTCGGACGAGCTCGACCCGCCGCCCGTCGCGAACTTCAGCGCCGTCACGCCGAGGGCGCCGTAGACGACGGCCTTGCCCGCCTCCTTCAGCCGGCTGCCCCAGGTCTTCAGGGCGCTCTCGCGCGGGCGGACGAGGAACGCCTCGAGCAGCCCCCAGAGCGCCAGGCCGAAGAGGCCGACCGTGCAGATCCAGAGGATCACCAGACCGCCGGGCTGCGCCGCGAGGGCGCCGAGAGCACCGCTCTGGTCGGCCTCGCCTCCGCCGCCGCGGGCCACGCCGAGGGCGATCACTCCGATCAGGAGGTGGACGAGGCCGTTCGCCGCGAAGCCGCCGCGGGCGAGGGTCCGCACCGCCCGGGAGTCCTGGATGTCGTCGGCGGTGCGCTGGGCGTCGGCGGTGCTCGGAGTGTTCACAGGGTGGACGCTACGCGTTTCCACACCCCCGCGCCCGGCGCTCCGCCGTTCGGAGGTGCTCCCGAAGCCGGTTCTCCACACCTTTCCACAGGGTTGTCCACAGCTGTGGAATCGCTGGAGGGACGAGTGGATCACGCGTCGACGGCGCGGACGAGTCCGTCCTGCACGCCTCCCAGCCAGTCGTAGACGCTGCGGATCGCGGCCGCGCTCCCCTCCTCCGGGACGACGTCGTCGGTGTCGTCGATGCCGAGCCGCACGGCCAGAGCGAGCCGCATGTCGGTCAGTGCGCGGAGCCAGGCGATCGCCTGCGGCTCCTCGAGACGGACCGCGACCTCGCCCAGCCCCTCGAAGATCCGGCCGTGACTCGTGCCGTCGCCGGCGTCGAGGGCCGCCGTGACGGCGCGGGCGTCGTCCATCTTGCGGGCGGCGAGGTCCGGAGCGGTGAAGCGGCGGAACTCGTCGGCCGCCTCGGCGTCGTCGCGGTAGGCGTCGGGCAGGAGGCGCGCGAGCGCCGGATCGGAGCGGGCCTCCTCCGAGGACGCCCCGCGGTCGAGCAGCTCGAGCATCTCGCCCGCCAGGTGGCGGAGGATCCCGGCCTCCTCGCGGTCGAAGCGGGCGACGGCCGCCCCGGAGGAGTCGCGGCGGAACGCGCGCATCAGCCGAGTCCTCGGATGCCGCGAGCGGAGCGCTCTCCGGTCTCCGCGGCGGTGGGGCGCAGCGGGGCGCTCACGCGTCGGCCTTCTGCAGCGTCGCCCACAGGCCGTAGCCGTGCATCGCCTCCACGTGCCGCTCCATCTCCTCGCGGTTGCCGGTCGCGACGACCGCGCGCCCCTCGGTGTGCACCTGCAGCATCAGCCGCTCCGCCTCGGCCCGGCCGAAGCCGAAGTAGCTGCGGAAGACGTACGAGACGTACGACATCAGGTTGACCGGATCGTCCCAGACCAGCACGATCCACGGGACCTCGGCCGCCGAGCGGGTCGCCAGGCGCTCGTCCGCGCGCTCGATCGTGTCCGCCATCCCTCCAGCGTAGGCCGCGGCGCGGACGGACGCCCGGGCGCGCAGGCCGGAGCGTGCTGCCCGCAGCCCGCGAGCGCCCAGGAGTCGTCGCAGTCGAGCGCGAGTGCGACGACTCCTGGACGGTCGGAGCAGAGTCAGCAGCGGCGCCCGCCCTACGCCGACAGGCGCGGCAGGACCTCCCGGGCGAAGAAGTCGAGGTGGTCGAGGTCCTGCAGGTCCATGAACTGCAGGTAGACGCGCTCGCAGCCGGCCTCGCGGAGGGACTCGAGGCGGTCGACCGCCTCGTCGACGCCGCCGGCCACTCCGTGCTCGCGCAGCTCGGCGGGCTCGCGGCCGATCGCCGCCGCACGACGCGTGAACTCCGCCTCGTCCCCTCCGCCGACCGCGATCAGCGCGACCGAGTGCACCAGCGACGAGGGCTCGCGCCCGATCGCCCGGCACGCCTCGTCGACGCGCTCGAAGGCCCCCGGGATCGCGTCGAACTCGGGGAAGGGCAGATTGAACTCGCTCGCGAACCGCGCCGCGAGCGCCGGGGTCCGCTTGGGGCCGCCGCCGCCGACGATCACCGGCAGCGGCAGGCGGGCGGGCTTGGGCAGGGCCGGGGAGTCGGTCAGCGTGTAGTGCTCGCCGGCGAAGGAGTAGCGCTCGCCGACCGGCGTCGACCACAGGCCGGTCACGATCTCGAGCTGCTCCTCGAGGAGGTCGAAGCGGCGCGGAGGGAAGGGGATGCCGTACGCGGCGTGCTCCTCCTCGAACCAGCCGGTGCCGAGGCCGAGCTCGGCACGGCCCCCGGACATCGCGTCGACCTGGGCGACCTGGATCGCGAGGATCCCCGGCGGCCGGTAGGTGACGGAGGAGACGAGGGTGCCGAGCGCGATCCGCTCGGTCTCGCGGGCGAGGCCGGCGAGCGTCGTCCACGCGTCGGACGGGCCCACGCCGGGATCGCCGTCCCCCATCCGGAGGTAGTGGTCGGAGCGGAAGAAGCCGTCGTAGCCGAGGCTCTCGGCGGCCTGCGCGACGGCGAGGAGGTCCTCGTAGCTCGCGCCCTGCTGGGGTTCGGTGAACACTCTGAACTGCACGGGTCCAGCCTCCCGCACCGGGGCCGGATCATGCCAGCCCGGCTCCCCCGGCCGGGGCCGCCGACGGGCCCCCGTGTACCGTGGACGGTTGCCGCCGACGAGAGGACCCCATGTCCGAGCACCCGTCCTCCCCGGACACCGCCCCCGCCACCGCGGGCACGACCGCCCCTCCGCACCGCCTCGCGCGGTGGGTCTTCTGGCCCGCCGCCGTCCTCACGCTGTCGATCGCGGCCTTCGCGATCCTCGCGCCCGACGCCGCGACCTCCGTGTTCTCGACGCTGCAGACCACCGTCGTCAACACGTTCAGCTGGTACTACGTGCTGATCGCCGCGGTCTTCGTGGCCTTCGCCATCTGGATGGGCGTGAGCCGCTTCGGCGACATCAAGCTCGGCGCCGACGACGACGAGCCCGAGTTCTCGATGCTCGCCTGGATCTCGCTCCTCTTCGCCGCCGGCATGGGCATCGGCCTCGTCTTCTACGGCGTCGCGGAGCCGCTCACCCACTTCGCCACTCCGCGCCCGGGCGTCACCGGCACCGAGACGCAGCTCGCGCAGAGCGCGATCTCGCAGACCTACCTGCACTGGGGCGTCCACGCCTGGTCCATCTACGTGGTGGTCGGCCTCGCCCTCGCGTACGCGATCCACCGCCGCAAGCGGCCGGTGTCGATCCGCTGGGCGCTGGAGCCGCTGCTGGGCCGCCGGGTCCGCGGCGGCTGGGGCAACGCGATCGACGTGGTCGCCCTGGTCGGCACCATGTTCGGAGTCGCGACCTCGCTCGGCCTGGGCGTCACCCAGATCTCGGCGGGCCTGGAGGCGAGCGGCATCGTGGAGTCGTCGCTCACCGTGCAGATCGTGGTCATCGCCGTCGTCACGGGCCTGACCGTCTTCTCGCTGATCTCGGGCGTGGGCAAGGGCATGAAGTGGCTCTCGACCGGCAACCTGCTGCTCGCCGCCGCGCTCCTCGTCTTCGTGCTCGTCGCCGGCCCGACCCAGTTCCTCCTCCGCGAGTTCGTGCAGTCGCTCGGCAACTACCTGCAGAACTTCATCGGCCTGACCTTCACGGTCAGCGCCTACGCCGGGCGCGAGGGCGAGCAGTGGCAGGCCTCGTGGACCACGTTCTACTGGGGCTGGTGGATGTCGTGGGCGCCGTTCGTCGGCATCTTCATCGCCCGCGTCTCGAAGGGCCGGACGGTCCGCGAGTTCGTCGGCGGCGTGCTGCTCGTGCCGACGATCATGACCTTCCTCTGGTTCAGCGTCCTCGGCGGCACGGCCATCTACCGCGAGCTCTACGGCGACGGCGGCCTCGTCGGCGCCGACGGCTCGGTCGACACCAACCTGGCGCTCTTCTCGATGCTGCAGGGACTGCCCGCGGGCTCGGTGCTGACGATCGGCGCGATCCTCCTGATCGGCGTCTTCTTCGTGACCTCCGCCGACTCCGGAGCGCTCGTGATGTCGATGATCGCGACCGGCGGCGAGCCGGAGCCGCGCAACCGCATCCGCGTGTTCTTCGCCGTCGCGACCGCGCTGCTCGCCCTGTCGCTCCTGGTCGCCGGCGGCCTCGACGCCCTGCAGACCGCCGCGATCCTCTCGGCCCTGCCGTTCAGCGTCGTGATGATCCTGATGTGCGTCGCGACGGTGATCGCCTTCCGCCGCGAGATCCGCGCCTACGACAAGGCCCGCCGCAAGGCGTTCGTCGGCGACATCGGCACGTTCTACGGCCTCGAGGTCGAGGATCCGGCGGAGCGCGAGCCCGCCCACCCGATCAAGCGCCTCGCGAACCGCCTGAAGCCGGGGTCGAAGGAGTAGTCGGCTCGGAGGAGCAGCCAGGTCGGACAAGGCCGGGCGCCGCTGGGGCGCCCGGCCGGCCGATCAGCTGGGCGACGGGATGAAGGGGTGCTCCGGCGGGTCCTGGTCGTCGCCGAGGCGGACGTCGGCGCCCTGGTCGAGCGCCTCGTCGATCGACTCGGGGTCGTCGATCTCGGCCGGGTCCTCCGGCGGGACCGGCAGGGAGTCGCCGTCGGGGCGGGTGGTGTCGGTGACGTCCTCGGGGGCGTCGAAGCCGAAGCTGCTCATGGTTCCCTCTCCGCGGTGCGCCCGGGAGGCGGCGCCGCTGCGGGCAGCCTAGGTCGCGCCCCCGGAGGCGGTCACGGACTTGACGGGGCACCCGAGGGGCCCCGCGGGATCGGCCTGCTCCGGAGGAGCCTCCGCCCCGGCAGCCGTCAGTGCACGTACTCGAGCAGGTCGGCTCCGAGGGTGCGCATGCCCTCCAGCACCGCGAGGCGGTAGTGCAGGGTCGTGTCGTCGAACTGGGTGGCGACCGCGTAGGCGACTCCGGCGCGCGGGCCGCGGAGGACGCCGGCCTCGGCGCGGACGCCGACGTCGGTGCCGGTCGCGTTGACGAGCAGGACCCCGTGGTCGGGGTGGCGGTGCGCGAGCGGGTCGAGCCCGAACGAGGCGGCGACCATCGAGAGGTCGGTGCCGAGCGAGAGCCAGCCGATCACCCGCGAGCTCACGGCGGCGTCCACGATCTCGCCGTTCGCGAGGGTGGCGAGCAGCCAGGTCAGCTCGCGGGCGGAGCCGATCGAGAGCTGCGGCGCGTCGTCCGGGCCGCGCTCGTCGCGCACGACGTCGAGCAGGGCGGTGCGGGAGAGGCCGAGCGCCTCCGCCCGCTCGCGCACGGCATCGAGGCCGACGCGGCGCAGCAGGACGTTGGTCGCGAGGTTGTCGCTCGAGGCACCGACGAGGGCGGCGAGGTCGGCGATCGGCATCGACGGCACCTGGAGGTGCTGCCAGAGCCCGGAGCCCGAGACCGCGTCCGCCGCGGTCCGGTCGACCAGGCGCAGGTTCTCCTGCGGCTCGTTCGCCAGCCGGGCGGCGACCTCGATCAGCAGCACGACGGTGCCGAGGGAGGCGGTGGGCATCGAGACGGAGTCGTCGACCGCGAACAGGGTGCGGCCGGTCGCCAGGTCGACGGCGCGCGCCGAGACGACGACCCCGTCGATCGCGAGACGGCCGAGGGCGTCGAAGCCGCGCTGGAAGTTCTCGCGGTCGCCGCCGCCCTTGTGGCGCCCCCGGCGGTTGCGTCGGCTCTCACGGCGGGTCTCGCTGGTGGGGATCACCACGGGTACGGCCCCTCTACGGGTCGGGAGTGCGGTCGTGCGGAGGGGGGACCTGGGTCCTCACGCGCCGGCAGGACGCGCGATCGGCGGACGACCCCGCTGCATCGGTCGGCTCTCGATGCCCGGGGCTCCTCGTCCGTGCTGCGGAGGTGGTCGGCGGCGACTACCAGATGGTGACGCGCTCGCTCGGGGAGAGCCAGAGGGCGTCGCCTTCGGAGACGTCAAAAGTAGCGTAGAACTCGTCGATGTTCCGGACGATCTGGTTGCAGCGGAACTCGGCCGGAGCGTGCGGATCGATGGCGAGGAGGCGGATCGTCTCCTCGTCGCGGGACTTCTGCTGCCAGGCCTGCGCCCAGGAGAGGAAGAAGCGCTCGGCGCCGGTCAGGCCGTCCACGACGGGCGGCTCCTCGCCGTCCAGCGAGAGCAGGTACGCCTTCCAGGCGATGCCGAGACCGCCGAGGTCGCCGATGTTCTCGCCGATGGTCAGGGCGCCGTTCACGTGGTGCCCGGGCGTGGTCGCGGGAGCGAGCGCGTCGTACTGCGCGATGAGCGCCTTCGTCCGCTCCTCGAACGCGGCCCGGTCCTCCTCGGTCCACCAGTCGGTGAGGCGGCCGTCGCCGTCGAAGCGCGAGCCCTGGTCGTCGAAGCCGTGGCCGATCTCGTGGCCGATGACGGCGCCGATCGCTCCGTAGTTCGCGGCGGGGTCGCGGGCCTCGTCGAAGAAGGGGAACTGCAGGATCGCGGCCGGGAAGACGATCTCGTTGAAGCCCGGGTTGTAGTACGCGTTGATCGTCTGCGGGGTCATGAACCACTCGTCGCGGTCGAGCGGGCGGCCGATCTTGCCGAGCTCGCGGGCGAACTCGAACTCGGCCACGCGGCGGGCGTTGCCGAGCAGGTCGGCCGGGTCGATCGAGAGGGCGGAGTAGTCGCGCCAGCGCACCGGGTAGCCGATCTTGGGCGTGAACTTCGCGAGCTTCTCGAGCGCGCGCTCGCGGGTGGCGGGGCTCATCCACTCCAGGTCGACGATGGAGCGGCGGTACGCCTCGATGAGGTTCGCGACCAGCACGTCCATCGCGGCCTTCGCCGTCTCGGGGAAGTGGCGGGCGACGTAGGTGCGGCCGACCGCCTCGCCGAGCGACCCCTCGACGAGCGAGACGGCGCGCTTCCAGCGCTCCCGCTTCTGCGGGGTGCCGGTGAGGGTGCGGCCGTAGAAGTCGAAGTTGGCGTCGACGAAGCCGCTGGACAGGTAGGCCGCGGCTCCGCGGATCACCTGCCAGGACAGCCAGTCGCGCCAGGCCGGGAGGCGGTCCTCGGTGAGCAGGCCCGCGAGGCCCTGGAGGAAGCTCGGCTGGCGGACGACCACCTCGGCGAGCGCCCCCTCCGGAGCGCCCATCGCGGTGAGCCAGACGCCGAGATCGACGCCCGCGGCGAGCTCCTCGACCTCGGACCAGGAGCGGAGGTTGTAGGTCGCCTGGCTGTCGCGGCTGCGGACCTTGTCCCAGTGCGCGGCGGCCAGGTCGGTCTCGAGGGCGACGATGCGCTCGGCGCGGGCCTCGGCGGCGTCGATGCCGGCCAGGGCCAGCATCCGCGCGACGAACGGCGTGTAGGCCTCGCGGACGGAGGCGAACTCCTCCTCGCGGTAGTAGCTCTCGTCCGGCAGGCCGAGGCCGCCCTGGTTGACGAAGACGAGGTAGCGCTCAGGGCTTCCCGGGTCGTTGTCGACGAAGAGGCCGAAGAGCCCGGGGACGCCGGTGCGCTCGAAGGCGCCGACCGCGCGGAGCAGGCCGGGGATCGAGTCGACCCGCTGCACGGCGGCGAGGTCGTCGGCGATCGGGGCGGCGCCGAGCTCCTCGGCCCGCTCCTCGTCCATGAAGGAGGCGTAGAGGTCGCCGAACAGGCGCTCCTCGGTGCCGTGCTGCGCGGTCTGCGCCTCGACGATGATGTCGCGCACGGCCTTCTCCGCCTCCTCCTGGAGGAGGTGGAAGGAGCCGTAGCGCGCCTTGTCGGCGGGGATCTCGGTGCGGTCGATCCAGAGCCCGTTGACGTGCCGGTAGAGGTCGTCCTGCGGGCGCGTCGCGGGGTCGAGTTCGGAGCGGTCGATACCGGAGCGAGGCGTCGTCGAGGTCATGGCGGACAGCCTACGTCGGGGCGCCGACACGGTGGCGCGAGGTGCGGCGGGTCGAGCGCGGAGCCGCGGAGGGCGGGTGCGGAGTCGCGGAAGGGAGTGACCGGCGCG
>NZ_PSVG01000003.1:0-239959 GCF_002930885.1 Rathayibacter sp. AY1F2 | reverse complement strand
GGTCACCCGCCGCGTCGGCACCACCTCGACCCGACTGCGCGGCCCGAGGCTCGGCGCGGAGGCGGCGGCGCCCTCCTCGGGCGGGAGGCCGCAGACGTTGCAGTAGCCGTCCTCGATCGTCCCGGTGCAGCCGGGCGTCGCGGTGCAGGGGGCGCCGTTCATGGGGTGGCCTTCCGGTGGTGCGCGGGGTCGGGGTGCGGGAGGTCGCGGGTGACGACGTCGTACTGCTCGACCAGGTGGCGGGCGAGCGGGACGGAGCAGGGCACCGCGTCGAGGGCGGCGCGCACCTCCTCCTCGGCCGCGACGCCGACGGCGGTGGCAGCGCGGCCGTTGCCCTCGGCCCGCTCCCGCAGCGCCCGGACGCGGAAGCCGAGGGCGGCCCGTTCGCGCAGCGGCGAGGTGTAGGCGGCCTCGACCGCGTCGAACGCGCGGCCGACGGCGGTGAGCCGGGCGAGGTGCGCGTCGAGCGCCTCGCGGTCGGACGGAGGATCGCCCAGCCGGGAGACGTCGGGCACGGCCAGCCGCGGCGGGTCGGCGATCTCGCGGCGGCAGCGGGCCACGAGCTCGCGCAGCGGCGCCTCGCGTCGCTCGGCCGCCTCCGCCAGCTCGCGCGCCCGACGGCGGTCGCGCTCGAGTCCGCGCCGCTCGGACGCGGCGATGATCAGGTCGCGCTCGAGCCGGGCGGAGTCGCTCTCGAGCTGGCCGAGCGGCCCCGACACGTCGGCTCCCCGGCCCGCCCGCTCGGCGAGCGCGTCGAGGCGGGAGCGCAGCACGGCGACCCGCTCCGCCCGCTCGCGGTCGACCGTGCCGCCGCCGTCACGGGTGAGGTCGCGGCAGCGCTCGATCTCGGCGCGCACCCCCACGATCCGCCCGGCGACGTCGGTGCCGCTGGGGTCGAGCTCGAGCCGGGAGCGCAGCTGGCCGACGACCGCGTCGCAGAGGCGCACCGCCTCCACCAGCGAGACCGCGCCGCTCCCGGAGGCGTCGAGACGGCCCCAGATCAGCTGCGACATCCGCTCGCGCGCCACGACGTCGACGCGGCCGGAGTCCCAGACCGCCTCGAGCTCGGCGAGGCGCCGGGTGACGGACTCGCGGAGCGACTGGGCGAGCACCACGTCGGCTGTGTAGTTCTCGGCCTGCGGCGACGCCAGCGCGGCGGCGTCCAGCCGCGAGAGCTCGCGCGTGGTCCGCTGGAGCCAGCGGGTGAGAGCGGCGAGGTACTCGAAGAGCTCGCGCTGCGGCGCGGCCTCCCCCAGCCGGCCCGGAGCGACGGGGGTCCCCTCCGCGAGACCGGTGCTCATCGGCCGTACACCGGGGCCGGCGGCGAGGCCTCGCCGAGGACCCCGAGCCAGCGATCGTAGATGCTCTGCCAGCGGCCGTCGCTGCGGATGCTCTCGAGCGAGGCGTTGACGAAGCGCACGAAGTCGGGGTCGTCGGCGGGCAGGCCGAGGCCGTAGGGCTCCGAGCTCAGGGCGTCGCCGACGACCTTCGCGTACGGATCCTGCGCCACGAAGCCCGCGAGGATCGTGTCGTCGCCCGCGATGGCGTCGACCTCGCCGGCCTGGAAGAGGGCGAGGCACTGCGAGTGCGTGGCGGCCTCGACGGCCTCGACCTCCGGGTAGTCGTTCTGCAGGCGGCTGAGCGTCGTGGTGCCGCTGGGCGCGCAGACCCTCTCGCCGCCGAGGTCGCCGATGCCCGTGATCGGGACGCCGTCGGGGTCGTCGGAGACGAGCACCTTGAGGCCGGCGTCGTAGTACTCGGACGAGAAGGCGATCGAGCTCCAGCGATCGCAGGTCATCGTGAGGGTGCGGGCCACCATGTCGACCTGCGGGGCGCCGTCGCCGCCGGTCAGCGCGGGGAGGCGCTGAGCGGAGGTGATCACGACGTAGTCGATGGAGTCGCTGCCGAGGATCGCCCGGGCGACCTCGCGGGCGATGTCGACGTCGAAGCCCTCGATCGCCCCCGTGATCGGGTTGCGGGCGCTCATCAGGAGGGTGTCGGCCGAGACGCCGACGCGCAGGGTCCCGCGCCCGCGGATCTCCGCGAGCCTGGTGCTGTCGGTCACGCCGGTCGGCGCGTAGGAGGTGACCGCCGAGGGCGAGCAGTCCGCCGCGGCCGGAGCGGCGGGAGCGGCCGCGCTCGCCGTCGGAGTCGGGGTCGCCGCGGCGAGGGGCGTGCCGAGGTCGTCCGCCCCCGTCGTGCAGCCGGTGAGGGCGAGAGCCGCGGCGGTGGCCAGGGCGAGGGCGGCGGCGCGCAGGCGGTTCATCGGTACTCCTCCAGTCGCTGGGCGATGCCGCGCCAGGCGAACACGGCTCCGGCGAGACCGGCCGCCAGCAGGATCCACGAGACGAGGGTCGCGAACTCCGCGCCTCGATCGAGCGTGGTGGCGGCGGCCAGTGCCTTCTCCTGCACCACGTCGCGGGCGTCGTCGGAGAAGGTGGTGAAGAGCTCGTTCGGCGTGCCGTTCCCGGTGATCGTGGCGACGCGGACGGCCTGGTCCCAGTTCCCGGCGTCGTCCGCCTCCCGGATCTCCTCGTGGAACGACTGCCACTGCCCGAACTCGTCGACGAGCCGTGTCCTCGCCAGCTCGTCCTGCAGGTCGCCCGACAGCTTCTCCCGGGCGGAGTCGACGGCCTGGGTGTAGCGCTCCTCGAGGGCGGCGCCGGAGCCGCGCTTGATCAGCGTGAAGCTCTCGAGCGACTTGGCGTCGCTCGCGGCGATGAGCGCGTTCGACACGGTGAGCGCCTCGCGGTAGGACTCGACCCGCGCCGTCCCCGCGTCCGCCGCGACCGATCCGTAGGCGAGCGCCCCGCCGACGCCGACGACCAGCAGGAGGGCGGTCCCCGTGGCGAGCGGGCGGTTGAGGTAGCGGTGCGTACGGCGGGCGAGCCAGAGCTGCGCCGCCAGGAGGAGGACCAGCATCACGAGCGAGCCGATCATGAGCAGGACGCTCCAGCGGACGGCGTCGTAGGCGGCCGCGACCCGGTCGGCGCCGGAGTCGACGAGCCCGTCGAGGTCCTCGAGGATGCCGCCGTCTCCCGAGAGGGCCGTCGACGCCTGGTCGAGGTACGCCGAGGCGACGGGGAAGCCCTGCCGGTTGTTGGCCCGCGCCTGCTCGATCAGCCCGCTGTAGGTCGTGATGCTGCTGGCGACCCGGGCGAGGGCCCGGGTGTCCGCCGAGTCGGCGGCCGAGAGTCCGGCGATCGCGGAGGCGGCGCCGGTGAGGCTCGAGACGTACGACGCCCGCAGCTCGGTCGGCTCCAGTCCGCCGACGAGGAAGGTGTTGGCCGCGATCGCGTTGGCGTCCACCAGCAGCGTGCGGACGTTCTGCACGCCGAGGAGCTGCGCCGACTGCTCCCGGGCCGTCGTCGCGGCGCGCGCCTGCATCGCTCCGGCCTGCTGCGCGAACACGCCGAACAGCACGGTCGCCAGCGCCGTCAAGGCGAGCAGGAGGCGCAGGGTGGCCGGAGTGGTCGCGGTCGCGCGGGCCAGCAGCGACGGCTTCCGCTGCGCCGGCCGGTTGGCGACCTGGACGAGGGGCGGCTCGGGGATCCTCTGCGCGGGCGGCGCGGCGGGTGCGGTGCTCAACGGCTCTCCTCCTCGGGGTCGTCGGTGACGGGGACGGCCGTGCCGCTCGGGGCGGCGTCCGCCTGCCCGAAGGCCTCCTCAGAGCCGTCGACCGCGCCCTCGTCGTCGTCGCCGGCTCCGTCCGGGCTGCTCGAGGCTTCGGGGCTCTCCACCACGTCCTCGGGGAGCAGGATGCGCAGCTCGTCGAGCGTCGGCTCCTCCACGTCGCGGAGGCGCCAGGCGTGCCGGGCGATCGCCGCGTCGAGGACGTTGCGGACCCAGCGCCCGTTGCCGAACGCCTCCGTGCGCTGCTGCGCCGAGGCGAGGCCCGCGAACGCGGCGAGCGCCTCCTCCGTCGGCTCGAAGTCCGCGGAGGCGGCGAGGCGGCCGAAGATCGCCGAGAGCTCGTCGTCGGAGTAGTCGGCGAAGTCGATCGTGGTCGAGAAGCGGCTGGCGAGACCCGGGTTCGTGTCGAGGAAGCCCTGCATCGGCCCGGAGTAGCCGGCGACGATCACGACGAGGTCGCCGCGGTGGTCCTCCATGTCCTTCACGAGGGTGGTGACCGCCTCCGCGCCGTACTGGTCGAGCGCGAGCGCGTAGGCCTCGTCGATGAAGAGGACGCCGCCGCGCGCGGAGGCGATCACCTCCGCGGTCTTCGTCGCGGTCTGCCCGAGGTAGCCGGCCACCAGCTCCGATCGGTCGACCTCGACGAGCACGCCCTTCGAGAGGATGCCGAGCGAGCGGTAGATCCGCGAGACCAGCCGCGCCACCGTCGTCTTGCCCGTGCCGGGGTTCCCCGTGAAGACGAGGTGGCGGGTGAGCGTGGGCGTGCTGAGTCCGGCGGCCTGGCGCAGGGTGTCGATCCGGAGCAGCTGCGTCTGCCGCTTGATCTCGCTCTTCACCCGGTCGAGGCCGATCAGCGCGTCGAGCTCGGCGAGCAGGTCGTCGATGGACTCCGGCGGGTCGAGCGGCTCCGGCTCGGAGGCGGGCTCCGCGGCGGGAGCGGCGGCGGGCGCCGGCTCGTCCTGCGGACCGTCGTGCTCGGTCCGGCGGAGGCGCTCGAGGATCTCGTCGACCCCGGGCACGCCGGCGGGCAGACCGGTCGGCAGGTCGGCGCTCGCGGCACCGTCCGGCGTCCGGCCGGTCGTGTGCGGTACTCCGCCGCTCGTCGTCGGAGCGGCGCCCCGGGCGCCCGGGACGGCGGAGAGCTGGGCCGCGGCGGTCGCGGAGGCGGAGGCGATGCCGCCGATGCCCGGGTCGCCGAGAGCGCTGGCCGCCGAGACGACCTCGGTCAGGGCGCGGGCGTAGGCGGAGGCGTGGTGCGAGCCCGCGCCGACCAGGGCGGCCAGCTGATCGGTCGGCCCCGACCGCCAGCGCCGGCCGCTCGAGGCGGCGGTGAAGAACGCCTCCAGACCGCCCGTCGCGCCGGTCGCGGCGAGCCAGTCCTGTCCGGCGCCGCGGATCGACTCGGCGACGGCGGCGGCCAGCCGCGCACCCTCGTCGCGGACGGCCGCGGCGTCGAGGCCGGCGGCCGTCCCCGCGAGCACGAGGGCGTCCAGCGCCGGGGCGAGCGCGGTCACGAGGCGCTCGGCGGGGTCAGCGAGCCGGATCCGGACGGTGCTCCCGGCTGCGGAGGCGCGTCGAGACCGCTCGGGGAGAGCGAGGACTCCGTGAACTTCTCGGCCAGGAACTGCCCGTGCGCGATCAGCGCCGAGGCGTCCTGCCGCGAGACGGCGTCCGAGATGCGGTCGAGCGTGCCTCCGAGGAGGTCGAGCTGGTCGCAGAGGATCATCAGCGAGGTCTTCCCCCTGTGCACGGCGCGGCGGTCGGCGAAGTCCCTCGGCAGGCGGAGGTAGCCCTCCACCGCCTCGGGGAGGTAGCTGGTCGCGGTCGCGACGACGGTGTGGCCCTGCCGGCTCATCCCGCCGAGGCGGTCGAGACGGGGCACCATCTCGCGGACCGTCTCGTCGATCCGCTGGATGCGCGCCGCGACGATGCCGGGCACCCGGCCCTCCGTCCGCGTGCCGACCCGGTCGAGCGCCGCGAGGATGTCGTCGCTCGTCGGGACGCTCGGCAGAGCGGGCGCGGTCTCCTCCGGCGCCGCGGGGGCACCCGTGAACAGTCGGGAGAACCAGCCCATCGGCTAGCGGCCGAGATCGAGCGAGGACGTCGCGTCGATGTCCGAGTTGCTGCGGCGGGCCCGCTCGACGTACTCGCCGGCCTTCGCCGTCTCGGTCTGCAGGACTCCGACGGTCTGGGCCATGCTGTCGAGCGCCTTGATCTTGAAGTCCGAGATCGAGTCCATCGTCTGGTAGATGTTCGCGAACGCGGCCTGCAGCTGCGGCAGCCCGACCGTGGCCGAGGCGGCCTGCGACTGGATCGAGGCCGACTGGTCGGCGAGCATGCGCGAGGTGGCCTCGATCATGTTGGACGTCGTGGTGTTCAGCGCCGTGATCTGATCGAGCACGAGGCGCTGGTTGGCGAGCGCCTGCGCCACGATGACCGCCGTGCGCAGCGCCGAGACGGTCGTGGTCGTCGCGCGGTCGACGCCCTTGATCAGCTCGACGTTGTTCTTGATGACGACGTCGATCGCGAGGTAGCCCTGGATCGACACGGCCAGCTGGGTCAGCAGGTCCTGGTGCTTCTGGCGCGCGTAGAAGAGGACGTCCTCGCGCAGCGCCTTCGCCCGCTCCGGATCGGTCGCGTCGAGCTCGGCGATCTTCGCCGAGAGCTTCACGTCGAGCCGCTCGGCGACGTAGATGTACTCGTTGAGACGGGTCATCGTCTCCCAGAGGTTCTGCTTCTCGAGATTCAGGGCCGCGTTGTCCTTCCGCAGCTCGTCCTGCCCGTCGTACAGGGCCTGGATGATCGCGTTCAGGTGCGACTGGGCGCTCTCGTAGCGGCGGAAGTAGTCGGTGATCTTGTTGCCGAACGGGATGAAGCCCAGGATCTTCTTCTGCAGGTTGTCCTCGGACGGGTCCAGATCCTCCACCGTGCGGCGCAGCTCGAGCAGCGTCTTGCCGATGGTCGACCCCTCGGAGAGCCCGCCCTCCTGGAGGGCGCGCACCGGCGTGCTCAGCAGCCGGTTCGACGAGTCGGCGGCCGAGCGGATGTCGGCGTCGCCCATCGTGCGGATGTCGTTGGCCCGCGTCGCGAACTCGGGGCTGCGGGACTCCGTCGCCAGGAGCGTGTCGAGGTAGCCGTCGACCTTCGCCTCGAGGCCGGGCAGGGCGGCTTCGGGCACCTTCGGCGCGATCGACGGCGCCGAGGTGGTCGGCACCGCCGCCACCGGCTCCGGAGGCGTGAGCGAGAGGGCGTTCTGGACGGGCGGCTGCAGGGCCTCGGTCATCGGGATCCTCACCGTTCCTGGCGCTCGGCGCCGACTGGGATGAACGTCCGCCCAGCATATCCCGGGCCCTCCCGCGGGATCCCCGCGAGCCGCCTCGTCCGAGGACTCGACGCGATCGGGCGGCTGTGGAGGAGCATCCGCCGCCGGTCAGACCGCCTTCGGGCGCCTCCGCAGCGTCGCCACCGCGACTCCGGCCAGGGCGAGCGCGCCTCCGAGCAGCGCGGCGAGCGGCGGGGTCTCGCCCAGGACGAGCCAGGACAGCAGCACCACCACCGCGGGCACCGCGTAGGTGGACGCCGCGGTGCGACCCGCGCTGGAGCGCGCGAGGACGTACCCCCACGTCGTGAAGGCGACGGCCGTCGGGAAGATCCCGAGGTAGACCACGGCCAGGATCGAGGAGAGCGGAGCGGCGGCGAGCGCCTCGACGAGCTCCGGGGCGAAGGGCAGGCACGCGACCGTGCCGGCGAGGCAGCCGAGCCAGGTCATCGTCGGTGCGTCGATCCGTCCCAGCAGGCGCTTCTGAAGGGTCGCCGCGCTGCCGTAGACGACGGCGGCGACCAGGCCGAGGGCGACGCCGATCACGTCGAACTGCCCGGTGGAGGTGGAGAACGCGATCACCGCGACGCCGGTCAGCGCCACGAGCATCCCGGCGAGGAGACGGCGGGGGAACCCCTCCCCCAGCAGCAGCCCGGCGAGCACGGCGGTGATCATCGGCGCGATGTTCACCAGCAGCGCCGCCGTCCCCGCGTCGACGTGCCGCTCCGCAGCGTTCAACGCCAGGTTGTAGACCCCGAACCAGGCGACCCCCCAGCCCAGCACGAGCAGGAGGAGGCGCCCGCGCGGGACCGCCGTGCGCGGATCCGGAGCCGCCTCCGAGCGGCGCCTCCGGGCGGTGAGGACGACGCGCACCACCGTGAGCGCGAGCGACCCCACCACGATGCGGCCGAGGGTCAGCGCGCCCGGGCCGAAGTCCTCCGTCGTGGCGCGGATGCCGACGAAGGCCGACGCCCAGAGCAGGACGGTGACCGCGATCGCGCCCCACAGCAGGAGGGCGTCCCTCGTGGAGGGCGGGGCGGAGGAGGAGACGTCGGTCATGAGGCCATCGTGGCGCTGCCGGGGATTCAGCACCAGTTCCGTTCACTGTCGGATCGTTCAGCCGGACTGTACGGTCGTCTCATGCTCGACGTGCACCGGCTCCGCATCCTCCGCTCCGTCGTCGCCTCCGGCTCGATCGCGGGAGCCGCCTCCGGCCTCGGCTACACGTCCTCCGCCGTCAGCCAGCACCTCTCCGCTCTGCAGCGCGAGACCGGACTGACCCTGCTGGAGCGGGTGGGCCGCGGCGTCCGCCCGACCCCAGCCGGACGCGCCCTCGCCGCCCAGGCGGACCGCGTCCTCGAGCGCCTCGCCGAAGCGGAGGCCGTGGTGGAGGAGCTGCGCGAGGGCCGCTCCGGCCGCCTCTCGGTGACGTACTTCGCCTCCGTCGGCAGCGCCTGGATGCCGGAGGTCGCCCGCCGGCTGACCGCCGCGTTCCCCGGCCTCGCCCTCGATCTGCGCCTGGGAGAGGAGCTCGACGACGACCTCGGAGCGCGCCCCGACGTGCAGCTCCTCGTCGCCTCCTCCGAGCCGACCGCCCCCGGATTCACGGCGCACCACCTCCTCGACGACCCCTACCTCGTCGTCCTGCCCGACGGTCATCCGCTCGCCTCACGGAGCGAGATAGACCTCGCCGAGCTCGCGAACGAGCGCTGGGTCGACAACGACCTGCCCACCGGCTGGTGCCGCCGGAACGTCGTGGAGGCCTGCGCCGCCGCCGGGTTCGCGCCGCCCTTCCACGTCCAGGCCAACGACCACATCACCGCCGCCGCGTTCGTCGCCGCGGGCATGGGCGTGACGGTCCTGCCGGAGCTCGCGGCCCACCGTCTGCCGGACGGCGTCCGCGCCGTGCCCGTCGTCCGTCCCCGGCCTGTCCGCTCCCTCGAGGCCGTCGTGCGGAACTCCGCCGCCTCCTCCGCACCGGTGGCCCTGGTGCTGGAGACACTGAAGGCCCTCGCCGCGCGCCGCTGAGCGCGCCTGCACGGGCGAGCTCGCAGCACACCGGAGCACGATGGGCGCGTGAGCTCCGTCGAACCCGTCACCCGTTCCGCGCCCGCGCTCGGCGGACCGCGCATCCTGAAGCAGCGCTGGACCGAGGCGACGTTCCTGCACTGGCGGGTCGACCCCGCCCTGGTGGCGCCCCACCTCCCGGCCGGGACGAGGCCCGACGAGCACGACGGCTCCTCCTGGGTGGGCCTGATCCCGTTCCGGCTCTCGCGGACGGCCTTCCTCGGCGGCCCGCGGGTGCCCTGGCTCGGCACCTTCCCCGAGGTGAACGTCCGGCTCTACTCCGTCGACGAGCAGGGACGACGCGGAGTCGTGTTCGTCTCGCTCGACGCCTCCCACCTCCTTCCCGTGCTCACCGCGCAGGCGGTGTTCGGGCTCCCCTACCGCTGGGCCCGGATGAGCATCGAGCACCGCCACGGCGCGGTGATCTACGACACGATCCGGCACTCGGACTCGGCCGCCCGCTCCCGGATCGTCGTCCGCCCGGGCGAGCCGGTCGACGAGGACCCGCTCGGCTCGTTCCTCACCGCACGCTGGGCCTACCACGAGCGCCACCTGGGCTCCACCTGGTACGGCCGCAACCTGCACCGGCCGTGGCCGCTGCGACGCGCGGAGCTGCTCGCGCTCGACGACGGGCTGCTCGACGCCGCGGGCTTCCCCGGGCTGGCGACGCGCGCGCCGGACTCGGTGCTGTACTCGGCCGGAGTGGAGACCGTGTTCACGGTGCCGCGGAAGGTGTGAGGGGGGCGACGCTCCTCCACAGACGGTTCTTCGCGATGCTGTCCGATGAAACGGCGCTCCCGAGGCCCACGGCGAGACTTCGTCCGGTGAGATCAGGGCATGAAGGAATCGGCGACAGTAGACGACGCGCTCACGGAGGCGCTCGCGCTCGCCGGCTCACGGCACGCTGAGCGGTCCGCCGTCGAGGCATCCCGGTACCGGGCAGTCGAGGAGGCACGCCGCCTCGCGATGGCGGCACCGGCGGCGCTCGTCGGCGAGCACGTCCAGGTGCAGGTGGATCGGGCGGAGGCGGCGCACCGGGCGCTGATCGCGGAGCTCGCGACGGGACTCCGGGTCTCGGAGGCGCACGCCTCTGCACTGGTCGACGAGGCACGCCTGCTGGTGAACGACCTCCCGGCGACGTTGCGCGCACTCGCGGACGGAGCGCTCTCCCCCGAGCACGCGCGACTCGTGGTGCGAGGAGCGCTCGACGTCCCGGCCGAGGTCCGTGGGCGCTTCGACGAGGAGGCCGCCACGATCGCGGTCGCCTGCACCCCGCCCCAGCTGCGACGCGCCCTCCGGTCGCTCCGGGAACGGCTGCACCCGCAGACGCTCAGCGAACGTCATAGGGACTGCGCCCGTCGTCGCGCGCTCTGGGTGGAGGGCCTCGACGACGGGATGGCGATCCTGCACCTCTACACCGCAGCTCCCGATGTGCTCGGCGCGATGGACAGGATCGACCGGGCCGCCCGCTCCCTCGCGGATCTGCCGGACGAGGAGCGGACGCTGGGCCAGCTCCGCGCAGACATCGCCGCTGCGCTGCTGGTCGACGGGGAGACATCGGCCGACGGAGACGGCACGTCGATGCCGGCGGGAGTGCGCGCCGAAGTCGCGGTGACCGTGCCGGCGCTGACCCTCCTCGGGCGGTCCGACCAGCCCGCCGTCCTCGACGGATACGGACCCGTCGATCCGGAGACCGCGCGGCGTCTCACAGCAGGTGCTCCCTCGTTCACGCGGCTGCTCACCCATCCGGAGAGCGGAGCGGTCCTCTCCGTCGGACGCGACTCCTACCGAGTGCCGGCGGACCTGCGTCGCCACCTCCAGCACCGCGACGGGACCTGCCGGTTCCCGGGATGCACCCGCAGCACCCGCCACGCGGACGTCGACCACACGAACGACTGGCACCACGGAGGCACCACGTCGGCCGACAACCTCGCGCACCTCTGCCGACACCACCACCGGCTCCGCCACACCACGGGGTGGACCCACCGGCAGGAGCCGGACGGCACGCTGCACTGGACGAGCCCGACGGGACGGCAGCATGTCACCCGGCCCGGGGAGCCGGGGAACGGGACGGAGGGCGGACACGATCCGACCGGGACCGGCGGGCCGTGACAAGGGGCAGGTCGGGTGGCGTGGACGGGCAGGTCAAGGGGCGGGCCCGCTTCGGCGCGCCCGCGTAGCGTGGACGGCACGGGCCGATAGGCGCGGAAGCGACAAGAGGGGCAGCGACATGGCAGGAACGAAGGACAGGAAAGACGCGACGACGGGGACCTCCGCGGTGCTCTTCGACATCGACGGGACCCTCGCCGACACGAACTTCCTCCACGTCGAGGCGTGGTCGCGCGCCTTCTGGCAGGCCGACCTCGTCGTGCCCGCCTGGCGCATCCAACGAGCGATCGGCGCAGACTCGTCGGAGCTGCTCGACATGCTCCTCGAGGACGACGTGAAGGAGGAGCAGCGCGCACTGGTGAAGTCGCTGCACACCAAGAACTACGCCGAGACGACAGCACGCATCGTTCCACTCCCGGGAGCTCGCGAGCTCGTCGCGACGCTCGTCGGTCGAGGCGTCCACGTCGTCCTCGCCACCTCGGCACCGCAGAACGAGCTGGACGTGCTTCTCGACGTCCTCGACTTCGGCGGGTCCGTCCACGCTGTCACCAGCGGCGCCGACGTCTCCACCGCCAAGCCAGCACCCGACGTAATCTCGATCGCGCTCGACCGCGCGGGCGTCTCCGTCGACCGCGCCGTCATGGTCGGCGACGCGACCTGGGACGTCCTGGCCGCCGAGCGCGCGGGCCTGGCAACGGTCGGAGTCCTCTCCGGCGGTACCTCGGAGCACGAACTCCGCGAGGCCGGGGCCGTCGCCGTCTACGAGGACGCGGCGGCCGTCCTGACCGGTCTCGGCGAAGGGCCCCTCGCGAGCCTCCTGAACTGACCGGCCGTCGTCACAGGAGGGTCACGAGCCTCAGTCGCGGGGTCGCCGTCGCAGCACGAGGAGCGTCACTCCGATGGCGGCGGCGACCGCGGCGAGAGCGCCGCCGATCCACAGGACGTCCCCGAGGAGTGCCGGGTCCGATCCGGACGTCGCCTGCGCCTCGTCGGCGGACTCGGCCTGTCCTCCTGAGACCGCGACGGTGCCGTTGCAGTCCGGGACCGAGTCCGACCCGTCGGCGAGCGCGGTCCCGTCGGCCGGCGTCCAGTCGAACGCGTACTGGCCCGACACGGGGTGCCCGTCGGTGGACACGACCTGCCAGGTCACCTCGTAATCCCCCGCCGCGCCGAGCTCGAGCGGCATCGACGCTTCCGGCCCGACGACGCTGACGCAGCCGTCGCCGTAGTAGAGCCCGTCCGGCCCGACGACGCGCAGAGCCGCCGCCGTTCCGTCCGTCCCGAGGACGAGCAGGTCGTCGTTCGTCGTCAGCACCAGCGTTCCCGGCTGCTCCGTCACGGTCGAGTCCGCAGCGGGAGTCGTCGAGACGAGGTAGTTGTGCGCGCTGGCGGGCGCCGCCACCGCGATCGAGCCGAGCAGCCCGATCGCGGTAACGGCGACGAGGGCCTTCCGACGGGTCACGCCGACGCCCGGGGTCCGCGGCGGCGGGAGGCGAGCCCGACGGCCACGCCGACCGCGCCGACGACGAGCCCGCCGACTCCGAGGATGCGGGCGAGCACGTCGTCGCCGCTCGTGGCCGTCGTCGCCGAGGCGGTGGTCGCGACCGCGTCGTCACCGTCGCCGTCGCCGTCGTGTCCGCCCCCGTGGCCGGACCCCGCTTCCGCCGCGGTCACCGCGACGGTGGGAGCGGGCAGCTCGGGCTCGTTTTGGCCGTCGACGGTCGGCTGGTCCCAGGCGGTGCTGCCGGTCTCGCACGTCTGCAGCACGGGGAACTCCAGCGTGGAGCCGGCTGCGTCCTCGGGGAGCTGAAGCTGGAGGGCGACGGTGTCGCGGTAGCCGTCGGCGAGGGGCGTCTTCGCCGTGTAGACCACGTCCGAGACCCGCTTGGTCGCGGTGTTCCCGTGGGAGTCGGTGACCGGGTCGGCGATTGCGACCTCGTTCTTCACGACGTCCCAGTTCGGGTTGATCGTCGGGCTGACCGAGTTGATGCCGTCGGGCATCGTGATCGTGAGTCCCGTCGTCGGCGAGCCCTCGCAGCCGTGGGCCAGCGAGAACGTCACCACCGTGTACGAGCCGGCGGCGGTGCTGCTCGCCGCCGCGGTCACGTGGGCGCTGGCCGCCGTGGGCGCGGCGACAGCGAGCGCGATCGATCCGGCGGCGACGAGTGCGCCGCTGCCGACGAGGCGGAGCCGCGAGAAGGAAGAAGAAGAAGAAGAAGAACGGGTCATGACGGTCGTGTCCTCGGGGGAGATCCGGCGCGGGGCCGGGAGTTCTGGACGCAGCGCGGGTTCGCGGTGCATGCGGAGGCGCCGACCGGAGCCGCTCCCGCACGGGAGGGGCGTCAGGCGGCGCGGAGGACCCGCAGCGGCGGCCCGCGGTGCCGGAGGATCGAGAGGACCGCGTCGAGGGATCGGGGCGCCCGCGGCTCGGGGGTGCCCGTCATCGAGACGCCGGGTGCCGACGGGAGCGCGACCGCGGACGCGCGGGCGACGATCCGTACGACGACGCGGTGGAGGCCTGCTCCCAGCGTCCAGAAGAGGCGCTCGCCGTACCGGAACGCCGCGATCGTGAAGGCAGCCGCAGCGAGGTGGGCGAGGAGCATCACCGGCGCGTGAGCCGCGTGTCCGCCTCCGCCGGCGATCAGCTCGATGGTCGACCCGTCGTGGAAGTGCGCGCCGGTGCCCGTCGTCCCGACCACGCTCACCTCCCCACCGCTGCCCGTGATGAGGAAGAGGCCGTGGTACGCGATCTGGCTGAGGAGCACGGAGAGCGTCAGCCGGGGAAGGGACGGACGGCGCCCCGAGAGGAGGACGCAGACGACGACGGCGAACGCCGCGGCGAGGGCGAGCACGGCAGGAGTGGGGGTCTCGGCGCCCGCGACCGTGTGGGAGGCGGCGGCCGTGGCGGTCGCGGCGAGAGCGGCGGCGACGCCGCGAGCCACTCGTGCACCTCGGGTCTGCATTCGCCCGTCCTCTCGTCGTCGCGTCGACGCGTGCGCGCGACGTCTCCAGGGTAATCGACGCGGCGGAGCAGCTCCCCGCCGTCCCGGTTCCCTGCCGTTACGAAGCCGTTACCTAGATCACCGAAAGAAATCCAAACCCCCGCAGGGAGGGCTCCGAACACATGTCAACGGCCGCGACACGGTCCACACAGAACAGGTCCTCCGCATCACGTGGGGGCCGTCTCACGAAGGAGTAATCCCATGCGATCCACCAAGCGTTCCGCCCTCGCCGCATTCGCCCTGCTGGGCACCGCCGCCCTCGGCCTCACCGCCTGCTCGAGCGGAAGCGGCTCGACCACCGCCGCCAGCGACGCGGCGACCGAGATGTCGACCCCGATGGCCACCTCGTCGGCCTCCGCCTCCTCGACCCCCATGGCGACCATGGACCCGGCCGCGAACCTCGTCGGCCCCGGCTGTGCCGCCTACGCCGAGCAGGTCCCGGACGGCGCCGGCTCGGTCGAGGGCATGTCGCTCGACCCCGTTGCGACCGCCGCGTCGAACAACCCGCTGCTCACCACCCTGACCGCTGCGATCTCCGGTGGCCTCAACCCCGACGTCAACCTCGTCGACACGCTGAACAGCGGCGAGTTCACCGTCTTCGCCCCGGTCGACGACGCGTTCGCCAAGCTCGACGCCGCGACCGTCGACTCCCTCAAGACCCCCGAGGGCGCCGCCACGCTGTCCTCGATCCTGACCTACCACGTCGTCCCCGGCCAGATCGCCCCTGACGCGATCGCCGGCGACCACGCCACTGTCCAGGGTGGCAACCTCACCGTCACCGGTTCCGGCGACGACCTGAAGGTCAACGACGCGTCCGTCATCTGCGGTGGCGTCCAGACCGCCAACGCGACCGTCTACCTCATCGACACCGTGCTGACCCCCCCGGCCAGCTAATTCCCCTCACCGGCTC
Organism: Rathayibacter sp. AY1F2; assembly: GCF_002930885.1. Taxonomy (NCBI): domain Bacteria; kingdom Bacillati; phylum Actinomycetota; class Actinomycetes; order Micrococcales; family Microbacteriaceae; genus Rathayibacter; species Rathayibacter sp. AY1F2. The sequence continues at coordinate 224,919 of NZ_PSVG01000003.1, read as the reverse complement.
CGGCCGGTGAACACGCCGAAGGGCGGGCACCGCGAGGTGTCCGCCCTTCGGCGTTCGTGCGTGCAGAAGCCCTCCGCGAAGCCGGACACTGCAGAGTCGTCCGGCACAGAGTCGTCCAGCGCAGAGCCGCGCAACGCAGCGCCGCCCCACGGGAAGCCGCACAGCGCGGAGCCCTGCGTAGTGCGGAGTCGGAGGGTCACCACGACCCGGCACTCGCCGTCACGCCGCACCACAGAACCCACCACGAACGACACGAGGCGCGGACCCCGATGCAGGGGTCCGCGCCTCGTCGTCGTGCGGTCGGCGGCTACTCGGCCGGGGCGCTGATCTCGCGCAGGACGCGGTCGCCGGGGCGGGCCTCGATCATCTCGGCCTCGATCTCGGCCCGGTCGAGCAGCTCCTCCATGCGGCGGCGGCGGTTGCGCGTGATGAGCGTCACGACCGTGCCCGTCTTGCCCGCGCGGCCGGTGCGGCCGGAGCGGTGGAGGTACGTCTTGTACTCGTCGGGAGCGTCGGCCTGGATCACCAGGTCGATGTCGTCGACGTGGATGCCGCGCGCGGCCACATCGGTCGCGACCAGCACGTCGACGCGTCCACTGGTGAGCAGCGCGAGGTTGCGGGTGCGGCGCGACTGGTTGAGGTCGCCGTGGAGGCTCGTCGCGGGGATGTCCGCGTGGTCGAGCTGCTCCGCGAGCTGCTCCGCGAACGCGCGGGTACGGGCGAAGATCAGCGTCTTGCCCTGGCGGGCGGCGAGCTGCTCGATGATCTCGGCCTTGTCGCGGTGCTCGATCAGGAGCACGCGGTGGTCGATGGTCGAGGACGCCTGGTCCTCGCCGGCGACCTCGTGGACGCTCGGCTCGACCAGGAACTCGTCGACGAGCGTCGCGACGCCCTTGTCGAGCGTGGCCGAGAACAGCAGCCGCTGGCCGCCGTCGGCGGTCTGACGGAGGATGCGCTGCACGGGCTCGAGGAAGCCGAGGTCGCACATGTGGTCGGCCTCGTCGAGCACCGTGATGGTGATGTTCGAGAGGTCGAGGCGCCCCTGCTCGACGAGGTCCTCGAGGCGGCCCGGCGTCGCGATGACGATGTCGACTCCGCGCTGGAGGGCTCCGACCTGCTTGTACTGGGGGACGCCGCCGTAGATGGTCGTCGTGAACAGGCCGACGGAGCGGGCGATCGGCTGGATGGTCCGGTCGATCTGCATGGCGAGCTCGCGGGTCGGCGCGAGGATGAGCGCGCGCGGAGCGCGGCCCGGCTTGCGGCCCTTCGCTCCGTTGTTCTCCATCAGGCGCTCGACGACGGGGGCGCCGAAGGCGATGGTCTTGCCGGAGCCGGTCTTGCCGCGTCCGAGGACGTCCTTGCCGGCGAGCACCTCGGGGATGGTCGCGGCCTGGATCGGGAACGGCGCGGCCGCTCCGAGCTCGGTCAGCATCCGGACGATGTTCCCTCCCAGGCCGAGGTCGCCGAAGGTGACGCCCTCGACGTCGACGGCGAGAGTGGCCGTCGCCTCGAGGCGCTCGAGCACGACGTCGTCGGCCTGGTGCGGCGCACGGGCGTCGCGGCTGGGGTAGAAGTCCGAGCCGGAGTCGCGGCGCGAGGGCCGGGAGTCGCGGTCGAGCGAGCGGGTCGGGCGGTCGCCGCGGTCGTGGCCGCGCGAGGGACGCGCGTCCCGGTCGAAGGAGCGAGCCGGACGGTCGCTGCGGTCGAACGAGCGGGCGGGACGCTCGGTGCGGTCGTAGCCGCGCGAGGGGCGCTCGTCGCGGTCGCCGGTGCGGGCCGGACGGTCGTCGCGTCTGTAGGAACGCGCCGGACGCTCGTCGCGATCGTTCGAGCGCGCCGGACGCGCATCGCGGTCGAAGGAACGGGCCGGACGGTCGCTCCGGTCGAAGGAACGCGCCGGACGCTCATCGCGCCCGTAGGAACGCGCCGGACGCTCGTCGCGATCGTTCGAGCGCGCCGGACGCGCATCGCGGTCGAAGGAACGGGCCGGACGGTCACTGCGATCGAAGGATCGCGCCGGACGCTCGTCGCGGTCGTTCGAGCGCGCCGGGCGTGCGTCGCGGTCGTACCCGCGGACCGGACGCTCGTCACGGTCGTTCGAGCGCGCCGGACGCGCGTCGCGGTCGTAGCCGCGAGAGGGCCGCTCGTCGCGGTCGTTCCCGCGGGCGGGCCGATCGGCGCGCTCGGTGGCCCGCTCGGCGCGCTCGTCGGCGTTCCAGCGCGCCTTCTTGGGGGCGTTCTCGTCGACGGCGCGGAATCCGCGGTGGCCCTCGCTGCGCGAGCCCGGCTTGGCGCCGGGGAAGCGCGAGCGGCCGCCGAGCTGGGACTTGCCGCTCGAGGCGCCGAAGCGGTTGGGCTCGAAGTTCTTGGCCGGACGTCCGCCGGCGGGCTTCTTGTTCTTGGGCATGGCAGTTCTTCCTGGGTTCAGGTCGTGCGCGAGGAGGCGACGCCGGAGGAGCCCCGTCGTGAGGGGCGTCCGTGCGCTGGACTGCTGCGGGGCAGCAGGGGGGAGAACCCGGGCGAGTCATTGACCGGGGCCGATTCACACATGTGATTCGTCTCACGACGACTGTCGGAGACCCGGCCCACTTGACTAACAAACCCATCCGCACGAGAACGCACGGTGTCAAGAGCCGACCGAGCGAGTCTACACGCGGCCCCGGAGCCTGGCTAGGGCGGGGAGACGTGCGGCCAGGAGCCGCTCAGGTCGGGGGCCGCGAAAGCCGGGAGCCGCGAAGCCCGGGAGCCGCGAAGCCCGGGGGCCGCGCACCTCCGCAACCGGTCCCCCGCGGAGTCGCCCCGCAACAGCCCCCCGGCCCCGAGCCGCAGCACGATCGACGCGCGCCCGCGCGCAACGACCGCCCGTCCGCTACTGCGACGCCCGCCGGGCCCGGTACGCGGCCACGTTCGCGCGATTGCCGCAGTTGCCCGTGTCGCAGTAGCGCTTCGAGCGGTTGCGGGAGAAGTCCACGAGCACCGCCTCGCAGTCCTCCGCCGCGCAGACGCGGATCCGCTCGCGCTCGTCGCCGCGGATCACGTCGACGAACGCCATGGCGGCCTCGACCAGGATGCGGGTGGCGAGCGGGCTCTCGTCGCGCGTCGCGTGGAGGTGCCAGCCGTAGGGTCCGTGCCGGACCAGCTGCGGGAGCGCGCGGCCGGAGTCGAGCATCCCGTTGACGACGGGGACGAGGTCCTCCTCGGCCCGCGTGAGCCAGAGGGTGCGGAGGGAGGAGCGGATCGCCCGCACGGCCTCCAGCTCCTCGGTCGATCCGTCGCGGCTGCCCGTGTACCGGTTCTCGAGGAGGAAGTCGTCCAGCTGCTCGATCGTCGCCATCTCGTCCTCGCCGGACGGCGACAGCTCGGGGAGCGTGTTGACGAGGGTGGCGGTGGAGGTCAGTGACGCCTCGACGTCATAGGCGAACACCATGTTGACTCCTGACAGTGCGGCTCAGTAGTGTGCGATCAGCTCGCTGTCACGAGTGTAATCCTTTTGACTCCTGAAGGAGCCGACCATGACCGCCGAGAGCACCGCCGCCGTCACCCTCCCCGCCGCGAGCGCGCCCGCGCCTGCACGGCGCCTCGGCTCGGGCCTCGTCGCGGCGCTGGCCGCGTCGGCGGCGTTCGGTCTGGGCGGGCCGTTCGTGAAGCCGCTCCTCGAGGCGGGCTGGACGCCGGCGTCCGCGGTCCTCTCGCGCGCGGGCGGCGCCGCCCTGATCCTCGCGATCCCGGCGGTCCTGTCCCTCCGCGGCCGTTGGCCCGTGCTCCGCCGCAACCTCGGCACGATCGCCCTCTACGGAGTCTTCGCCGTGATCGCCGCGCAGCTCTGCTTCTACAGCGCGATCGAGCACATGTCGGTCGGCGTCGCCCTGCTGATCGAGTACCTCGCGCCGGTGTTCCTCGTCCTCCTCGCCTGGGCGCGCACCCGCCGGCACCCCGGCCGCTTCACCCTCGCCGGCTCCGCTCTCGCGCTCGGCGGCCTGGTGCTCGTGCTCGACCTGTCCGGCGAGTCGACCCCCGAGCTGGTCGGCATCGCCTGGGCGCTGACCGCCTCGCTCGGCCTGTGCGTCTACTACGTCATCGCCGGCCGAGTGGATCCGGAGCTGCCGCCGATCGCGCTCACGGCGGGGGCGATGACGGTCGGCGCCGCGATCCTGCTGGCACTCGGGGCGCTCGGCGTCACACCGCTGCGCGCGACCTTCGGAGAGGTGGTGTTCGTCGGAGCGGAGGTCAGCTGGCTCCTCCCCGCGGGCGTGATCCTCGGCATGTCGACGGTGCTGGCGTATCTGCTCGGGATCGAGGGCGGACGCCGTCTCGGCACGCGGATCGCCTCCTTCGTCGGCCTGACGGAGGTGCTGTTCTCGATCGCGGCCGCGTGGCTGATCCTCGGCGAGCTGCCCGCGCCGATCCAGTTCGGCGGCGGCGCGCTGATCCTCGCGGGGGTCGTCCTGGTCCGTCTGCAGCGCGAGCCCGGCACCCCCTGATCGCGGGGGTGCCGCATCCGGGGCGCCGGGCACCCCGTACGCTGATCGCACTCATGCGCGAGCCCACCCGATCCCCGCGACGCGTCGCCACGGTCCTGGCCGCCCTCGCACTCCTCCTCTCGGGCTGCGCGAGCACCACTCCCGTCTCGGAGCCGGTGGCGCAGGCGCTCGGAGCGGCACCCGCACCCGACTGGTCCGGCGTGAGCGTGACGGCCGACGTCGTCTACGACGCGAGCACCGGGCAGAGCGTCGACGTCTGCTCCTCCCCTGCCCCGTCGGCGGAGCCGCGGCCCGCCGTCCTCGTCGTGCACGGCGGCAGCTGGGCCCGTGGAGGCAAGGCCGACGCGAACTGGCGCCCGATCTGCCAGTGGCTCGGATCGGAGGGGTTCGTCGCCGTCTCGGTCGACTACCGCCTCGCGCCCGCCGCCGTGTTCCCCGCGCAGCTCGACGATGTGACGGCCGCCCTCGACTGGCTGCTCGAGCCGGAGCAGACCGCGCGCTTCGGCATCGATCCGGAGCGGGTGGCGGCCTTCGGCGGCTCGGCCGGCGGCAACCTCGCCTCTCTGCTCGGCACGCTGCCGGCGACCTCGTCGCGCCTGGCCGCCGTGGTCGACCTGAGCGGCCCCTCCGATCTCAGCGCCGCCGGCCTCGCCGACGACGACCCGGTGGTCGGAGTCGCGGCCGCCGTGCGCAGCTACCTCGACTGCGCGGACCTGGCCTCCTGCCCCTCCGCGACCGCCGCCTCGCCCCTCGCGCAGGTGGACGGCTCCGAGCCGCCGTTCCTCATCGCGCACGCGGCGCACGAGCGGGTCGCGCTCAGCCAGTCGACCCGCTTCGCGGAGGCGCTGCGCGGAGCGGGCTCGAGCGTCGACCTCCTCGTCCTCCCCGGCTCGCTGCACTCGATCGCGCTCCTCGACGACGCTCTGCGTGCTCGGGTCGTCGAGTTCCTCCGCGCCCACCTGGGCTCGTGAGCGGAGTCGTCGTCCGCCTCGAGGACGCAGCCGGAGCGGAGGGCCTCCTCGCCGCGGTCCCACCCCCGCACGCCCGCGTCCTGATCGCCCGGATCGACGGGGCGGCGGCCGGCGTGCTGGTGCTCGCTCCCGGCCCGGACGACTTCGCCGAGGTACTGGAGCTCGTGGTCGCCTCCGTCCACCGGCGCACGGGAGTCGCCCGACGGCTCGTCGCGGCGGCGGAGTCGTGGGCGCGGGTGCAGCGGATCCGCACGCTGCGCCTGGCCGCCGCTCCGGAGCTCGCCCCAGCGGCCGGGGCGCTCGGCTTCACGGCGATCGACGGCTTCGGAGCCCACGTCGGCGACGACGCGATGCTCTGCTTCGCGCGTCCGGTCTGAGCAGCGCCCGCTCCGATCCGAGTGCCGCTCCCGAGAGGCGGCCCCGCCCTCGTCCGGCGCCCACCCCCGCCGTCAGTCGATCGAGCAGCCCGGCTCGTCCGACAGCGCCCGCTCGATCCGGGCGCGGTGCTCGTCCGACATCGGCGGCAGCGCGTCGGGCGCGAACCAGCCGACCTCGGTCGACTCGTCGTCCGCGACGTGGGCCTCCCCCGAGATCCAGCGGCAGCGCACCACATGGTCGAGGTACTGCGAGCGGTCCCCGTTGGGGTACTGCATCGGGCGGAGGGTGTGCACCTGCACGAGGCGCTCGACCTCGATCTCGACGCCCGCCTCCTCCTGCGCCTCGCGGCGGGCGGTGCCGGCGACGGTCTCGCCCGGGTCGATGATCCCGGTGACGGCCGTCCAGGCGCCGGTGTCGGCGCGCCGGACGAGCAGGACCTCGAGCGCCGGCTCCTCGCGGAGGATCACCGCGGTCACGCCGGTGAGCCAGAGCAGCTCGGTCCCGATCCGCTCGCGCAGCCGCAGCACGAACTCGGGAGTCGCCATCAGTGCGCTTCGGGTCGGAAGTCGAACGCGACGATGCCGGCCGTGTCGACGAACGGCCCGACGAACTCCTTGAACGCGTCGTGCGCCGGATCCCAGTGCGCGGGGTCCTCGACGGCCGGCCGGCCCAGGTAGTAGTGCAGGTCGCCCTCGGAGGAGAAGGTCAGCAGGAACGCGCGGTCGAAGCCCTCGCCCGCGCCCTCGATGCTCAGCTGCGGCCCGGTCTCGATGGACTCGATGTAGGGCCGTCCGTCGCGGACGCACTCGTCGGCCAGGGCGAGGAAGCGGCGGGTGACCTCGTCCGCCTCGGCGACCAGCGCCGTCGGGCGGAAGCGGATCAGGACGAGGTGCCGGAGCGTGCCCGGGCGGAAGTCGCGGGCGACGAAGCGCTCCGGACCGATCTCGTCGAGGACCGCGGTGGCGCGCTCCGGGCCGCTGCGCCAGCGCGAGCCGACCGTCTCGGCCGCATCCCTGATGTCCGTCATGCCGACGCCTTCCCGGCGCGGGCGGCACGCCGCCGCTCACGATACCCCTCGACCAGGTTGTAGACGACGGGCAGGACCACGAGGGTCAGCACCGTCGAGGACACCAGGCCGCCGATCACGACGATCGCCAGCGGCTGCGAGATGAAGCCGCCGTGGCCCGTGATCCCCAGCGCCATCGGCAGGAGGGCGAAGATCGTCGCGAGGGCGGTCATCAGGATGGGCCGGAGCCGCCGCTCGGTGCCGTGCAGCAACGCCTCCCGCACCGGCATCCCGCGGTCGCGGTACTGGTTCACCAGGTCCACGAGCACGATCGCGTTCGTGACGACGATGCCGATCAGCATCAGCACGCCGATCAGGGACGGCACGCCCAGCGGCACGCCGGTGATCACCTGCAGGAGGATCGCGCCGGTCGCCGCGAACGGCACGGACACGAGCAGGAGCAGCGGCTGCAGGAGCGAGCGGAACGTCGCCACCATCACGACGTAGACGATCAGGATCGCGACCAGCAGCGCGATGCCCAGCTGCGAGAACGCGTCGGCCTGGTCGGCGGTCACTCCGCCGAGGGAGGCGTCGACACCGGCCGGAAGCGCCGTCGCGTCGATCGCGTTCTGCACGGCGACATTGGCCGAGGCGAGGTCGTCGCCCTCCGGGGTGACGGTGATGGTCGCGGTGCGCTGCCCGCGCTCGGTGGTGATGCTCGCCGGACCGTCCGTCTGCTCGACCGCCGCGAGGGTGGAGAGCGCGACGGTGCCGGTCAGGGTCGGCACCTCGAGGTTCCGCAGCTCGTCCACGGTGGCCGGCGGCTGCCCGTCGGCCAGGTAGATCGAGAGGGTGCGGTCGTCGATCACGACGCTGCCGACCTGGCTGGGCTGGAGCGCCTGGCTGACGATCGTGCCCACGGCGACCTCGCTGAGACCCGCCCGGGCCGCGGCGTCGCGGTCGACCCGCACCGCGATGTAGGGCAGCGAGGAGGAGAGGTTGCTCTCGGCCTGGCTGATCCCGTCGGTCCCGCGCAGGGCTTCGAGGAGCTGGTCGCTCGCGCTCTGGAGGTCGCTCTGCGAGGCGGTCGAGAGGTCGACCTCGATGTCCGAGGAGGCGCCGAAGCCGGAGGAGGCGGCGACGCTGATGTCCTCGGCCGAGGCGACGCCCGACAGCGCGTCGCGGACGTCCGCCTGCACGGCCACCTGGTCGGCCGACTCGTCGGTGGTGACGGAGTAGCGGATCGAGGTGCCGCCGCCTCCTCCCCCGCCGAACGCGCTCTGCAGGCCGCCGGAGGAGCCGACGGTGAGCTGGACGGTCTCGACGCCGTCGACGCCGAGGATCGCCGTGCTCGCCTGCTGCGCCGTCGCGTCCTGCGCGTCGAGGCTCTGGCCGACGGGGACCGTCTGGGTGACGGTGAAGGTGTCCTGCCCGCTGGAGCCGAGGAAGTTCGTCTTCATCAGCGGGTACAGCGCACCGGTCCCGACGAGCACGAGCAGCGCGAGGAGGACGGTGACGACCGAGTGCTTCAGGGTCCAGTGGATGATCGGGCCGTAGACCGACTGCAGCCCGCGCGCCCGCCGGGGAGCGGCGTGGGCGCCGTGGTGCGGGGCCTCCTCGACCGGCGCAGCGGTGTCGGCCGGGACGCCCGAGGCGGGTGTCCCTCCGGCCGCCGCGCGCTCCTCCGCGAGCGCCGCCTGCGCGGCCTGGCGCACCGCCGGCCGCATCGAGGGGCGGAGGAACCAGGAGGCCAGCACCGGCACGATCGTCAGCGCCACCACGAGGGAGGCGAGCAGGGCGATCGACACGGTCAGCGCGAAGGGCCGGAACAGCTCGCCCGTGGTGCCGCCGACGAACGAGATCGGCAGGAAGACCGCGACCGTGGTGATCGTGGAGGCGGTGATCGCGCCGGCGACCTCGCGGACGGCGACCGCGATGGTCCGGGCCCGGTCCTCGCCCGCGTCGAGGTGCCGCTTGATGTTCTCGATCACGACGATGGAGTCGTCGACCACACGCCCGATCGCGATGGTGAGCGCGCCGAGGGTCAGGATGTTGAGGGTGTAGCCGGCCGTCTGCAGGCCGATGAACGTGATCAGCACCGACGTCGGGATCGAGATGGCCGTGACCAGGGTCGAGCGCACCGACAGCAGGAACAGCAGGATCACCAGCACGGCGAAGACGAGGCCGAGCGCCCCCTCCTGCGCGAGCGACGCGATCGACTCCTGGATGTAGGGCGCCTGGTCGAAGACCGGGGTGAAGGCGGCGTTGTCGCCGATCGACTCCTCGAGGTCCGGGAGCAGCGCGGCCACGCCGGTCGACACGTCGACGGTGTTCGCCGCGGGGAGCTTGGTGATCGAGAGGGTCAGGGCGGGCTGGCCGTTGACGCGCGAGATCGAGGTGACGGGGGCGTCGGTGACGGCGACGGTCGCGACGGAGCCGAGGGTGGTGACCGTCGGCTCTGCGGTCACGGCCGCGCCTCCCGCCGCCGCTCCGACGTCGGAGCCGCCGACCGAAGCGCCGGAGCCCGCGGAGGCACCCGCGCCCGCTGACGCACCGGCGCCGCCCGCACCCGCGGAGGCACCTGCGGACGGCAGCAGCGGCAGCGCCGCGATCGCGTCGGTCGAGTCGAGCTTGACGCCCGACTGCACCGAGAAGGTCGAGCCGTCCTGGGTGATCTGTCCGCCCGCGACGAGCACGCCGTTCTGCTGCAGGGCCGAGCGGATGTCGCCGGTCGAGAGGCCGGCCGCGGCGAGCGCCGCGTCGTCCGGGGTGATCGTGACGCGCTGGGCGGTCTCGCCGACGAGCGCCGCCTCGCGCACGCCCTCGACCTTCTCCAGGTCCGGGATGACCGTGGTGCGCAGGCGCTCGGCCAGCGCGTCCGCGTCGCCGTCGCTCGACACGGCGAGCTGCAGCACCGGCAGGTCGTCGAGGGAGCCGGTGACCACCTGCGGGTCGACGCCGTCCGGGAGCGTGCTCTTGATCCGGTTGATCGCCTGCAGGATCTTCTGCTCGGCGGTGGCGAGGTCGGTGCCGTAGGTGAAGGACGCCGAGATGAGGGAGGAGTCCGTGGAGGACGTCGCGCTGGTCGTCTCGAGCCCCGGCACCCCCTGGATGGCGGTCTCGATCGGCGTCGAGACGTCGTCGTTGACCACCTCCGGAGCGGCGCCCGGGTAGGACGTGACGACGGCGAGCTGCGGGAAGGAGATCGACGGCGCGAGCTCCTGCTTGAGCCCGGTCAGGGCGACTCCGCCGAAGACGGCGATGACGACGGTGACGAGCGCGATGAGCGCCCGGTTCTTCATGCTGAGGACCGCGAGGAGATGCACCCTCCGAGTCTTCCATCAGCCGACTGAGTGTTGGGAGGGACGCGGCGTTCCGGGGCGTGCGACGGGGCGACCGGCGCCACCGGCCGGCCCCGGACGCCCTCAGCCCAGGCGGACCTCAGCCGTCGACGACCCGACGGGGAGGCTCACTGCAGCGCCCGCCCCGGCGCTCGAGAGCGCGAAGTCCCCGGCGAAGGCCCGGACGCCGACGCGCCCCTCGGCGTCCGTCCGGAGCACCGTCGGCTCGAGCCACCAGTCCCCGCGGATCCGCGAGCGCAGCGCCTCGTAGGCCGGCTTCGGGCTCCCGTCGCGGCGGAGGAACCCGCCCGGCGCTCCGAGCCAGGCGCCGGCGTCGTCGAAGCCCCAGTAGGTGATCGCCTCGACCGCCGGATGCGCGACCAGCGTCTCGTAGTGCCGCACCATCTCGTCCGCCTGCCGCGCCTCCCCCTCCGGGGTGGTCGGCCAGTCCTCGACCACGTGGTCGTTGAGGTCCTCGATCTCGGCGGGCATCAGCTCGCCCGAGACGAGGGTGGTCTCGGTCCAGTGCAGCGGCAGGCCGAAGCGCGCGAACCTGTCGCAGATCGCCGCGATCTGCTCCTCCCCGCGGAACCCCTGGTGCATGTGCGACTGCAGGCCGATCGCATCGGGCCGGATCCCGGCCTCGAGCACGTCCTCGATCAGCCGCTCGTACTCGGGCCCGAGGTCGAAGTCGTTCAGCACGAGCACCGGTCCGGTGCCGAGGCTGCGCGCCTCCGAGAAGGCCAGCTCGACCATGCCGACGCGTCCCTTCTCGCGGGCGAGGCGGGTGACGGCGTTCGTCACGCCGTCCGGCTCGTTCGCGAAGCGCGGCATGATGACGACCTCGTTGATCGCGTCCCAGGTGTCGATCAGCCCGGCGAAGGCGCCCACCTCCCGGCGGATGCGCGCGCGGAGGAGCTGCTCGGCCTCGTCCAGCGGCAGCGCGTCGAGCCACTCCGGCTTCACGTAGTGCCAGACGAGCGGGTGACCCTTCAGGCGGACGCCGTCCGCGGCGAGCGCGCGCGCCTCGGCGAGCACCTCCTCCGTCGCGGTGCGGCCGCGCTCCGGCTCGAAGCGTCCCCAGTAGACGGGGAGCGTCGCCGTGTCGAACAGGTCGAGCCAGAGCCGGCGCTCCTCGGCGCGGGCGGGGTCGGTGCTCGGAGGAGTGCAGCCGAAGGCGAAGGCGTGGCGGCGCTGCTCGACCGTCACGTCGGCGTGGGCGAGCGGAGCGCCCTCGGCACCGAGGACGGTGACGAGGGCGTCGGCGAGACGGGGGCTGAAGTCGGTCATGCGGGGCCTCTCAGGCGGGGTGGCGCTCGTCGAGCGCCGTGTACTCGGATCGGGTGAGCGGGAGGACCGCTCCGTGCTTGGTGTCCTCGGGCAGGTCGAACTCCTCCGCGAGCTCCCAGCGGCCCGAGGCCGGGTCGGTGCTCGTGTAGGCGCGGTAGCCGTAGGGGCGGAGGGCGTACTGGTCGACCCAGAGCGACCAGCGCTCCTCGCGGTGGTGCCGGAAGACCAGCGGCCCCTCGATGCTCGGGCCGAGCTCCTGCCCGATCCCCCGCGCGACGGTGGCGAAGTCGTCCGCGAAGAGGGAGGAGCCGACCTGCTGGAACACCTGCATCGTGTCGGGGGCCTCGTCGTGCTGCTTGGCGAAGCGGTGGACGGCCGTGCCCTCGATCAGCAGCGTCATGTCGATCACTCCGCCGGGCAGCCGCAGGTAGGTCTCGGGCTCGGCGAACGTGCGGAAGTCGCGCGTGCGGGACATCAGGATGCGGCTGTCGCCCGTCTCGCCGGTGGCGGGGTCGCCGTCCTCGGCCAGGCCGGAGGACCAGTGCACGAGGAAGTCGCCCGAGACCGGGTCGTAGACCGACTCCGGCGCCCAGGCCATGCCCGCTCCCGCGGGAGCGACGGCGACCGCGCGCGGCTCGGACCACTCGAGGAGGTCCGGGGAGTCCCAGACCACGAGGTCGCGGCTCCCCCGGTGCCGGTAGAGGTCCCAGTCCGGGCCCTCGGGCCGCCAGACGCGGAGATCGGTGGCGACGAGGTGGAAGCCCCGCGGCCCGCGGACGATGTGGGGGTCGCGGACGCCGCCCGTGCCGCCGGTCCACTCCAGCACCGGCCCGAGCGCGCGCCAGCGCAGCGGATCGTCGCCCCGGCTGAGCGAGAGGAAGATCTTCTCGCTGTGGCCGGTCCGGTCCTCCACGAAGTGGACCAGCAGGTAGCCGTACCCGTCGCTCATGAGAGAACGATCTCACACGCTCGGCGGGCACTCCACCTCAGACCACGTCGGCGAGGTACCCCGGGTCGGCCGCCGGGTGCCGGGCGACCTGCGCCCACGCCGTCGCGAGCGCCTCCACGGCCCGGTCGGTCGCCTCGGGCGAGTAGCCGATCGGGATGCGGAGGAAGCGCTCGAAGGCGCCGTCGATCCCGAAGCGCGGGCCCGCGGTGATCAGCAGGCCCGCCGTCCGGGCGGCGAGCGCGAGCTGCGAGCTCGCCGGCCGGCCCAGGCCCACCCAGGTGGAGAGGCCGCCCGAGACCCGCGGCACGCTCCACTCCGGGATCGCGCGCGCCAGGGCCGCCTCGAGGTGGTCGCGGCCGGCGCGCAGCTGCGAGCGCCGCAGCTCCAGCACGCCGTCCATACGGCCGAGCATGTCCGCGACCAGGAGCTGCTCCAGGATCGGCGTGCCGAGGTCGCTCGCCGAGCGCGCCAGCGCCAGCTTGCGGATCACCGCCCGCTCGGCGCGGATCCAGCCGATCCGGATGCCGCCCCACAGCGTCTTGCCGACGGAGCCGATCGAGAGCACCGTCCCCTCGGGTCCGTAGGCGGCGAACGGCAGCGGCGACATCCGCCGGTCGATGTCGAGCTCGGCCGTCGTCTCGTCGGCGATGATCAGGGTCCCCTGCCGGGCCGCGGCGGCGATCGCCCGCTCCCGCAGCTCGGGGGCCATGGAGCGGCCGGTCGGGTTGTGGAAGTCGGGCATCAGGTAGGCCAGGCTCGGGCTCGTGCCGCGCAGCGCGGCGATCAGGCCCTCTCCGTCCCAGCCGTCCGCCCCGTCGACGTTCACCGGCACGAGCCGCGCGCCGGCCAGCCGGAGGGCCTCGTAGGCGTGCGGGTAGGTCGGTGCCTCGATCAGCGCCCGGTCGCCCCGCGCGAGCAGGGTGCGGGCGACGAGCGCGATCGCGTGCTGCGCGCCGATGGTCACCATGATCTGGCCGGGCTCGGTGCGCAGACCCCGCGCGGTGTAGCGCTCGGCGATCGCGCGGCGCAGCACCGGCAGGCCGACGGTGTCGTAGGAGCCGGAGTCGAAGTGCTCGGGGGCCGCCTGCGCCGCGCGGGTGTACGCCTCGGCCAGCTCGGGGAGGGCGGGCAGGGCCGCCTTGGTGAAGTCGAGGAAGTCCGGCGCGAGCGAGGGCACCGCGTGCACGGCCGCTCCCGGCAGGCGGGTGACGCTGCCGGAGCCGCGCACGCTGACGAGGTAGCCGCTGTCGCGCAGCTCGCGGTACGCGGCGGCCACGGTCGTGCGGCTGACGCCGAGGCGGGCCGAGAGCTCGCGCTCGGCGGGCAGGCGGCTGCCCGCGGGGATGCGGCCGTCGATCCCGAGGAGGCGGATCCGGTCGGCCAGCGCGAGGTAGGCGGGCAGGGTGCCGCGCTGCTCGCGCCAGTCGCCGAGGAGGGTCTGCAGGGCGCGCGCGCCGAAGTGGACATCAGCCATGCGTCCAAGGTAGCCGAATTGGACCGCGCGAAGAAGGCCAATGTCGCGCTGTGATGAGTCCATGACGCTCACCGCTCCCGTTGCCGCCGCCGCTCCCCCGGCTGGCCAGTGGCGCCTCCGACCCGTGCCGCGCCTGCTGGTGGGCCTGATCCTCTACGGATTCGCCGACGCGATGATGATCCGCGCGGCGATCGGCGTGGACCCGTGGACCGTCTTCGCCCAGGGGGTCGCGCACCAGACCGGGCTCGGGATCGGACTGCTCACGAACGTGATCGGCCTGCTCGTCCTGCTGCTGTGGATCCCCCTCCGACAGCGGCCCGGTCTCGGCACCGTGCTGAACGTGCTCGTGGTCGGCACGATGATCGACGTCGGACTGCGTGTGCTGGCGACGCCGGAGGAGTGGTGGGCCCGCGGCCTGCTCTTCGCTGGCGGTCTCGTGCTGCTGGCGGTCGCGAGCGGGATCTACATCGGCGCCCGCCTCGGTCCGGGGCCCCGCGACGGACTGATGCTGGGCCTGCACACCCGCACGGGCCTGCCGATCTGGGTGGCGCGCTCGGGCGTCGAGCTCACGGTGCTGCTCATCGGCTGGGCCCTCGGCGGCGACGCCGGCCTCGGCACCCTCCTCTTCGCGGTGCTGATCGGGCCGCTCTGCTCGGTGACCCTGCCTCTGCTCGGGGTGCGGAGGCACTGACCCGCGCACGACGGACGCCCCGCCTCCCAGACCGGTTCCGGGAGGCGGGGCCTTCGCGATCGGATCGGCTAGCGCTTGGCCGCGATCTCCGCGCGCATCCGCGACGCCTCGTCGGAGTCCTGGATCGAGGCGATCCCCTCGGTGATCGAGGTGCCCGACGCGGGGGCCTCGTGCTCGTCCGCTCCGAGCGTGGTCTCGTCGAAGGGCGAGCGCCCGCCGAGGACCTCGCGGACCTGCACCATGTCGATCTGCTTGGTCCAGGTGCCCACGAGAAGGGTGGCGACCGCGTTGCCGGTGAAGTTGGTGACCGCGCGGGCCTCGGACATGAAGCGGTCGATGCCGACGATCACACCGACGCCGTTGACCAGGTCGGGACGGAAGGACTGGAGGCCGCCGGCCAGCGTGGCCAGGCCCGCTCCGGTGACGCCCGCGGCGCCCTTCGAGGCGATCATCATGAAGAGGAGGAGGCCGATCTGCTCCGGGATCGACATCGGCGCTCCGGTGGCCGAGGCGATGAACAGCGACGCCATCGTGAGGTAGATCGCCGTGCCGTCGAGGTTGAAGGAGTAGCCGGTGGGCACGGTGATGCCGACGACGGGCTTGGAGACGCCGAGGTGCTCCATCTTCGCGATCAGGCGGGGCAGCGCCGCCTCCGAGGAGGAGGTGCCGACGATGAGCAGGTACTCGCGGGCCAGGTACTTCATCAGCGAGAAGATGCTGACGCCGGTCACCAGGCGCAGCAGCAGGCCGAGGACGACGACCACGAAGATCGCGCAGGTGATGTAGAAGCCGATCATCAGGGTGGCGAGAGCGACGACCGCTCCCCAGCCGGTCTTGCCGACGACCGCGGCGATGGCGCCGAACGCGCCGATCGGGGCGACCCAGAGCACCATCGAGAGGATGCGGAAGACCAGGACCTGGAGCTGCTTGATCGCTCCGAGGATCGGCTGGCCCTTGGCGCCCATCTTCTGCAGCGCGAAGCCGACGAGCAGCGCGACGAAGAGGGTCTGCAGGATGCTGCCGTCCACGAGCGAGGAGAACAGCGAGACGGGGATGATCCCGAGGACGAAGTCGCTGGTGCTCTCGGCCTTGAGGTCGCTGGTGTCGTAGGTGGCGCTCGAGATGTCGAGGCCCTCGCCCGGGTGCAGGATGTTGCCGACGACGAGGCCGATCGCCAGGGCGAAGGTCGACATCACGATGAAGTAGCCCAGCGCGAGTCCGCCGACCTTGCCGACCGTGGCGGCCTTCGCGATGGAGCCGATGCCGATGACGATGGTGCAGAAGATGATCGGCGCGATCATCATCTTGATCAGTCCGACGAAGGCCTTGCCGACGGGCTCGAGCGTCGCCGCGAAGGCGGGAGCGACGAGTCCGACCACGACGCCGGCGACCACGGCGATGATGACGGCGATGTAGAGCCAGTGGTTCCGGTCGATGCGCCGCCGGGTCTTCGGAGGGGTGACCGCGGGGATCAGCCGGTCGGACGGCGTCTGAGGCGTCTTCGCCATGGGGGTGTCCTTCTCTTCGTCGAGGTGAGGGGGTAGGACGATGGTGGCCCCGCCTCCGGAGCCCGGCACGGTTGCGTTCATACTGTTCACGGCGGGGCGCCCCGAGCGCTCGCTCACGAGGGAGTGGCATGGTCAGGACGCCGAGCGCACGCGGACCGCGCGGCAGCATCGCCGCGCGCCTGTTCGCCGTGCAGCTGCTGAGCATCCTGCTGATCGCCGCAGCGGCCGTCGCGGTGCTGGCCCTCGACGCGCGGAGCCGGGCGGGCGACGAGGCCGCCCAGCGGAGCCTCGTCGTGGCGCGGACGGTGGCCGACAATCCGTTCGTCCTCGAGTCGACGGCCGGCGCGGATCCCTCCGCGAGCCTGCAGCCGTACGCCGAGGAGGTCATGCGGGACACCGGCGTCGACTTCCTCACGATCATGGCGCCCGACCGCACCCGGTACACCCACCGCGACCGCGACCGGATCGGCCTGCCGTTCCAGGGCACGATCGAGCCCGCGCTGGAGGGGCGGACCTTCACCGAGACGTACACCGGCACGCTCGGGCCCTCCGTCCGCGCCGTCGCGCCGATCGAGGACGCCGACGGCGCGGTCGTCGCGCTCGTGTCGGCGGGCGTCACGCTCTCGGCCGTGGACGCCTCCTTCGCCGCCCGCGTGCAGGTCGTCGCGTGGGGCGCGCTCGGCGCGGTCGCGCTCGGCGCGCTCGGCTCGTGGCTCCTCGCACGCTACCTGCGCCGGGTCACGGGCGGGCGGGGCCCGGAGCAGATGAGCCAGGTCTTCGCCTACTACGAGTCCGTCCTGCACTCGGTGCGGGAGGGGCTGCTGCTGGTCGACGACCGCGGCCGACTGGTGCTCGCCAACGACCACGCGCTGGAACTGCTCGGGCTCGAGGGCGTGCGGACGCCGGTGCCGGTCGCCGAGCTCGACCTCCCCGTCGCCCTGCGCGAGCTGCTGCAGGACGACGAGCCCGTCTCGGACCGCCTGGTCGTGGCCCGGGAGCGGATCCTCGTGGTGAACGAGCGGCCCGCCGCCTCCCCCGGCGCCCGCCCCCTGGGCACGGTCGTCACGCTCCGCGACCGCACCGAGCTGCAGCGGGTGAGCGGCGAGCTGGAGTCGCTGCGCACCCTCTCGGACGCGCTGCGCTCGCAGACCCACGAGTTCTCGAACCGCCTGCACACCATCGCGTCGCTGATCGAGCTCGGCCGGCCCGACGAGGCGCTCGCGTTCGCCGCCGGCGAGCTGAACCTCAGCCAGCGCCTGGCCGACCGGGTCCTCGGCTCCGTGCAGGAGCCGGTGATCGCCGCCCTGCTGCTGGGCAAGGCCGCACAGGCCCGCGAGCGCGGCGTCGAGCTGCACTTCGAGACGCACCTCGAGCCCGGCACGCAGGGGCTGGAGCCCGGGGACCTCGTGACGGTGCTGGGCAACCTGATCGACAACGCCCTCGACGCGGCCGCCTCGTCCGCTCCGGACCGCGAGCCGTGGGTGGAGGTCTACCTCGGCCTCGCGGAGGGCGAGCTGGTGGTGCAGGTGTCGGACAGCGGCCCCGGAGTCGCGAGCGCCGCCGACGTCTTCGCGCGCGGCTACTCGACGAAGGAGTCGGACGGCTTCGGCCGCGGCATCGGCCTGGCGCTGGTGCAGCAGGTGGTGGAGCGGCTCGGCGGCTCGATCGAGGTCTCGCGCCACGTCGGCGCGGTGTTCACGGTGCAGCTGCCGCTGCCCGCGCGGGTGGCGTCGTGATCCGGGTGCTCGTCGTCGAGGACGAGCCGCTGACCGCGAGCGCCCACGCCGACTACGTCCGGCGGGTCGACGGCTTCGAGGTGGCCGCGGTCGCCGGCAGCGGCGCGGAGGCGATCCGGGCGCTGCGCGCGGACCCGGGCATCGCGCTGATCCTGCTCGACATGAACCTGCCTGACATGGGCGGCCTCGACCTCTGCCGGGCCGTCCGGGCGGCGGGCCTGGACGTCGACGTCATCGCGATCACCGCCGTCCGCGACGCCGCGAACGTGCGCGCCTCCGTCGCCGCCGGCATCGTGCAGTACCTGATCAAGCCGTTCGTCTTCAGCGCGTTCGCCGCCAAGCTCGCCAGCTACCGGTCGTACCGCGAGCGGATGCACGGCGCCGACGTCGCCAGCCAGCACGAGGTGGACGGGGCCTTCGCGGCGCTCCGCACCTCCAACGCCCCGGGTCTGGCCAAGGGGCTCTCGGCCCAGACCCTCGAGGCCGTCACCGCACTGCTGGGCCCCGTCGGCCTCTCGGCGGCCGAGCTCGCCACCCGCCTCGACATCTCGCGGGTGACGGCCCGCCGCTACCTCGAGCACCTCGCCGACTCCGGAGTCGCGGACCGCGCGCCCCGCTACGGCTCCCCCGGCCGCCCGGAGCTGGAGTACCGCCGCCGCTGAGCGCGCGTCAGGCGGCCCGCAGTGCGGCGGCGATCTCCTCCTCGATCAGGTCGTGGTTGATCGCCGCGCCCACGCGCAGCCCGTCGGCGGACGAGGCGACGACCTGCGCCATCGGCTCGACCAGCGAGCCCGCGGCGAAGACCCCGGCGACGCCGGCCCGGCCCATCGGATCGACGGCGAGGTGCCGCGCGACTCCCGACGGGTGGTCGGCGAGCTCGAGGCCGAGCCCCTCGGGGAGCCGCCCCTCGACCCGCGGGCCGACGACGAGCGCGTCGAGCTCGTGCCGCCGACCGTCGATCACCACGCCGACCAGGCGGTCGTCCTCGACGAGGACCTTCTCGACGCGGCCCGGCACGAGAGCGATCCCGCGGGCGGCCAGCGCCGCCGCCTCGTCGCCGGCGGGCACGGGTGCGCCGTGGAGCAGGATCGACGTCCGGTCGCTGAGCTGACGGAACATCTGCGCCTGGTGCCCGGCGAACGAGCTGCCGAGCACGCCGATCCGCCGGCCGCGCACCTCGAAGCCGTGGCAGTAGGGGCAGTGCAGGACGTCCCGTCCCCAGCGGGCGCCGAGCCCGGGGATCTCCGGCAGCAGGTCGCGGACGCCGGTCGCGAGCAGGAGGCGGCGCGCGCGGAGGACCGTGCCGTCGGCGAGGGTCGCGGTCACGCCCTCGGCACCCGCGGAGGCGCGGACCGCCTCGCCCTCGACCACCCGGGCACCGTAGCCCTCGGCCTCGGCGCGCGCCAGGCGCACCAGCTCCGTGGGCGGGACGCCGTCGCGGGTCAGCACGTTGTGGGCACCGGGCGAGGGTGCGTTGCGTGGAGGTCCGCCGTCGACGACGAGGACGTCGCGGAGACTGCGGCCGAGGGCGGTGGCAGCGGCGAGGCCGGCGAAGGAGGCGCCGAGGATCAGGACGTCGGCGGGGGCGGGGACGGACGGGCCGGTGGGGGCGTCGGTGGAGGTCATGGGTCGATGCTCCGCCGCCCCGGGGCGGGCCGCGAGGATCCGTGCCGTTCCGGCATGCGGCGCGACCGCCCGTGCCAGGATGGCGTCGTGCCCGAGACCCCGCCCGCCCCCTCCGACGACGAGATCGTCGCCGCCGTCGGACCGCGGCTCCGTCGCCTGCGCACCCGCCGCGACCGCACGCTCGCGTCCCTCGCCGCCGAGACCGGCATCTCGGCGAGCACCCTCTCGCGCCTCGAGAGCGGCGGCCGCCGCGCGACGCTGGAGCTGCTCCTCCCGATCGCCCGCGCCCTCGGGGCGCCGCTCGACGAGCTCGTCGGCGCGGCGCCGGAGGATCCCCGCGTGCACGGGCGGCCGGTGCGCCGGAACGGCATGCTCATCCAGCCGCTCAGCCGCGACGCGGGCGCGCTCCAGGCGTTCAAGCACACGCTCCCGGCCGGGCCGGTGACGGAGCCGGCGGAGCAGCGCGCGCACGAGGGCTTCGAGTGGCTCTACGTGCTGAGCGGGCGGCTCCGCCTGCGGCTCGGCGAGCACGATCTGGTGCTGCCGGCCGGCGAGGCCGCCGAGTTCGACACCCGGGTGCCGCACTGGTTCGGCCGCGCCGACGAGCAGCAGGTCGAGTTCCTCAGCCTCTTCGGCCGCCAGGGCGAGCGGATGCACGTGCGCGCGTCCACGCGCCGCTGAGCGCGGTCACGCCTCGCCGAGCACCTCACGCGCGAAGCCCTCGGTGCGCGCCCGCAGAGTCGCGATCCGCTGTGCCCGCGCCGCCTCGAGGTCGAACCCGATGTAGGCCACCGACGGGCGCCGCCGCACATTCACCGAGCACTCGAAGCGGGAGCAGACGAGCGTGCCGAGCGAGTCCCCCGCCCGCCCGGCCGCTCCGGCCTTCCGCGCCCCGAAGAAGACGACGTCGTTCGGGAGCTGCACGTCGCGGCACCACGAGCACTGCGCCCGCGAGCGCGGCAGGGCGTCGGCCTGGGTGAGCAGGACCCCGACGAGGCGCTCCTCCAGCGGCACGACGACGTAGGCGCGGCGGCCCATCCTCCGGTCGCGCCAGCCGAGGTGGTCGATGACCGACCAGTCCAGCGCGTCGAAGTCCTTCGGCAGCGCGAGATCGGCGACCTCCTTGCGGGAGGCGTTGACGAAGGACTCGCGGATCTCGGTCTCGGTCAGTGGCTGCATAGCGCTTCCGAGCCTAGGCCGGGATCAGCCCAGGTGGGCGACGGCCTCCTTCGGAGCCTGAGCGAGGAACTCCTCCTTCTTCACCCGGATCATCGCGACGGCGACGACGGAGGCGACGACCAGCCCGATCGCGGCCGCGACGAAGACCGCGGAGTAGCCGTCGACGAAGGCGACCGGCGACTGCTGCTCACCCGCGACTCCCGCGTAGAGGGTCGTGAAGATCGACAGCCCGATCGAGCCGCCGATCTGCATGGCGGCGTTCGCGGTCGCTCCGGCGGCACCGGCGTCGTGGGCCGCGACTCCGGTGAGCGCGAGATTCTGCAGCGGCACGAAGACCATCGCCATGCCGACGCCCAGGAGGATCAGCGCGGGCAGCACCTCGAGGAGGTAGCCGCCGTCGGGGGTGATGCGGCTCAGGTAGAGGAGCCCGGCCGCCGCGATCAGCGGGCCGACGATCATCAGCACGCGCGGGCCGATGCGCGGCAGCAGCTTGGCGGCGACTCCGGCGACGATCATGATCGTCACCGTCATCGGCAGATTGGCCAGGCCCGCCTCGAGCGGCGGCAGGCCCAGGACCAGCTGCAGGTGCAGGGTCAGGTAGAGGGTGGAGCCGATCATCACGCTGCCGACGATCGCCTGGACCAGGAAGGCTCCGCCGCGGACGCGGTCGGCGACGATGCGCAGCGGCAGCGACGGGTGGTCGGAGCGGGCCTGGATCCGCACGAAGAGGGCCAGCAGCAGCACGCCGACGAGGAGGAAGCCGAGGGTGTCGACGCGGAGCCAGCCCTGCTCGGCGAGGGTGAAGCCGTAGACGACGCTCGCGAGCCCGAGCGCGACGGTGATCGTCCCGGCGACGTCGAAGCGGTTGCGCCCCTCCGCGCGGCTCTCGGTGACGAGCAGCTGGCCGGCAATCGCGCCGACCACGACGACGGGGACGTTGACGAGGAGGCACCAGCGCCAGTCGGCGAACTCGGTGAGCAGCCCGCCCAGCACGAGGCCGACGGCGGCGCCCGCTCCGGCGACCGCTCCGAAGACGGCGAAGGCCGTGCCCCGCTCGCGGCCGGAGGGGAAGGAGACGGTGAGGAGGGCCAGAGCGGCCGGAGCGAGCAGCGCGGCGAAGGCGCCCTGCAGCCCGCGGGCGGCGATCAGCTCGGTGCCGGAGGTGGCGAGGCCGCCCCAGGCGGAGGCGGCGCCGAAGCCGATCATCCCGATCAGGTAGGTGCGCTTGCGGCCGGTGTAGTCGGCGATGCGGCCGCCCAGGAGCAGGAGCGCGCCGAACGCGAGGGCGTAGGCGGTGACGACCCACTGGCGCTCGACGTCGGTGAGGCCGAGGTCGGCCTGTGCGGCGGGGAGCGCGATCGTGACGATGGTGCCGTCGAGCACGACGACGAGCTGCGTGAGCGCGAGGATCACGAGCACCCACCAGCGGCGGGCGGAGGAGGGAGCGGACGGGGAGGGCATGGCGGCCTTTCACACGGAGCGGAGCGGGACCGGCGGGTCCGGATCCGAGCCGCGTCATCGGGGCCGAACCACCCCAACCAGTTGGTTGGGCGAAGAAGAGTGTATCGTTCGAGCGCCTGGAGGTGAACCATGGAGCCGACATCCGATGCGGCGCTGCCCGCACGCGAGCGGATCCTCCGCGCCGCCTCCGTCGAGTTCGCCGCCCACGGCTTCGCGGGCGCCCGGGTCGACCGTGTGGCCGCGGCGGCGGGTCTGAACAAGGAGCGGCTCTACGCCTACTACGGCGGCAAGCGCGGCCTGTTCGTCGCGACCGTCGTCGAGGCGCTCGGCGCTCTCGACGAGACGCTCCTCGCCGAGGCGGCGGACCTCCCCGACCTCGCGGGCCGCATGTTCGACCATGTGTGGGAGCACCCGGAGTTCCTGCGCCTGCTCACGTGGGCGCGCCTGGAGGGAGCCGGCGTCTGGGAGGAGGCCGGCGAGCAGCTCGGCGGGGTCCCCGCCCCCGAGGCCCGGGTCCTCGAGTGGCAGCGCACCGGCGTCGTCGACGCGAGCTGGTCCGCCGACGACCTCTTCATCGCCCTCCTCGGCCTCTGCGAGATCTGGCACCTCACCCCCTTCGCCTCCCGGGGCGGGGAGAAGACGCGCGACCGCCGCCGCGCCTTCGTCGTGCACGTCGCGCAGCTGGTGGGCGCACCGCGCTGAGGCCGACCCCTCCCCCGGCAACGGAAGCGACGTCGGCATCTCCGATCCGGACGCGGTGGACGGGGCGGCTCATCCCTCCGAGCCGGAACCCGACGGATCGGAGGAGACTGGGAGGTCCCGCGGATCCGGCTTCGGGACGACCCCTTCATCACCCGGAAGGACCGCGCCCGCCGCGCGCTGAGCCTCGTCCTCGAGGAGGAGTGATTCGAAATCGCCGGGCGCGCACGGCATCTCCGCCCCGATCATGTACATCTCCTCGACAGCGCCGGTGACGAAACTCGCCCGCAGCACCGGTCCGCCCTGCCCGTAGACCGTCGGGCGCGGAGTCGAATCGGTCACTCTCACCGTCATCCCCAGAGACTCCCAGTAGTCCGCGACCTTCCGCGCATCCCCCTCGACATCGGTGCCCGCCGGGGCCCACCAGGCGTAGCTGTAGCTCGCACCGCTCACCCGGTCGCCGGGGCCGCACACATCGGGCCTGGCCGCGCCGCTCCGCGGCCACCACCCCTCCACATCGAGCCGCCCCGCGGAGTCCCGCACGAACTCCACCACCCGATCCCGACCCTCCCGAGGACTCATCGTGCTCACCGGTCTCGCCTCCTTCTCCGTTGCACAAGCGGTCATCGACATCACGAGCAGAGCGGCGACGGTCAGCGCGACGCCCGTCCGCTGAGGAGAACCTCTACCCGCCATGGGAGGCTCCCACGACCGCCTTCTGGAAGGCGGTCGGTCCGAGCGGCCGGTTCTCGGTCAGCAGGTCGAGTCGCCGGGAGACGGCCCACGCCGCGTTCTGCAGGGACTCGGTGTTCGTGTCGAGATACCCCGCGAGATCGCCGTCGTCGCTCTTCAGCGCAGCGTGATCCGTCACGATCCTCCCGGCGTCGCCTCCGGTCTCCACACCGAAGACGCGCGCGCCGAAGTCCTCGTCAGCGGGATCCGTGTGGTGGTTCCAGCTGAAGGCGCGGCCCATCCACGCGGCCTCGTCGCCGCTCTCGGTCTCGCCGAGGTACTTGTCCCGCGCCTGCCCCGCGAAGACGGATTCCGCGTGCAGGTCGCTCGCCTCGTCGACGCTGTCCGGGAGGCCGGCCGAGCCCAGCGTCACGACGACCCCGAGCTCGACGTCCGAGCGCGAGGCGGCGACGGCCATGACGGTGCTGCCGTAGGAGTGTGCAACGACGTTCGGCTTCGGCAGGTCGTCGCCCCGGACCGCGGAGAGCCCCTGGACAGCCGAGGCGAGTGCGGCGCCGCCGGCGACCGCCTGGTTCGAGGTGAGGACGTCCATGCCGTTCCCGCCGAGCCGCGCCATCGGCGGGGTCTCGTAGCCGATCCAGGAGACGACGGCGCTGCCGGGCGGGAGGAGCGACTGCAGATTCTGCGACGCCTTCGTCCATCGGGTCATGCTCTCCGTCGTCTGTCCCATCCCGGGGACGGCGTAGGTGACGTTCGTGGCGGTGTCGGGATCGCCGATCGAGACGGCGGCGAGCGGAGGCTCGTCGGCGGTCAGGGAGATGAGGAAGCGCGGTTCCTGACCGAGACCGCGCCGGAGCGATGCCCGCACGTCCCTCAGCGCCACCAGCTGCGACTCCACCGCCGCGAGTCGCTCCCCGTCGCCCGCCTTCCCGCGCAGGCCCGCCGCCTCGCTCCTCAGCGCCACGATCCGCGCCCTCAGCGCCCTCTCGTTCGCCCTCACCCGGGCGCGGTAGGGAACACCCTCCAGATTCCCGATCACCCCGGGCAGACCGGCGACCAGCGCCTCCTGCTGCGGCGAGAAGCGCGCGCCGTCCGTGGAGTCGAGGCTCCGCCACCAGTCGTTCACGAGGGTCGGAGCCAGTCGCCCGAGGCGCGCCGCGAGGTCGGGCGACGCCGCCAGGAGTGTCGCGAGATCGTCGGACGAGAGCGTCGCGAGGGAGTCGAGCAGGCTCCGGCCGCCCCGGGGCCGCGCCAGGGTGCCGACGGCGTCGAGGACCGGAACGGAGAGCGCCGCTCCCCCCGCGGCGGTGAAGGCCAGGGAGATCTGCTCGACCCAGGTCGCGTCGGCCGCACCGATCGACAGCAGCTCGCGGAAGCCCCGGAGCACCGAGAAGGACTCGACCGGCGCCCACGAGCAGCGGTTGCCGAAGGCTCCCCAGGCGGCCATCAGATCCTGGAGCCGGGAGCGCATCGCCTCGTCCGCCTGCCGGGTCTGCGAGACGAATACGTCGAGGCGCTCGGGGTCGGCGGAGGTCGTGCCTCCCGCGGCGGGGCCGCCCGGGGACGTGCGGGGCACCGACCGGGGGGAGAACAGCGCACGGATCGGCGGAGGCACGACCGGCCGATCGGACGGCGGCCGGTCGACGACCTCTTCGACTCCCGCCGCGAGGGCCGCGACCGGATCGAGGCGGCGCTGCTGCTCGCGCTCGTCCGCCCGCCGCTCCCAGGCCGCGTACTCCTCCCGGCGCCGACGCTCCTCCTCGGCCTTCCGTGCCACGAGCCGAACCGTGTCGGCGAGCTCGTGCAGCTCGGCGCTCAGCCGACCGCGGTTCTCCCTGTCGCAGACGCAGACCCGGCGGAACAGCTCGGCGTACGCGCCGCGGAACTCGCCCAGCGCGTACTCGGCAGCGACGGACCTCAGCAGGCCCTCGGAGGCGAGCGCCTCCGCCGCCTCGTCCGAGGCGCGGACCAGCTCCGCCGCTGCTGCGTGGTCGAAAGAGAACAGGGTCATCGCCTCCTGAGTGAGAACATCTCAGGAAATGTAGAACGACTACGACGGCGTCGGCACCGGGTGGCGCGAGACGGCGCGCGGTCAGCGCGCCCGCGCCGCGTCCGGCGGCACGCAGAAGTGGCGCGGACCGCATCGGACCGCGCCACTCGTCCAGATCACGCGGCTCACTCCGCCGCGGTCAGCCGCTCCAGGTATCCCGCGAACGCACGCAGGTCCTCCTCGGGCCAGGCGCTCAGCGCCTCCTGCATCCGCTGCCGCTGACGGCCGCCGAGGTCGCGCATCCGCTCGCATCCGGCCGCGCTGAGCGAGAGGAACCGCGCTCGGCCGTCGGCGGGATCGGAGGTCATCTCGACCAGGCCCAGCTCGGCGAGCTGGCGGGCCTGGCGGCTGATCGCGCTGCGGTCGACCCCGAGCCGCTCCGCCGCGGCGCCGGAGTGGACCGGACCGCAGCGCTCGAGGATCCGCAGCAGCCGCAGTCCGAAGGGCGGCAGCGCCGGGTCGATCGACGCCGCCGCGTCCCGGACGGCGAGGCGCACCTGGACGGCGAGCACGGTGATCTGCTCCTCGACCTCGTGCAGCGCCTCGGCCGAGGGCGCGGCGGCGGGCATCAGGAGCGCTCGATCACGTCGACGGAGCCGGTGGGAGCGGCGTGGCGTGCGTGCCCGACCGGCTCCTCCTGCCGCTCGTCGTCGGCGTGGCGGCCGTGTCCGGCGGGAGTGGCCTCGCGACCCTCCCGGGCGTGCGTCGCGTCGTCCGTCCGCCGGGCCTGGCCGACGGGGCGGAGCGCCGCCTGGCCGTCCGAGGCGGCGATGAGGGCGTCCTCCGCGGCCTGCAGCGGAGTGGTCGGCTCCGCCTTGAGCTGCACCGCGTTCTTCGAGCCGAGACTCACGTTGGGCAGGAGGACGACGGCGATCAGCGTGACCACGGCGAGCGGGATGCTGTAGAGGAACACGTCGCCGACGCCGATCCCGTAGGCGCTCTCGACCACGACGCGCACGGCGTCGGGCAGGGTGGCCGGCTGCGGGATCGTGCCGCTGCCCAGCGCCTGCGCGGCGAGAGCCTGGTCGGCGGGAGCGAGCCCCGCGATGCCGGTCTTGATGCGGTCGGCGATCACGGTGCCGAGCATCGAGCCCAGGACCGAGACTCCGACGGTGCCGCCGAGGCTGCGGAAGAACGTGACCGCGCTGGTCGCGACGCCGAGGTTCTTCACCTCGATCGAGTTCTGCACCACCAGGACGAGGTTCTGCATCAGCATGCCCAGGCCGGCGCCGAGGACGGCCATGTAGATCCCGACGAGGACCAGGTCCGTGTCGTAGCGGAGGGTGCTGAGGAGGGAGGTTCCGATCACGGCGAGCACGCCGCCGCTGATCATGATCGCCTTCCACTTGCCGGTGCGGGAGATGATCCCGCCGAAGATCGTCGACGCGATCAGCAGGCCGGCCATCATCGGGATGGTGAGCAGGCCCGACTGGGTCGGCGTGGCTCCGCGGGCCAGCTGCATGTACTGCGCGAGGAAGACGGCGACGCCGAACATCGAGACGCCGACCGAGATGCTCGCCACGACGGCGAGGCTGAAGGTGCGGTTCTTGAACATCCCCATCGGGATGATCGGCTCGGCCACGGTGAGCTCGGTGATCACGGCGGCGATCAGCAGCACGACGGCACCGCCGACCATGACCGCGGTCTCCCACGAGGCCCAGTCGAAGTTCTTGCCGGCGAGGGAGACCCAGATCAGCAGGAGCGAGACTCCGCCCGCGATGAGCACGGCGCCGAGGTAGTCGATCCGCACCTTGCGCTTCGGGTGCGCGGGGAGGCGGAGGGTCATCTGGAGGAGGACGATCGCGACGATCGCGACGGGCATCGCGATGAAGAAGTTCCAGCGCCAGCCGAACGCGTCGGTCACGACGCCGCCCAGGAGCGGGCCGCCGACGGTGCCGATCGCCATCACGCCGCCGAAGAGGCCGGCGTACTTGCCGCGCTCACGGGGGCTGATGATGTCGGCCATGATGATCTGGCTCAGCGCGGCGAGTCCGCCGGCGCCCAGGCCCTGGAACACGCGGAAGACGATCAGCATGTTCGTGTCCTGCGAGAAGCCGGCCAGGGCGGAGCCGATGACGAACAGCCCGAGGGCGAGCTGGATCAGCAGCTTGCGGTTGAACAGGTCGGCGAACTTGCCCCAGAGCGGGGTGGAGACCGTGGTCGCGAGCAGGGTCGCGGTGACGACCCAGGTGTAGGCGTTCTGGTCGCCCTTGAGGTCGGAGATGATCCGGGGCAGCGAGGTCGACACGACCGTGCCCGCGAGGATCGAGACGAACATGCCCAGCAGCAGGCCGCTGAGCGATTCGAGCACCTGGCGGTGCGACATGGCGCCGTCCGGCCCGGCGGGGGCGTGCGGCGCGGTGGTTCCGCGCGATGCGGCGCGGTGTTCGGGGTGTGACATGGGCTCCTCTTCAGCACGGCGGCGGTTCTAGTTGACTGCGATCAACTATTGACCGAGAGCAACTATATAGCCGGGCGTCACGAATCTCCAGTGGCACTCTGCTGCCGTCCAGGCGCCGCTCCGGCCGCGCCTATCCTCGGAGCATGGACAACATCGATCGGAAGATCCTCGATCTGCTGCGCCAGAACTCCCGCGCGGGCTACGGCGACATCGGCGGCGTGGTCGGGCTCTCCGCCTCCGCGGTGAAGCGCCGCGTCGACCGACTCGTGGCCGACGGCGTGATCCGCGGCTTCACGATCAAGGTCGACCCCGCGGTCGACGGCATGGCCACCGAGGCCTACGTCGAGCTCTTCTGCCGCGGCACCGTCGCTCCGGACGAGCTCCGCCGCATCCTCTCCGCGGTCCCCGAGGTCGTCGACGCGGGCACGGTCACCGGCTCCGCCGACGCGATCGTCCACATCCGCTCGCGCGACATCCCCAGCCTCGAGCTCGCCCTCGAGAAGGTCCGCATCGCGCCCAACGTCGACCACACGCGCTCCGCGATCGTCCTCTCCCGCCTCATCCAGCGCAGCGAGGCCTGACGGATCGCGCCACCTCCTCGACGCGCGTCGCGACCGCCTGGTACTCCATACCTGTATGGTGAATCCAGGAGGGCGAGCATGAGCGACAGGGAACAGGCCGGTACGGCGGCACGACGGAGACGGCGCATCTGGCTGATGCTGCCGGCACTGTTCGTCGGCGTCCTGGCCGGGCACCTCGTCGCGACCGCGGTGGGCGCCGAGGATCCGTGGGACGTCGTGGTCACCGCCGCCGTCGCGGCAGCGGTGGCGTCCGTCGTCCTCGCCCTCGTCGATCGGCGGCGCTGAGCCCTCCCTCCTGGATCGGAATCCGAGGGAGGGAACGACGATGGAACGACAGAGGACGAGCACGGCACTGGTCGCGGCGGCGGCCGCTCTGCTGGCGGTGCCGCTGTTCACAGCGCAGGCCGCGCACGCCGAGCCGGCGAGGCAGGAGACGAGCAGCCGGGTGCACCTCGAGGCACGGGGCGGATCGGCGTCGACGGTGACCTTCGACGTCACCGACGACACGCGGATCGTCGAGCTGGCGGGCGGCGGGGTCGGCTTCACGGACGGCGCCGAGACGTCCGACGCACTCCCGGAGAGGATCGACGTCGGACGCGGCCGCACCGTGTCGGGCCACTGGTCGATCGACGACTCCGACACGCTCACCTTCCACTTCGCCCCGGACTCGGCGTCCCGCTCGGCGGTGGGCGGCCTGCACCTGAACAGCGACTGGAGCTCGCCCGAATGGGGCCACTGCGTCGCCGGGAGCGGCGTCAGCGGTGCCGCGACCGGCGGGGTGATCGGCGCGATCTCCGGTCCCGGCGCGATCGCCTCCGCGACCGGCGGGCTGCTCGCGGGGATCATCGGCGGAGCGATCACCTGCTGAGTGCCGCCTCCTGAACGACCCGGATCAGGCGGGCGCGTCCGCTGCGGTGTGGACGCGCTCGCCGCCGATCCAGGTGCCCAGCACCCGGGTGTCCCCGATCGCCCGGGGGTCGCCGGCGAAGGGGTCCCGGTCCAGCAGGGCGAAGTCCGCCGCGAGTCCCACGGCGATCGAGCCCGACTCGCCGTCCAGGCCGTTCACCCACGCCGAGCCGGCCGTGGAGGCGGAGAGGGCGGTGGCGAGGTCGAGGCGCTGCTCCGGGAGGAACACCTCCTCGCTCCACCCCGGCTCGCGCTCGGACGGCGCCGAGAGCCGGTTCACCGCGACGTGGATCGCGGCGAGCGGGTCGGGCGTCGACACCGGCCAGTCGCTCCCCGCGGCGAGCACCGCGCCCGAGCGGAGCAGGTCGCCGAAGGGGTACTGCCACGAGCCGCGCCGCTCGCCGAGGAACGGCAGCGTCAGCTCCACCATCTGCGGCTCCAGCGAGGCCCACAGCATCTGCAGGTTGGCCGTGACGTCGAGCGCACGGAAGCGCGGCAGGTCGTCCGGATGCACGACCTGCAGGTGGGCGAGGTGGTGGCGGTTGCCGCGGCGCCCGTTCGCCTCGATCGCCCGCTCGACGGCGTCCAGGCACTCGCGCACGGCGCGATCGCCGATCGCGTGGAAGTGCACCTGGAACCCGGCCGCGTCCAGGAGCGGCACGGCCTCGTTCAGGAGGCGCGGGTCGACCATCGAGAGGCCGTCGCCGTGACCGTGGCCGCCGTGCCCGTCGAGGTAGGGCTCGAGCATCGCCGCCGTGAAGTTCTCGGCGACCCCGTCCTGCATGATCTTGACGGTCGTCGGCGCGAAGCCGTCGGCGGCGAGCGCCGCGCGCCGCTCGACGAGCTCCGGGATCTGCTCGACGCCGCGGCCCCGGTCCCACCACAGCGCACCGCGGACGCGCCCGGTCAGCTCGCCGCTCAGCGCCGCGCGGCGGTACACCGGACCGGGGTCGCCCACATCGCCGTAGGAGCCGATGATCGCGTCCTGCCACGCCGTCACTCCGAACGAGTGCAGGGTCTCCTGCCCGAGGAGCAGCGCGCGGTGGAGCTCGTCCGCGCTCGCGGGCTGGAGGTGGCGGCGGACCGCGTCCATCGCCCCCTCGTGCAGGATGCCGGAGGGGGTGCCGTCGGCCAGGCGCTCGATGCGGCCGTCGGCGGGGTCCGGCGTCGTGCGGTCGATCCCCGCGAGGCGCAGTGCGGCGGAGTTGACCCAGGCGCCGTGCCCGTCGGCGTTGGTGAGGAAGGCGGGCCGGTCAGGGACGACCGTGTCGAGCTCGCGGGCGGTCGGGGTTCCTCCGGGGAAGTCGGGCAGGTTCCAGCCGCCGCCGAGGATCCACTCCGCTCCGCTCTCCCGAGCCGCGTACCCGGCGACCGTCGCCAGGTGCTCGGCGGGCGATCCACCCGCTCCGAGCCAGCAGCGCAGCAGCGCGGCGCCGCCCCAGACCGGGTGCACGTGGGCGTCCTGGAAGCCGGGGACGAGCATCCGGCCCTCGAGGTCGACCACCTCGGTGCGCGGCCCGATCAGGTCGGAGGCGTCGGCGCCGACCGCGACGATCCGCCCTCCGACGACAGCGACGCCGTGCGCTCGGGAGCGCACGGCGTCGGCGGTGAAGACGGCGCCGCCGGTCAGGACGAGATCGGCGGCGCGCACGGGTTCAGAAGCCCGCGGGAGCGAAGGCCTGCGTCATCTGGGAGAAGAGCGACACCGTCCAGCCGATCGCGATGAGGAACGACACGACCACGACGCCGAGGAAGACCCAGAGCGGGAGGAGGCCGCCGCCGGTCACGCGCTTCACGACCACGCTGCGGCCGATCACGTAGACGTAGGGAGCGGCGAGGAAGGCCCACGCCCAGTGGAACGGACGCTGCAGGCCGGCTCGCTTCAGCTGGCGCCAGTCGAGGAAGGCGAAGACGACCTCCGCCGCGTAGATCAGGAAGCCGACGACCTGGAGCACGCCGAGGCCGACGAGGTAGGCCGTCGACATCCCCATCGAGGAGCTCGGCCCGTAGGTCGAGGCCATCGACGAGTCGACGATCGCGCTCGGCGGGAGGAGGAAGATCGACAGCGCCGAGAGCAGCGGCAGGAGGACCACCACCCAGATCCACGGGGTGGACGTGACGATGCTCGTGTCACGCTGCTGCACGGGTGCTCCGGGAGCCGCGGAGTAGGCCGGGTACTGCGGCTGCTGCTGGTTGTAGGGCTGCTGCGGCTGCTGGCCGTAGGGCTGCTGGCCGTACCCCTGCTGGCCGTACTGCTGGGGAGCCTGCTGGCCGTAGCCCTGCTGCGGCTGCTGCTGGCCGGAGGGCTGCTGCGGCTGCGGCTGCTGACCGGCGCCCTGCTGGCCGTAGCCCTGCTGCCCGTAGCTCTGCTGCCCGTAGCTCTGCTGCCCGTAGCTCTGCTGCGGGTCGGCGGACGACGGCTGCTGCGGATACCGACCCGAGGCCGACTGCCCGTAGCTCGTCGCCGCTCCGCTCGACGTCTCCCCGTAGGCGGGACGCTCGGCGGGCGGCGCGGGCGGAGTCGGTGCGGTCGGCGGAACGGGAGTCGCGGCGGCCTGCGCCGACCCGCTCCCGGCCGGGGCGGTGGGAGTGGCCGCCGGCGCGTCGCGGAGCGACTCCGTCCAGCCGGTCCCGTCCCACCAGCGCTGACGGGACGAGCCCGCCGGGTCCGGGTACCACCCGGCGCGGGGTCCGGAGGCCTCGCCGCCCGTGCTCGCGCCCTGGTCCGTGCCGGTTCCGTTGTCGTCCGTCATGGCGTCCTCCACTCCCCTCCGGGCGTCTGCCCGCGATCTCGGACCACCGTAGCGCCGCGACACGATGCGTGGCCTGAGGGCGGGCTGATCGCGCGCTGTCCGAGCGCTGTCCGCACCGGCAGGCGCCGGAGGCCGCCGACCGCCAGGATGGACGCATGCCCCACCTCCTCCGAGCCCGCGCCGCCCTCTTCGACATGGACGGGACGCTCGTCGACTCGACGGCCGTCGTGGAGACCATCTGGGGTGCCTTCGCCGAGCGCTTCGCTCTCGACCACGACGCGGTGCTCGGCGCCGTTCACGGTGTCCGCGCCGCCGACAGCGTCCGCCGCTTCGCCCCGGCCGGCAGCGACGTCGACGCGATCGTCGCGGAGCTCGACGCGTACGAGCTCGAGCACACCGAGGGCACCGTCGAGATCCCCGGCGCGACGGCGTTCCTCGCCTCACTCCCCCGCGAGCGCGTCGCCCTGGTCACGTCCGCGAGCCCGGCGCTGGCGGCCGCACGTCTGGCTGCGGCGGGCGTCCCCTCCCCCGACACCGTCGTCACCGCGCACGACGTCGCGAACGGCAAGCCTGCTCCCGACGGCTACCTCGCCGCCGCGGCCCTGCTCGGCGTCTCCCCCGAGGACGCGCTGGTGTTCGAGGACGCCGAGGCCGGCATCCGGGCGGGTCTGGACGCCGGCATGCGCGTGATCGTCGTCGGGAGCCACGAGAGCGCGAGCACCCGGGGTCTGCCCCGGATCGCGCACTACTCCGACGCACGCGCCGTGCTCGAGGGCGACGAGCTCGTCGTCACCCTCGGCGGGCCTCAGTAGCGGATCGCGTCGATCACCTTCACCCGCACGGCGACGATCGCCGGCACCAGGCCCGCGAGCGCGCCGACGAGGGTCGCCGCCCCGAGCCCGAGCAGCGCCGCCTCGGCCGGGAAAGGCGGGATGTCAGCGATCCCGTTGTCCTGCACGAAGGCCACGGTCCAGGGGTTGGTGACGAGGATGACCGCGATCGTCACGCCGACCACTCCGGCGACGACGGTCGCCACGACGCTCTCCATCATGATCGAGAAGAAGATGCGGCCGGAGGAGGCGCCGAAGCTGCGCCGGATGCCGATCTCGCGGATCCGCTGCCGGACGGTGACCAGGGCGATGTTGAGCAGTCCGAGCGCGCCGAGCGCCAGCACCAGGCCCGCCACGCCGCCGATCACCCAGGTCAGCACGCCGAAGGGGTCGGAGTCGTAGACCAGGTAGTCCTGCCGGTCGACCGACACCTCGAAGTCGGATCCCAGGGCGCCGGCCACGTCGCGCTCCACCGCCGCGGCGAGGGGCTCGGCCAGGTCGAGCGGCACCCACATCTCGTAGTTCGGCACGCCCTGCCCGCCGTACTGCGGGTCGGCGTCGCGGGCGACCGCCGGGTAGGCGTCCGCGAGCATCATCATCGACGGATCCGTCTCGAACTGCGAGGAGGGAGTCACGCCGACCACCACGCCCGTGACGTCGCGCTCGGAGCCGAGCAGGGTGACCACCGGGTGGGTGCGCAGATCCGGGCTCCCGATCCGCTCCCAGAAGCGCTCGTTGACGACGAGGGCGGGAGCGAGGCGCTGGGAGTCGCGGGCGGTGAACCAGGAGCCGTCCACGATCTTCAGCCGGTGCATCTCGGCGAAGGGCTGGTCGACCGCCTGCACCGCGACGACGACGGCGCCGTCGGCGAACTGGACGCGCGCGCTGCCGTAGGTCGAGCGGCTCGCGTAGGTGATGGAGTAGCGCTCGAGCGCACCGGTCCACGCGGCCTGGAGTGCGTCGGCATCCACCTCGGAGGTGCCGGTACCGGAGGGGTAGGCGGAGAGGAAGAGGCTCGCCGGGCGCCCGCTGGAGCGCTCGGCCTGCTCGATGCTGGCCTGGCGGGCGATGCCACCGGCGGCGACGACCGCGGTCAGGGCGGCGACGGCCACCGCGACTCCGATCAGCGAGAGCAGCACGCGGCCGCGGTGGATCCGCAGCTCGGTCCACGCCTCGACGATCGCGCCGGCGATCCCGACGAGCGCGCGCATCAAAGGACCACCCCCTCGGCGACGGGGCCCGCATCCGCGGTCGAGCCCAGGCGGCCGTGGTCGAGCCGGTAGTGGCGCTCGGCCCGCGCCGCGATGGCCGGGTCGTGGGTGATGGTGACCAGCGCGGAGCCGGACTCGCGGGCGATCTCGTCGAGCAGGCCCATCACGCTCTCGCCGGTGTCGGTGTCGAGGGCGCCCGTCGGCTCGTCGGCGAGGATCAGCCGCGGTCGGCGCACCAGGGCGCGGGCGATCGCGATCCGCTGCTGCTCGCCGCCGGACATGCGCCCGGGCATCGAGTCCACGCGGTGCCCGAGGCCGACCCGCTCCAGCATCTCGGCCGCGAGGTCGCGGCGGCGCCAGAACTCCGATCCGGTCGCGTAGAGCAGCGGCGTCATCACGTTCTCGCGGGCGGTCCGCCCCTCCAGCAGGTTGAACTGCTGGAAGATGAAGCCGATGCTGCCGCCGCGGATACGCGCGCGGGCCCGCGAGGACAGGGTCTCGGTGGGAGCACCCTCGAGCAGCATCCGCCCCTCGGTGGGCTCGTCGATGAGTCCGAGGATGTTGAGCAGCGTCGACTTGCCGGAGCCGCTGCGCCCCACGACCGAGACGTGGTCGCCCTCGCCCACCTCGAGATCGACGCCGTCGAGGATCGTCAGCGGCGGTGCGTCGGGCAGCGGGACGACCTTGCGGATCCCCTCGAGCCGGAGGATCGTCACGAGCAGAAGACCGAGCCGTCGGGCTGCGCGATGCAGTCGCCGCCCAGCTGGACGTCGGGAGCCGCCTCCTCCGCGCCCGGCACGAACTGCAGGAGCTCGGCGCCCTCCTCCACTCCGCCGGTGATCTCGACGGAGCTGCCGTCGGTGAGTCCCAGCGTCACCGGGACCTCCTCGGTGCTGCCGTCGTCCGCCCGGCGGAACACGACGCCGGACTGGGCGGTGCCCTCGACCGCGGTGGTCGGCACGACGAGGACGTCCTCCGCCTTGCCTCCCGCGAGCGTCACCGAGGCGGCGAGCCCGGGGAACACGGTGACCTCCGTCGGCACCTGGCAGGTGAAGCTCGTGCCGGAGCCGCCGGTGGAGGTTCCACCGCCGCCGCCGTCCGTCGCTCCGCCGGTCGTGCCGCCCTCGCCGGCTCCGGCGAGAGGGGTGCTGATGGTGAGGTCGGTGCAGGTGAAGCCGGCGGGCCCGCCGGTGATCGCGACCTGCGCCTCCGTCGGCCGGTTCTGGATGCGGTAGAGCTGCTGCGCGTCGATCGTGCCGGTGACGGCGTAGCTCGGCGGCGCGACCTGTCCGGTCACCTCGCCGACCGTGACGGCCTGGTCGTGGATGACGCCGAGCGCGCTGAGGGTGCCGCCGGTCGCGGCGTAGACCCGCTCGAAGCGCACGGAGGGCTCCTGCTGGGTGAGGGTGACGGCGCCGTCCGGGCCGGTCGTCTCGACCGGGTCGCGCGGAGTCTCGACGCGGATGTCGTAGATGAGATCGCCCGACGCGACGGCCGCGCCCTGCTGCACGTAGACGTCGTCGACCGTTCCGGCCGCCGTCGCCTTCAGCGGCACGGCGGGGTCGGCGGCGACGGTGCCCTGGAGGGTGAGGTCGTTGGTGACCGTGCCGCGGGCGACCGTGACGGTCGGCTCGGTGATCTCACCGGTCGGCTGCGTCGGATCGGCCTCGGCCGCGCCGTCCGGGAAGAACGCGATCTTCACCAGGGCGATGCTCGCCGCTCCGATGATGACCATCCACACGATCGGGAACACCCAACGCCGAACCGCACCCATCAAGTCCCCCGACTCCGCTTCCAGAGCGCTCCGCCGTGGGGCGCCGGAGGCAGCCTATCCGGCGGGGAGGTCGCGTCACGGACCGTGGCGCGCCCGTCAGCCGGCGAGCGCCGCGACGATCGAGGCGACGCGGCGCGCCCTCGTCTCGGCGGCCTTCGCGCCCTCGACCGACGTGACGTGGGCCTTCCGCGCGCTGGGCGAGAGCGCGGCGAAGCGCTCCACAGCGCCCGCTGAGGCCAGCGCGGACGCCAGGTCCTCCGGCACGACGACCTCGCGCGGCGCGGTGTCGAGCTCGATCACGACGTCGATCGCGTCACCGCCGGCGAGCTGCGTCTCGCGGCGCTTCTCGGCCGAGAACGGGATGAGCGCGCGTCCGCCCATCGCTCCGACCGTGCTGGTGAAGCGGTAGCCGTTCACCGTCACCGCGACGGCGGGACGCTTGCCGCCGCCGAGGGCCTCGAGGACCTCGGGCGGCACCTCGATGCCGGTGCTGTTGCCGATCTGGAAGAGCGTCGTGGTGAACTGCACGAGGTGATGATGGCATGGCCTACCGCGTGTCGCCCGGCCGATCGCCGGACTGACGCGGAGGGCCGTCGACTCGATCCTCGTCGGCCTCCCTTTGACGGATCCGGAGCGCTCGAGGGCGTTCTCCCCAGCGCTCGGCCGGACCCCGGATCTTCTGTTCGGCCCTGAATCCTCTGTTCAGCGACGCCGCCGCCTGCTCCGTCGCCTCCGAGCACGTGTCCGCGATGCTCCTCCCGCACCCCTCCTTCTCGACCTCCAGGTCGAAGGAGATCGTCGACGCGCGCTCCCAGGTGCAGGCCCTCTTCGCGGTGAGCGTCGGCAGTCGGGAGGAGGTCGGGAACGGTCCGGCCTCCGGCGGCGCCGAGCCGGTCGCGGTGCAGGACCTCGGCTCCATGCGGGCGCGCGGCCTCGAGGACCCTGACGGCCACGTCCGGGAGTCCCTGTACACGGATCCGGCCGCGGCCGAGGCCGGTCCGCCCCGGGAGTAAGGGTCGGCGCGCTCAGCAGGAGCGGGTGTCGGGGTCTCCGAGCGAGGAGCGCACGGCGTCGACCGTCATCCTGCCCTCGGGGTCGAGCCGGGTGAGCATGCGGGACATGATGTCGGCCAGCTGCGGGATCTTCTCGGCGTCGAGCGGATCGATGACGTCGGCCAGCACGGTCGCGACGTGACCGGGCGCCGTGTCGACGATCTTCTGGAGGCCGGCGTCGGTGAGCACCGCGTTCGTGGCGCGGCCGTCGGAGGCGCAGGGGCGGCGCTCGAGGTAGCCGCGGGCGACGAGGCGGGTCACCACGTGCGAGAGCCGGGGCAGGGTCGCGTTGGTGCGGGCGGCGAGCGTGGTCATCCGGAGGGCGCGGTCAGGCGCCTCGGACAGCATCGCCAGCGTCAGGTACTCGAAGTGCGTGAGCCCCGCGTCGCGCTGCAGCTGCGTGTCGAGGGCGCCCGGCAGCAGTTCCACGACCGCGATGAAGCGCAGCCAGGCGTCGAGCTGATCGGGCGTCAGCCAGCGTGTCTCGGGCGCACTCATCCCCCCACCCTACCCACTACTTGCCGCGACAAGTAAGTCCCCCCGTCGGCCCTCGCGACCCGCGTTCCGAACCAGTCGCGAGCACCACCCCCGAGGCGAACCAGCGATCCGCATACCAGCGGATCGCTGCAGCCGTACGCACCCCGCTCCTCAGAACGCACCCCGTCGAGAAGCCGACCGCGCCACACACGATCCACACCATCCCCGCGAGCACCGCCCCCGAGGCGAACCAGCGATCCGCGTACCAGCGGATCGCTGTAGCCGAACGCCCCCCGCTCCACAGAACGCACCCCGTCGCGAAGCCGACCGCGCCACGCCCGTCAGGGACGGGCGTGGAATCCAACTCACAGCACGTCGTCGCTCAGATCGATCGGGTTGCCGAAGCGGTGGTTCGTGATCGAGATCGCCTGCTCGCGGAGGAAGGGCAGCAGTTCGACGCGGCCGGCGGGGGTGACCGGGTCGGCGTAGACGGCGGTGTCGAGGGCGCCGCCGAGGGCTTCGGCGAGGGCGGTCGCGAGGGGGACGCGGGATCCGTCGGCGCGGGTGAGCGGGACCGGCTTGCCTGTGCTGCCGCGGGTCATGCCGGCGACGACGTCGGTGAAGGAGCCGGTCGAGTCGGACGATCGGCGGACGAGGGCCTGCTGTCCGTGCGTCGGGCTGCCGGGGGCCTGCGGGCCCGCGTAACCGTCGACGCGGTCGGAGACGATGTCGCCGATGATGCGGATGCGCGGCGTCGTGATGCGGCCGGCCGCGGCGCGCTCGAGCCACTGGGCGTCGGTCTCGACGACGATGCGCGGGACGAGGCCCGCCATCTCGGCGAGCTCGTCGCCGCCGAGCATCTCCTGGACCCGCGGCGGGAGCGGGAGGGACGTGGAGATGTCCATCCGGGAGCGGGTCAGCAGGCCCGCGGCGATGACGCGGAGGAGCTCTCCGAGGTCGCCGCCGTCGGCCAGGCGCAGCGCGATCGGCACGCGGAGGTAGCGGAACAGGTTCCGCTCGACGCCGACCTTCGAGATGTCGGTGACGACGCCGAACTCGGTCGCCCAGGCGAGCTGGTCGGAGAGGGCGGAGCGGCGGAGCAGGTCGAACTGCTCGAACCGGAGCGAGGACTGGGCCGCCTCGATGAACTGGCGCGCGCGGTCGTCGAGGCCGCGCAGGTGCAGCGTCGAGGAGGAGCGCGCGGGCGAGGGCTTCCAGGAGCCGAGGCCGATGAGGTGGTTGGGTCCGCCCGCCTTCGCGCCGCCGCCGACGGACGAGCGCTTCCAGCCGCCGAAGGGCTGGCGCCGGACGATGGCTCCGGTGATGCCCCGGTTGACGTAGAGGTTGCCCGCCTCGACCGAGTCGATCCAGAGGGCGAGCTCGTCGGCGTGCAGGGAGTGGAGCCCGGCCGTGAGCCCGTACTCGGTGCCGTTCTGCATCCGGACGGCGTCCTCGAGGGTCGCCGCGTGCATGATCCCGAGCACCGGGCCGAAGAACTCGGTGAGGTGGACGTAGCTGTCCTCGGTGACGCCCTCGCGGATCCCGGGCGACCAGAGCGTGCCGCTCTCGTCGAGCCGCTGCGGCTCGACGAGCCACGACTCGCCTCCGCCCAGCGTGGTGAGCGCGTGCAGGAGCTTGCCGGTGGGCTCCTCGATGAGCGGCCCCATCACCGCCGACGGGTCGTCGGGCCGGCCGACGCGGAGCGACGTGACGGCGTCGACCAGCTGAGCGCGGAAGCGCTTGGAGCGGGCGACCGAGCCGACCAGGATCACCAGGGAGGCGGCGGAGCACTTCTGGCCGGCGTGCCCGAAGGCGCTGCGGACGATGTCGGCGACGGCGAGGTCGTAGTCGGCGTGGGGAGTGACGATGATCGCGTTCTTGCCGCTGGTCTCGGCCTGCAGTGCGAGGCCGGGCCGCCAGGAGCGGAAGAGGCGGGCGGTCTCGTAGGAGCCGGTGAGCAGCACGCGGTCCACGAGGGGGTCGGTGATCAGCGCCCGTCCCAGCTCCTCCTCGTCGAGGTCGACCAGGGCGAGGAGCTCCTGCGGGATGCCCGCGTCCCAGAGCGCCTCGACGAGCACAGCGGCCGAGCGGCGGGCCTGGGGCGCCGGCTTCACCACGACTCCGGAGCCGGCGGCGAGCGCCGCGAGGATCGATCCGGCCGGGATGGCGACCGGGAAGTTCCACGGCGGAGCGACGACGGTGACCCGAGCGGGGACGAAGGTGGCCCCGGTGACGGCGTCGAGCTCGCGGGCGCGGGTGGCGTAGTAGTGGGCGAAGTCGATGGCCTCGGAGACCTCGGGGTCGGCCTCGGCGATCGTCTTGCCGGTCTCGGAGGCCATCACCTCGATCAGGCGGTCGCGGTTCGCGGCGAGGACGAGGCCGGCGCGGTCGAGCACGGCCGCTCGGTCGTAGCCCAGGCGCTCGCCCCAGCGCTCCGCGCGGCGGGACACCGTGCGCAGCACCTCCTGGAGCTCCGCCTCGGTGCTCACGCGTGCGGCGTCGGCCGTGCCCGCTCCGATGGTCGACCCGGCGATGCGCTCGGTGATCAGGCGCGCCCAGCGTCGGTTGCCGGGGAGGGCGGGGTCGGTGTCGGGCTCGTTGTGGAAGCCCGCGGTCGCGGCGGCCGCACCGGAGCCGCGGCTGAGGCCGAGGACGGCCTGCGTCAGGCCCGCGGCGGCCGGGTCCTGCGCCCGCTCGCCGGCGCGGGCGTGCTCCTGCACGAGGCGGCGGCCGGAGCCGGAGGACCACTCCCGCAGGCGGTCCTGCGTGCGGTTCGGCGGCGGGACGGAGTCGTCGAGGGCCTCGAGCGAGGCGCGGAAGCGGCCGAGCTCCCGCTGCAGCACCTCCTCGTCGTCGAGGCGGAACGCGGCCGACAGGAAGTTCTCGGGGCTGCTGTTCTCCTCGAGCCGGCGGATGAGGTACGAGATGGCCACGTCGAACTCGTGCGGGTGCACGACGGGCGTGTAGAGGAGGAGGCGTCCCACGTCCTCGCGGACGGCGCGCGCCTGCCCGGTCGCCATCCCGAGCAGCATCTCGATCTCGACCGCGCCGGTCACCCCGCGCTCGGTCGCCGTGAGCCACGCCCAGGCGAGGTCGAAGACGTTGTGCCCGGCGACGCCCACGCGCACCGCGTCGACGCGCTCCGGCCGCAGCGCCCGGTCGAGCAGGCGCTTGTAGTTCGTGTCGGCCTCCACCTTGCTGCCGACGGTCGCAAGCGGCCAGTCGTGCAGGGCCGCGTCGACCCGCTCCATCGCGAGGTTCGCGCCCTTCACGACGCGCACCTTGATCGGGGCTCCGCCGCGGGCCCGGCGCTCCTGCGCCCACCCGGTCAGCTCGTCGAGCACGCGGACGGAGTCGGGCAGGTAGGCCTGCAGCACGATGCCCGCCTCGAGGTCGAGCATGCCCGGCTGCTCGAGGAGGCGCCGGAACACGGCGACCGTCAGATCGAGGTCGCGGTACTCCTCCATGTCGAGGTTGATGAAGGTGGGGTCGGCTCCGGACGCGGCGGCCTGGTAGAGCGGGGTGAGACGCTCCACGACGCGGTCGACCTCCTCCTCGAAGGCCCACATCGACAGCTGGCTGACGACGCTCGAGACCTTGACGCTGACGTAATCGACGTCCGGCCGCTCGAGCAGGCGGAGGGTCCCCTCGAGGCGGCGGCGGGCCTCGCGCTCGCCGAGCACGGCCTCGCCGAGGAGGTTGAGGTTGAGCCGGTCGCCGCCCTCGCGCAGCGCGGCGACGGCCGCACCGAGACGCGCCTCCGACGCGTCGACCACGAGGTGCCCGACGAGGCGGCGGAGGACCCGGCGGGCCGCGGGCACGACCACCCAGGGCAGCACGGGGCCGACGGCGCCGCCGGTGCTGATCGCGGCGCGCAGGTAGGAGGGGAGGAAGGCGGGCGTCTTCGCGGTGAGCGCCGCGAGGTTCTCGGCCGCGACCGAGAGGTCCTCGGGCCGGGCGACGCCGTCGACGAACCCGACGGTGAAGTCGAGTCCGTTCGGGTCCTGGAGCACGCCCGCGAGCCGCTGGGCGGCGGGCTCGACCGGGAACTCGCCGCTGCGCGCGATCCAGCGGCGGACCAGGGACTCGACGCGCTCGATCATCGGGCGGTCGTCGACCTCGGGCTCGGCGGCGGCGGGCGCGGCGAGCTCCGACTCCGACGCGGCGTCGGGCCCGCGCAGGACCTCGTCCTCAGCGTCGCGCACGACCTCGTCCTCTGCATCGGGCTCGCTCACGGCCTCGTCCTGAGCGTCGCGCACGACCTCGTCCTCGTCCTGAAGACCGGGCTCGCGCAGGTCCTCGTCCTCAGCGTCGGACTCCTGCTCGTCCTGAGGCTCAGCCACGTCCTCAGCGTCGGACTCCTGGTCGTCCTGAGGCTCGGCCACGTTCTCGGACGCGGACTCCGGCGCCGGCACGACCTCGGCCCCGCTCACGGAGTCGCGCGCCTCACCGGCCTCGACCTCGTCGTCCGACCCCGTGCCGCCCTCCGGCGTCCGACCACCGATCGTCGCGTCGACCCCGCTCCGCACGGCCGCCTCGTCGGGCTCGCGCTCCGGGTCGCTGCCGGGCACACCTGGGGTCGTCGACTGCTGCATCCTCC
The DNA here is from genome assembly GCF_002930885.1 of Rathayibacter sp. AY1F2. Lineage (NCBI taxonomy): Bacteria > Bacillati > Actinomycetota > Actinomycetes > Micrococcales > Microbacteriaceae > Rathayibacter > Rathayibacter sp. AY1F2. Next base: position 182,801 of record NZ_PSVG01000003.1, on the reverse strand, counting down.
GAGGCTAAGCCCGACCCGCCGCCCGGACGCGGCGTGACGCGGTGGTCGCGCCGACTCGCCCGCGAGCCGCCCCTGTGGAGGAGCGGATCAGTGCCGGCGGTGGTCCTGGATGGTCATCCGCGGGCCGTGCCGCGGCTTCCTCGCTCCGCTGCAGCCGATCAGCCGGATGACCCGCTGCCGGTGCCCGCGCCACGGCTCGAGGAGCTCGAGCATGCCGTCGTCGTCGACCCCGAGCCGGCCCGTGAGCGCGAAGCCGACGGCCGCGGCCAGGTGGTAGTCGCCCACGCTGACCGCGTCCGGATCTCCGTGGGCGCGCATCATCACCTCGGACGCCGTCCACGGCCCGATCCCCGGCACCGACTGCAGCCGGCGGGCGACCTCGTCGCCGCCCCGCCCGAGCGCGAGGGTCCGCTCGAGGCCGGAGGCGACGAGCGCGGCGGTGAGGACGGTCCGCGAGCGCCGCGGATCCACTCCCGCGCGGTGCCAGTCCCACGAGGGCACGCGCCGCCACTGCTGCGCGCTCGGAGCCACGTGCAGAGCGACCGGCCCCGGGGCGGGCTCCCCGTGGAGGCGCACCAGCACCCGGTAGGCGCGCCACGCCTCCGTGCTCGTGACCTTCTGCTCGAGGACCGACGGCGCGAGCATCTCGAACACCAGGTTCGCGCGCGTGAGGCGCAGGCCCGACGAGCGGCGGAGCACCTCGGCGAGCGGCGCGTGGGCCGACAGGTCGAGCCCGCTCCAGTCGTCGCCGTGGCCGAGGAGCTCGGGGACCGCGTCGATCAGCCACTCCGCTCCCCCGCCCCAGGCGCGCGCGTGGACCGCGCCGTCCACCGCCTGCCGCAGATGCAGGGTGCCCGGGCCGAGCGGCGTGCGGAACGCCCGCCAGAAGCCGGACGCGTCGAGGAGCATGGTCGGGTCGCCCGAGCCCCGCAGCAGCGTGCGGAGGGTGAGCGCGAGGCTCACCGGCTCCGCCGGCGCGTAGACCGTCGCCCAGGCGGGCTCCGGAGCAGGGGCGGGGATCGACACGCAGTGATGGTAACCGGCGGCTCCGACACCGGATCGGACGCTCCTGCACAGAACCCCCATTCACGACGTGTTCGGAGCGACACGCCCGGCGGATTGGTTCAGACGGCGTGAACACATGCGCGGATCCGATCGCCCGTTTCCACTGGTCAGCAGGTCGATCCCGGGCGTAGCTTCGCGCTGTCGCGGCGGCGCTCCAGCCGCCCGGCACCCGCCTATCACTGGAGATGCGCACATGTTCGACACGACCTTCATCCGCAACGCGATCGTCAAGAGCTCTGAGACCGCTCTCGACCGTCGCCGCTTCTTCGAGGCCACCGGCGTCGCCGGCCTCGGCATCGGAGCCGCGGCCCTCGCCGCGCCCACCGCCTCCGCCGAGGAGGTCGCTGCCAGCGGCCCCAGCGACGCCTCGATCCTCAACTTCGCCCTCAACCTCGAGTACCTCGAGGCCGAGTTCTACCTCCGCGCCGTCTACGGCACCGGCCTCGGCGGCTCGGACGTGACCGGCAAGGGCACGCCCGGCGGCGTCATCGGCGGCCGCCCCGTCGACTTCAAGACCCCGTGGCTGAAGAGCTTCGCCACCGAGGTCGCGAACGACGAGAAGGCCCACGTGCAGTTCCTGCGGGCCGCGCTGGGCACCGCGAAGGTGGCCCGCCCGGCGATCAACCTGAAGGACAGCTTCAACTCCGCCGCCGTTGCGGCGGGGCTGATCAAGGCCGGTCAGTCGTTCGACCCGTTCGCGAGCGAGTCGAACTTCCTGCTCGGCGCCTTCGTCTTCGAGGACGTGGGAGTGACCGCCTACAAGGGCGCCGCCCCGCTCATCCAGTCGAAGACCTACCTCGACGCGGCCGCCGGCATCCTCGCGGTGGAGGCGTACCACGCGGGCGCGATCCGCTCGGCGATCTACGCCGCCGACCTGTCCGACTCGGCGAACAAGCTCTCCGACGCGCGCGACAGCCTCGACGGCAAGACCGACCTCGACCAGGGCGTCAAGGTCAACGGCCAGGCGAACATCGTCCCGACCGACGGCAGCTCCATCGCGTTCAGCCGCACCCCGGGCCAGGTCCTCAACATCGTGTACCTGAACCCCGCGGCCGGCACGCGCACCGGCGGATTCTTCCCCCGCGGCGTCAACGGCGAGCTCGTCACGACCTAGTCCCACCAGCACAGAGCACGACGACGGGCCCTTCCTCGAGGCGGCGAGGAGGGGCCCGTCGTCGTCCGCGTGCACATCCGTTCACCGGGTCCTCTAACCTGAGCGGGTGAAGATCGGGATCCTGACCTCCGGTGGCGACTGCCCCGGCCTCAACGCCGTCATCCGCGGTGCCGTCTACAAGGGCATCAAGGTCTACGACCAGGAGTTCGTGGGCTTCCGGAACGGCTGGCGCGGAGTGGTCGACGGCGACCTCCTGCCCCTGGGCCGCCCCGAGATCCAGGGCATCGCCAAGCAGGGCGGCACGATCATCGGCACCAGCCGGACGAACCCCTTCGAGGGCGAGAACGGCGGCCCCGAGAAGATCGCCGAGATGATGGACCGCAACGGCATCGACTCGATCATCGCGATCGGCGGCGAGGGCACCCTGGCCGCGGCCAAGCGCCTCACGGACGCGGGCCTCAAGATCGTCGGCGTCCCGAAGACCATCGACAACGACCTCGGCGCCACCGACTACACCTTCGGCTTCGACACGGCCGTCGGCATCGCGACCGACGCGATGGACCGTCTCCGCACCACCGGCGACTCGCACGGCCGCTGCATGGTCGCCGAGGTCATGGGCCGCCACGTCGGCTGGATCGCCCTGCACTCCGGCATGGCCGCGGGCGCCCACGTCATCCTCATCCCGGAGAAGCGCACCTCCCTCGACCAGATCGTCGAGTGGGTGCAGAGCGCGCAGGACCGCGGGCGCGCACCGCTCGTCGTGGTCGCCGAGGGCTTCTCGCTCGACACGATGGACGACGCCCACTCCGAGCGCGGCCTCGACGCCTTCGGCCGGCCCCGCCTCGGCGGCATCGGCGAGCTGCTGGCTCCGCTCATCGAGGAGCGCACCGGCATCGAGACCCGCGCCACCACGCTCGGCCACATCCAGCGCGGAGGCACGCCCACCGCGTTCGACCGCGTCCTCGCGACCCGCCTGGGCATGGCCGCCATCGACTCCGTCGTCGCCGAGCACTGGGGCCGCATGGTCGCCCTGCGCGGCACCGACATCTACCACGTGGCCTTCGCCGAGGCGCTCGGCACCCTCAAGACGGTGCCGGACGCCCGCTACGAGGAGGCGCGCACCCTCTTCGGGTAGCGCGCGCTCCCCGCGGAGCGGTCAGTCCTTCGCGCCGTCCGGCGTCGCCGTGGCGACGATCTGCGCCCGCGCTAGGGTGTGGAAGTGCGCGTTGAAGCCGAGGATCGCCGGCGTCGACTCCGGGTCGAGGTCGAGCGACTCGACATCGAGGGCGTGCACCACGAAGAAGTAGCGGTGCTCGCGGTCCGGCGGCGCCGCTCCGACGAACTGGCGCAGCCGCATCTCGTTGGGCAGCGTCTGCGCGCCCGCCGGGAGCAGCTCGAAGCCGGCGGCTCCGGCTCCCGTCGGGAGCTCCGTGGTGTCGGCCGGGAGGTTGTAGACGGCCCAGTGCCAGAAGCCGGAGCCGGTGGGCGCGTCGGGGTCGAACACCGTCACGGCGAAGCTCTTCGTCTCGGCGGGGGCTCCCGACCAGCGCAGGTGCGGCGAGACGTCCTCGCCGCCGGAGCCCTCGCCGTAGTGGCGGGCGGACAGGGGCGCACCGTCGACGATGTCGTCGCTCTCGAGCGCGAAGGTCGGCACCTCGCCGAGGCGGGCGTAGGGGTCGTAGGTCCAGTCGGACATCCGGTTTCTCCGTTCGGGAAGGGCGGGCGGGGGCCCGCGCCCTCAGCCTAGGAACCCGGCGGTGCGCGCCGAAGGGCTTGCGGAGGGGGTCAGGACCCGAGATAGCGCCCGGGCCGGTGGTTGAACGCCAGGACCAGGTTGAGCACCACCACTCCCGCCGCCGAGATCAGCACGTTCAGCGGAGGCACCACCAGCAGCGCGGCCGCGACCACGCACGCGTCGAGCGCCATCATCACGTAGCCCGCCCGCCAGCCGAGCCGCTCCTGCGCGATCAGGGCGACGATGCTGAATCCGCCCAGGCTCGACCCGTGCCGGAAGAGGATCAGGAGGCCGATCCCCGCGAGCACGTCGCCCGTGAGGACGCCGTAGACGGGCTCGATCCGCAGCTCGCCGAACGCCAGCGGGTGCAGGCCCGCCAGGACCGAGACCAGCACGATCGAGAACATGGTCCGCAGCGTGAAGCGCCAGCCCTTCTTCCACAGCGAGAGGGCGAGGAACGGCACGTTGACCGTGACGAGGATCACGCCGAACGGGATGTCGAGCGGGTACCCCAGCAGCAGTGCGAGACCCGCGGTGCCGCCCGTGACCGCCTGGCTCGCGCGCAGCAGGTAGAGGCCGAGCGACACGACGAACGCACCGGTGACGAGACCGAAGACGTCCTCGAGGCGGGAGTGCGGCACGGGGGCGGAGGCGTCGGGCACCCGACGATGCTGCCACACGCCGCGCCCCGGTCCGGACGTCCTCGTAGGATGTGCCGGTGCTGCCGAAGATCCTGCTGTTCTACCGCTTCGTGCCGCTGGCCGACCCCGAGTCCGTGCGGCTGTGGCAGCGCGAGCTGTGCGAGTCGCTGGGCCTGCGCGGGCGCCTGCTGATCTCGGAGCACGGGGTGAACGGCACGCTGGGCGGCGGGATGGACGCCCTGAAGCGCTACGTCCGCCGCACCCGTGAGCACTCGGCATTCCACGGACTCGAGGTGAAGTGGAGCGACGGCTCCGGCCTCGACGACGACGGCCGCAGCCTCGACTTCCCCGGTCTCTCGGTGAAGGTGCGCGACGAGATCGTCTCGTTCGGCGCGCCCGACGAGCTGCGGGTCGACGCCGACGGGGTCGTCGGGACGGCTCCGCGGCTCGACCCGGACCAGCTGGACGCCCTCGTCGCCGAGCGCGACGACGTGGTGCTCTTCGACGGCCGCAACGCCTTCGAAGCCGAGATCGGCAGGTTCGAGGGGGCGATCGTGCCGGGGGTCTCCAGCACCCGCGAGTTCGTCGAGCAGCTCGACGCCGGCGTCTACGACCACCTCAAGGGCCGGCCCGTGGTCACGTACTGCACCGGCGGCATCCGCTGCGAGGTGCTGTCGAGCCTGATGACGGCGCGCGGCTTCGGCGAGGTGTACCAGCTCGACGGAGGCGTCGTCCGCTACGCCGAGGCGCGGCGCGACCGCGGTCTGTGGAAGGGGGCCCTGTACGTCTTCGACGGCCGCGGCTCCATCTCCTTCTCCCCCGACGCCGAGGTGCTGGGCCGCTGCACCTCGTGCGCCGCGCCGACCAGCCGGATGCGCAACTGCACCGACCTCTCCTGCCGCGCCCAGCTCGTGGTCTGCGCCGACTGCGATGCGGCGGCCTGCGCCGCGCACGCGGGCCCTACGCTCGTGCCATGAGCATCGAAGCGCGCGGGCGCACCCTCGTCGACCTCCACACCGCCCCCGAGCTGCTGCAGGTGGTGAACGTCTGGGACGTGATCAGCGCGACCACGGTCGCCGCGCTCCCGGAGACCCGGGCGCTCGCGACCGCCAGCCACTCCATCGCGGCGGCGTTCGGCTACGAGGACGGCGAGCGGATCCCGCTGGAGCTGCACCTGGGCATGATCGAGCGCATCGTCGCCGCCGTCGAGGTCCCGGTCTCGGCCGACCTCGAGGCGGGCTACGGCGACGCCGGCGAGACGGTCCGCCGCGCGATCGGGATCGGCGTCGTGGGCGCGAACCTCGAGGACCAGGCGAAGCCGCTCCCGGAGGCGCTGCGAGCGGTCGAGAAGGCCGTCGCCGCGGCCGAGGAGGAGGCGGTGCCCTTCGCGCTCAACGCCCGCACGGATGTGCTCCTCCGCGCCGGCGACCGCGACCGCGGCGAGGTCCTGGCCGACGCCGTCGAGCGCGGCCGCGCCTACCTCGACGCCGGCGCCACCTGCTTCTTCGTCCCCGGGCTGCTCCAGGACGCCGAGCTGGAGTCCCTCGTCGCCGCCCTCGGGCGGCAGCGCGTCAGCGTCATCGGCGTCCCCGGATCGCAGTCCCCCGCCCGCTTCGAGGAGCTCGGGCTGGCCCGCGTCTCCTACGGTCCGTGGACGCAGCGCGTCGCCCTGACGGCGCTCCAGGACGCGGCCTCCGCCCTCTACTCCGGCGGATCGCTCCCCGAGGGCACCCGGCCCCTGAACTGACCGCCCGGCCGCGGGCCCGCGGGCGTAGCGTGGGCCCATGTACCGAGCCATCGTCGTCGAGCGGCACTCCGACTCCGACACCGACACCCCCAACCGAGCCCGCCTCCTCGAGCGCGACGCTCCCGACCGCTCGCACGGCGACGTGTCGATCGCCGTCGAGTACTCGAGCGTCAACTACAAGGACGCCCTGGCGCTGGCGGGGCGGCCCGGGATCGTTCGCCGCACCCCGCTCGTCGCCGGCATCGACCTGGTCGGCACCGTGGAGTACGCGGACGGCGAGGCGGGCGAGCGCTTCGACTCCGGCGACCGGGTGGTGCTCAACGGCGCCGGCCTCGGCGAGCGCCACGACGGCGGGCTCGCCGAGCGGGCGCGTGTCGACTCCGCGTCGCTGCTCCGGCTGCCCGGCGCCATCTCGGCGGCACGGGCCGGAGCGATCGGCACCGCGGGCTTCACGGCGATGCTGGCCGTGCTGGCGCTCGAGCGGCACGGCGTGCGGCCGGGCAGCGGTCCCGTCCTGGTGACGGGGGCCTCGGGAGGCGTGGGGTCGCTCGCCGTCGCGCTCCTGGCGCGCCTGGGCCACGAGGTCGTCGCCTCGACCGGCCGGCTCGGCGAGCACGGCGCTCTGCTCCAGCGCTTGGGCGCCTCCGACGTCATCGACCGCGCCGAGCTGCAGGAGGGCGGGAAGCCGCTGCAGTCCGAGCGCTGGGCGGGAGCGGTGGACTCCGCCGGCTCGCACACGCTCGCGAACGCCCTCGCGCAGACGCGGTGGGGCGGCACCGTGGCGGCGTGCGGTCTCGCGCAGGGCCCGGACCTGCCTGTGAGCGTGATGCCGTTCATCCTGCGCGGAGTGACGCTGGCCGGCATCAACTCGGTGGAGGCGCCGCGCAAGCTCCGCGAGGAGGCCTGGCGCCGCCTCGCTCACGACCTCGACCTGGAGCTGCTCGACGAGCTGACGACGACGGTGCCGCTCGGCGGGGCGGTCGACGCGGCCGAGGACGTGCTCGCCGGCCGCTCGCACGGTCGGACGCTGGTGGACGTCCGCGCCTGAGGGCACGGCGTCGGCGGAGGGCGTCCGCCCGCCTCGAGCGTGGAGGAGGGGGCGCCTCGGCCGGCGCTGCGTGGCTGCTGCTCGTGCGGCGGTGCGCTACTCCGCGGCCTCGGTGGCGCCGCTCGGCTCGGCCGACGCGTGACCGACGGAGGAGTCGGGGCGCGCGGCGCGGGGTTTCGCCGGCGTGCGGGGCTTCGGCGCGGGCTTCGCGGCCGGCCCCGGCTTCGCGGGGGCGGGCTCGGCGGACTCGGATCCGGCGGGCTTTGGCTCGGCGGGCTTCGATCCCGCGGACTTTTTCTCGGCGGGCTTCGGCTCCGCGGGCTTCGGCTCGGCGGGCTTCACCGGAGCTGCGGAGTCGATCGGCTCGGAGCCGATGACGTCCACGGCCGCGGAAGCCCCGGACTCGGCCGGCGTGCTCGCGGCGGTCCGAGCACTCGTTTTTGGAGCGCCCTTCGGCGTGGCCTTCGGGCTCTTCGGAGCGGCCCCCGCTGCTGACTCCGTCGGAGCCGCGACGTCCTCCGCGGCGCCGTCCGCCTCCGGAGCCGCGGCCGCCGCGCTCCCGCTGCTCGCCGCCTCCCGGCCCTCGACCACCGTCGCCGGACCCGCCGCCTCCGCGGCCACGGCCGCGGCCTCCGCCGCCTTCGCCTTCTTCTTCGCGCGCTTCTCCGCGGCGGCCGCCTGTGCCCGCTCCGCCTGCTCGGCGACCTCGGGGACGATCACGAGGTCGTCGGTCTCGATCACGGGGATCGCCGCGGTCGTCGTCCCCAGCTGGAGGGCCGCGATCAGCTCGGGCGCGTGCTTGGTGCTCACGATCAGGCGGGAGTAGTCCTCGTCGACCAGGTCGATCACGACGGCCGAGGCGGTGCGCTTGATCAGCAGGAAGTCCTTGCCGCCGTGGAACTTCCACGTGCCGGCCGCGAGCGTGAGCGGCACCGCGGTGCCCGGCGCGCGGATGCCCCGCACCCAGATCCAGGGGTCCTCGGTGACCGTCGCCGAGCGGATGCTCGACCGGTCGACGACGACGTCGCTGCGGTGGAACGCGAGCAGTCGCTCGGCCGCGGTGAGGCGGAGTTCGAGGCGGTCGGGGAGCACGGTCACGACGGGCATGCCTCTAGTCTGCCCCGCCGCCCGCCGCCGGGTCAGCGCCGGATCGCACAACGATGCCCCGCCGCTCGCGTGGGTGGCAGCATGGTCGGATGCCGATGGATCCGGACGAGGCGCGCCTCCTCGACGCGCTGCTGGCCGAGCGGCAGGCCGAGACGCGCGACGAGGCGGCCCGGCTCGAGGCCTCGCTGGCCGAGCTCCTGCGCGACCGTGCCGACGGCACCGCCGATGACGAGCACGACCCGGAGGGCACGCCGCTCTCGGCCGAGTGGTCGCGGATGGCCGGAGTCCGCGACGCTCTCGCCCGCACGGCGCGCGAGCTCGACGCCGCTCGCGCCCGCCTCGGCACCGGCGGCTACGGGAACTGCGCCTCGTGCGGCCGCCCGATCGGGGCCGCCCGCCTCGCCGCCCGGCCCACGGCCGAGCTCTGCATCGACTGCGCCCGTCTGGCGGAGTCGCGCATCCGCTGACGCCCCGCGAGGCGAGCCTGCGGCGCGCCCTCCGCCTGAAGGCCCCCACAGATCCCGGCGTGCGGAAACCCGGTTTCTCCTGCGAGCATTCACATCCGGTCGCGTCCCTCGAACAGGTCTGACGGACCACCCCTCCCCCCCTGCTCGAAAGGCACTCCTGCGATGACCGAGACGTCGACCGCCCGATCGACCGGCGCCCCTCCCGCCCCCGACAAGCGCGCCTGGCGCTCGCTGATCGTCCTGCTCGCGGGCATGTTCATCGCCCTGCTCGACACGACCATCGTGAACGTGGCGCTGCCCACCATCCGCACCACGCTCGACGCCTCCGAGTCGACGCTCTCCTGGATCATCTCCGGCTACGCCCTCGCGTTCGGCCTCGCCCTCATCCCCGCCGGCCGCCTCGGCGACCGCTTCGGGCACAAGTGGGTCTTCGTCAGCGGCATCGCCCTCTTCACCGTCGCCAGCTCCGCGTGCGGACTGGCCGCGGACGACACCCAGCTCGTCATCGCCCGCATCGTGCAGGGCCTGGCGGGCGGCGTCTTCGTCCCGGCGGTCAACGCCTACATCCAGCTCCTGTTCCGCGGTCCCTCGCGCGGCAAGGCGTTCGCGGTCATGGGCGCGGTCCTCGGCGTCTCGTCGGCGCTCGGCCCGATCATCGGTGGCCTGATCATCCAGGCCTTCGGCGACGAGAACGGCTGGCGCCTGGTCTTCTGGGTGAACCTGCCCATCGGCGTCGCGACCCTGATCGCCGCCGCGGTCCTCCTCCCCGCCCGTCGCGACCTCGAGGCCGGCGACCGCGCCCCGAGCGGAGGCGTCGACTGGCTCGGCCTCGTGCTCGTCTCCGGCGGCCTGGTCGCCCTGCTCGTCCCGCTCATCCAGGGCGAGGACGAGGGCTGGCCGCTGTGGACCTTCCTCTCGATAGCCGGCGGAGTCCTGCTCCTCGCCGCGTTCGGCGCCTGGGAGGTCCTCCATGTCCGCCGCGGCCGCGCTCCCCTGGTGCCGCCGTCGCTGTTCCGCCATCCGGCCTTCACCGGAGGCGTGATCCTCGCGCTGGTCTACTTCGCGGCCTTCACGAGCATCTTCTTCACCATCTCGCTGCTCTGGCAGTCGGGCCTCGGCCACACCGCGCTCGAGTCGGGCCTGGTGTCGATCCCCTTCGCGATCGGCAGCATCATCAGCTCCTCGCAGAGCAACCGGATGACCGCGCGCCTGGGGCGCAACGTCCTGGTGATGGGCAGCGGGCTCCTCGCCATCGGGCTCGGCTGGGTCTGGCTGGTGCTGCTGACCGCGACCCCGGACTCGATCAGCAACTGGCAGCTCCTGCCGCCGCTGCTGATCGCAGGCCTCGGCAACGGCTTCTTCATCGCCCCGAACGTGCAGTTCATCGTCTCGACCGTCGACCCGCAGGACGCGGGCGCGGCGAGCGGCGTGATCTCGGCGATCCAGCGCATCGGCTCGGCCGTGGGCATCGCGGTCATCGGCAGCGTGCTGTTCGGGAGCCTCGTCATCACGGGTCCGGACACGGTCGCCTCGGGCTTCCTCGACGCCGCGGCTCCCGCGATGCTCCTCAGCACCCTGATGGCGGTCGCCGCCTTCGCGCTGGTGTTCGTGCTGCCGAAGTCGGTCTCGCGCCGGGGCTGAGGGCCCCTGCCCGGTCGCCGCACGCCGGCGGCCGGGCGCGCGGGACGTCCGCCGCTTCAGCGCGGCGGGCCCCCGCCTGATCCGCGGGTGGCCCCGGAGCCTACGCCCGAGCGGCCGCCGCGGCCTTCGCCGCCGCCGGCAGCGCGTCCACGATGCGCCCGATCGCCGCGTCGTCGTGCGCGGCCGAGACGAACCAGGCCTCGTACACCGACGGCGGCAGCGAGACGCCCGCGTCGAGCATCGCGTGGAAGAACGCCGGGTAGCGGAACGACTCCTGCGCCTGGACCTCGGCGTAGTCCCGCACCGGCCGGCCCAGGTCCGTGAACATGAAGCTGAAGAGGCTCCCGGCCGTCTGCACCGTGTGCGCGACGCCCTCGGCCGTCAGCGCCGCCGACACCTCGCGCTGGAGCGTCAGCGCCGTGGCGTCCAGCGAGGCGTAGACCGCGTCGTCGGCCAGCTGCAGCGTCCGGATGCCCGCGGCCACCGCGACCGGGTTCCCGGAGAGGGTGCCCGCCTGGTACACCGGCCCGAGCGGCGCCAGGTGGTCCATGACGTCCGCACGGCCGCCGAGAGCCGCGACCGGCATCCCTCCGCCGATGACCTTGCCGAAGGTGTAGAGGTCGGCCCGGTACGGAGCCTCGGCGCCGCGGTTCTCGAGCCCCCACCAGCCGCCGGCGCTCACGCGGAAGCCGGTCAGCACCTCGTCCATGATCAGCAGCGATCCGTTCGCGTGCACGAGCTCGGCGAGGGCCGCGTTGAAGCCCGGGTCCGGAGCGACCACGCCCATGTTGGCGGCCGCGGCCTCGGTGATGACCGCCGCGATGTCGGCGCCACGCTCGGCCAGGACCGCGCGCACCGCCTCGAGGTCGTTGTACGGCAGCACGATCGTCTGGGCCGCGGTCGCGGCCGTGACGCCGGCGGAGGCGGGCAGCGAGAGGGTCGCGAGACCGGAGCCGGCATCGGCGAGCAGCCCGTCGGAGTGGCCGTGGTAGTGGCCGGAGAACTTGATCAGCAGGTCGCGGCCGGTGACGCCGCGGGCGAGGCGGATCGCCGTCATCGTCGCCTCGGTGCCGGTGGAGACCAGGCGGAGCTTCTCGATCGGCGAGACTCCCCCGGCCGTGATCCGCGCCTCGACCAGCTCGGCGAGATCCGTCTCGGCGGGAGTGGACGCGCCGAACGAGAGACCGCGGGCGGCCGCCTCCTGCACGGCCGCGACGACCTCGGGGTGCGCGTGCCCGAGGACGGCAGGGCCCCAGGAGCAGACGAGGTCGACGTACTCGCGCCCGTCCGCGTCCGTGATGTACGGGCCGGCGGCCGAGACCATGAAGCGCGGGGTCCCGCCGACCGAGCGGAACGCTCTGACGGGCGAGTTGACGCCTCCGGGGATCGCGTGCCGGGCACGCTCGTACAGGGTGTCGTTCGCCGAGGTGGTCACCCCTCCAGGTTACGCGCGCCGCCCGGCGCCCTCGCGCCGGAGAGGCGCTTTCGGACGAGATGCCGAGGCTCGCTCCCGGGAGGAGGAGGCGGTTATCTCAGCAGGTCGCGAGCGATCTCGACGGCCCAGTAGGTGAGAACCGCGTCGGCCCCCGCGCGGAGGATCCCCGTGACCGACTCCAGGATCGCCGGCTCGCGCGAGATCCAGCCGTTCGCGGCGGCGGCCTCGATCATCGCGTACTCCCCCGACACCTGGTACGCCCAGACCGGCACGTCCGAGACGGAGGCGACGTCCGAGAGCACGTCGAGGTAGCTCATGGCCGGCTTCACCATCACCACGTCGGCGCCCTCGGCGAGGTCGAGGGTCGCTTCGCGCAGGCCCTCGCGGCGGTTCGCCGGGTCCTGCTGGTAGGTGCGGCGATCGCCCTCGAGCGTGGACTGCACGGCCTCGCGGAACGGACCGTAGAAGCTGGAGGCGTACTTCGCCGAGTACGCGAGGATCGCGGTGTCCAGGTGCCCGGCGCCGTCGAGAGCGGCGCGGATCGCTCCGACCTGGCCGTCCATCATCCCCGAGAGCCCGAGCAGGTGGGAGCCGGCCTCGGCCTGGGCGAGCGCCATCTCCTCGTAGCGGAGGAGCGTGGCGTCGTTGTCGACGCGCCCGCGGTCGTCGAGGACACCGCAGTGGCCGTGGTCGGTGAACTCGTCCAGGCACAGGTCGGTCTGCACGACCAGCGCGTCGCCGACCTCCTCCACGACGACCCGCGTCGCGGCGTTGAGCACGCCGTCGGGGTCGGTCGCACCGGAGCCGACCGCGTCGCGCGTGGTCGGCACGCCGAACAGCATCACACCGCCGATCCCCGCCTCGGCCGCCTCCGTCACCGCTCCGCGGACGCTGTCCAGCGAGTGGTGCATCACCCCCGGCATCGACCCGATCGGCCGGGCCTCGGTGGTCCCCTCGGCCACGAAGAGGGGCAGGATCAGCTGCGCCGGGTGGATGCGCGTCTCCTGGACGAGACGGCGGAGTGCGGGGGTCGTGCGGAGGCGGCGCGGGCGGATGGCAGTCATGTCCTCCAGCGTAATCCCGCCCCGCCGAGCACCTCCCGGGAGCGCGGACGCCTCACCCCGTGGAGGTGCTCCGGACGCACGACATCAGCCGAGAGGCGGATCCCTGGCCTGCGGGGCGAGGCCCGCCCCTCCCGGCCGACGTCGCGCCGGGGAGGCGGCTCAGCGGGGAGCGCGCTCCGTGGCGACGGCGGCGACCGCGTCGATGAGGGAGGAGGCCGAGCGCTCGTCGGCGACGACGTCGACGCGCAGGCCGAAAGCGCGGGCGTCCTTCGCGGTCTGCGGGCCGATCGCGGCGACGAGGATCGACTCGGGCACCGGGCCGAGCTGCTTCTGGACCTGCTCCGCCACGCTGCCCGAGGTGACGAGGATCGCGTGCACGGCTCCGCCGGCGACATCCGCCACGACGCGCTCCTCCACCGGGACGCCGACCGTGCGGTAGGCGACCACGGAGCGCACGTCGTGCCCGATGCGGGTGAGGCCCTCGGTGAGCAGCGGCTTGGCGATCTCGGACCGCAGCGTCAGCACGCGCAGGGGGTGTCGGCCGCCGGTGGCCTCCTCCCACTCGGCCAGGAGGCCGCGGGCGGAGTTGTCCTCGGAGGGGACGAGGTCGACGGAGTACCCGGCGGCGACGAGCGCGGCCGCCGTGGTCTCGCCGACCGCCGCCACCTTGGTGCTCGCGGGCACGGTGGTGCGCAGGAGGGAGAGGACATCGACCGTGGTGGCGCTCGTGACGGTCATCCAGTCGAAGGCGCCGGCCTCGAGGTCGGCGAGGGCCTGCTCGAGCGCGGGGAAGTCGTCGGTCGGCGCGAAGTTGATCATCGGAGCGACGACGGGCGAGGCTCCCTTGGCTCGGAGAGCGGCGGCGACACCGTCCCCCCACGGGCCTCCGCGGGGGACGAGGATGCGCCACCCCTGCAACGGCTTCTCCCACTGGGAGTAGGCGGCGGGGACGATCACGAAGGGGCTCCCAGGGGTGCGAGTTCGGCGGCACCCGCACCGAGAAGCGCGTCAGCGAGCAGAGAGCCGCAACGGAACGCGGCTTCGACGACGGGCAGTTCGCGACCACCATACTGCGGATCCGCCCGGTGTCGACCACCGCCGACCGAACCGTTATCGACCGGCTCCGCGACCTCCCGTGCGAGGGACGCCGTGCCGTCGACGGCGAAGACCACGCCGTGCAGGACCACGCGGTCCTCCTCGACGACCGCGGAGGCTCCGATCGGAGCGGCGCACCCGGCCTCGAGGGAGGCGAGGAGCGACCGCTCGGCCGTGATCGCCGCGCGGGTCGGCACGTGCTCGACCGCCGCGAGAGCGGCACGCAGCTCCTCCGACGGCTCCTCGTCGCGCACCTCGATGGCCAGCGCTCCCTGACCGGGGGCGTGCGGGGAGACGTCGAAGCCGAGCACCTCGGTGATCGCGTCGACCCGGCCGAGGCGGCGCAGGCCGGACAGGGCGAGCACGATCGCGTCCAGCGGCGAGTCGCTGCCGGGCAGCACCCTCCGGAGCCGGGTGTCGATGTTGCCGCGGATGTCCACGATCTCGAGGTCCGGACGGGCGGCCAGCAGCGCCGCGCGCCGGCGGGGCGAGCCCGTGCCCACGCGGGCTCCGACCGGCAGAGTCGCCAGGGTGAGCCCGTCGCGCGCGCAGAGCGCGTCGCGCGGGTCCTCCCGCTCGGGGACCGCTCCGAGCAGCAGGCCCTCCACCGGAGCGGTGGGCAGGTCCTTCAGCGAGTGCACGATCGCATCGCAGCGCCCGGCGAGCAGCGCGTCGCGCAGGGCGCTGACGAACACGCCGGTGCCGCCGAGGGAGGCGAGCGAGCCGCGCATGCGGTCGCCGTCCGACTCGATGCGCACCAGCTCCACGGGGACCCCCGCGGCGGCCGACATCAGATCGGCCGTCATCCGGGTCTGCGCCACCGCGAGCGCGCTCGCGCGGGTGCCGACTCTGATGCTCACGACAGACGACTCCTCATCACGGTGCGACTCCCGCCAGGGCGGGCTTGAACCCCGCTCGCACGTTCTCGCAGCAACCGGGGCGGCAGACGTCGTACCAGGGGCCGAGCGCCGTCATCGAGGGCCGGTCCTCGGTCGGCACGCCGTTGACGCGCTCGAGGACCAGGTCGATCAGGCCGGAGACGTAGACCGGGTCCGTGCCGGGGGTCGCGACGCGGAGCGCGACGAGTCCGTGCTCCTCCGAGGTCTCGAGGGCCTCGTTGTCGAGGTCCCACATGACCTCCATGTGGTCGGACACGAAGCCGAGCGGGACGATCAGCAGCGCGCGGCGGCCGCGGGCCGGCAGCTCCGCGATGGCGTCGTTGATGTCCGGCTCGAGCCAGGGCTGGGTGGGCGGGCCGGAGCGCGACTGGTAGACCAGCTGCCAGGGCACGTCCTCGTCCGTGGCGGCGGCCATGACGACCTCGGCGACGGCGAGGTGCTGCGCCTCGTAGGCACCGCCCGGTCCGAACTCGTGCACGTCGACGACGGTGCCGTCGTCGTGGCGCTCGTGAGGTCCGCTGCGCTCGGCGTCGGCCATGGGGATCGAGTGCGTCGAGAACAGCACCTCCACCTCGGACGTGACATCGAGGTCGGGCATCCGCTCGCGCAGCTCGTCGAGCCCGTCGTGGACGGCCTTGACGAACGGCATGACGAAGCCGGGGTGGTCGAAGAACTGGCGCACCTTGTCGATCCGCAGCTCGCCCTCGAGGCCGGTCGCGTCGAGCGCCGCCGCGTAGTCCTCGCGGTACTGCCTGCAGGACGAGAAGGAGGAGTACGCGCTGGTGGCGATGGCGAGCAGGTTGGTGAACCCGCGCTCCTTCGCCTCGGCGACGGCCTCGCTCATGTAGGGCGCCCAGTTGCGGTTGCCCCAGAGCACGGGGAGGTCGATGCCGCGGTTCGCGAGCTCGGCCTCGAGCGCCTTCTTCAACGCGCGGTTCTGCGCGTTGATCGGGCTGACGCCGCCGAAGTGGCGGTAGTGGTGGGCGACCTCCTCGAGGCGCTCCTCCGGGATGCCGCGGCCGCGGGTGACGTTGCGGAGGAACGGGATGACGTCGTCCTGACCCTCCGGCCCGCCGAAGCCGGCGAGGAGGATCGCGTCGTAGGCCACGGGGACCTCGACGTGCTCGGGGCCGGACGCCGCCGCAGGGGTGGCCCCGCGGACGAGGATCGGCTCGCTGGTCGTGTCGCTCATCGGAGCACCTCGGCGATCTGGTCGGCGTCGATGCGCCGGCCTGTGTAGAAGGGGACTTCCTCGCGCACGTGGCGGCGGGCCTCGGTGGCGCGCAGGTCGCGCATGAGGTCGACGAGGTTGACGAGCTCCTCGTCCTCGAGGGCGAGGATCCACTCGTAGTCGCCGAGCGAGAACGAGGCGACCGTGTTGGTCAGGACGGAGCGGAACCGCGAGCCCTGGCGCCCGTGCTGGGCGAGCATCGCGCGGCGCTCCTCCTCGGGGAGGATGTACCACTCGTAGGAGCGGACGAAGGGGTAGACCGTGAGCCAGCGGGCCGGCGCCTTCCCGCGCATGTAGGCGGGGAGGTGGTTCGAGCTGAACTCGGCGTCGCGGTGCACGCCCATCGCGTTCCACGTCGGCAGGAGGCCGACCAGCAGCTCCGTGCGCCGCAGCTCGCGGTAGGCCCGCTGCAGCTCCTCGGGCGCCGGGCCCGTGAGCCACAGCATGATGTCGGCGTCGGCGCGCAGGGCCGAGACGTCGTAGGTGCCGCGGACGGTCACGCCCTCGCCCTCGAGCTGGGCGACGAGGTGCTCGTACTGCTTCACCGCGGGATCCACGGCGTCGCTGGAGAGGGTGAACGGACGTGCGGGATCCCTGCGGAGAACCGCCCAGAGCGTGTATCCCAGGGCCTGATCGGAGTGATCCTGATCGGCGGGGGGCTGCGGCGCCGGAGCGGCGGCGCTCGTGTCGGGGGCGGACTGAACGGGACCCGCCGTGCCGGCGGTCTGATCGGTCATTGATCCATCATCCCTCCGCTCGTGCCGATGCACAAAAGCGGCGGGGGCTCTGGCGCCGGAGGGCCCGGGACGCTAGCACCCCGGGCCCTCCGGCGCTCAGTCCTCGATGACCTGCTTCGCGACGCCCCAGACGACGAGGCCCACGGCGGCGGCGGCGCCGACCGCTCCGGCGATCAGCGCGGAGGGGTTCTGGCGGCGCACCACCTGGAGCTTGCGCTCGATCGTCCGCTGGGCCGTGCGCACCTTGCGCGGCACGTTGACCTTGTACTCGATCGCGTCGAGGGTCGCGGCCAGCTCGGAGCGAGCGCGCTCGATGTCGGCCTTCAGCTGGCCGGGCTTCAGCTCCGCCGGGTCGACGAAGCGGGGCGTGGTGCTGCTGACGGATCGCTCAGTTGTCATAGCTGCCCACTCCCTTGAACGCCTGGACGTCCTTCTTGATGCTGTTGATCGAGTCCTGCGGCACCGGCGGCACGGCCTTCTTGATGGTGCGCACGCCGACGAGGGCGAGGATCACGGCCACCAGGAGGAAGAAGACCGTCACGATCAGCGCCGACAGCCAGGCCGGAAGCCAGGAGGCGATGCCGATGATCGCGAAGGCGACCAGCGTCGCCCACGCGGTCAGGAGGAGGAAGGCCGCGACCGCGAACAGGCCGACGGCCAGACCCGCGCTCTTCGCCTTGCCCGCCAGCTCGTTCTTCAGCGAGGCGACCTCGGCCTTGACGAGCTCGATCACGAGGCCGGGCAGGTCGCTGACCAGCTCTCCCAGTGATCGGGCGTTCTTGGGATTGCGTTCGTTCACCACGGGAGCTCCTCGAGGGTGGGACGTGCCGGCCGGCGCGCGCCTGGCACGGCCGGGGGGATGAGCACTAGGCCCTGCTGGTGGAGGTGGACGTCGTCGACCCGCCGGAGCCGGCCGACGCCGCGGCCTCGTCGACCTTCGAGGCCGCCTTGCGGGCGGCGGCCGACGCCTCCGCGTCGCTCGCTCCCTGGGCCTTCCTGCCGCCGGACACGGCCTTGACGACCACCGAGCGCACGACCTCGTACGCCTTGTCCGAGACGCTGCTCAGCTGGGTCTTCGCGGCACCGCCGACGGCGCCCGCGACGTCCTGCACCGGCTGGGTCCGCCAGAAGCGGCCTGCCGCCGAGGCGATCTGCTCGTACCGCTTGCGGCCGGCGCGTGCTCCCAGCACGTACCCGGCTGCGGCTCCTGCCACGAAAAGAATCTTGCCCTTCACGCCTACTCCTCGTCCTGGGTCGCTCTCGCGATCGTCCACGCGGTCGGTGACCACTCGTGCCGGGGCACGCCGCGCGCTCGCGCGGATGCCTGGGCCTAAGAGTAGCCGTCGGCGTCGCGGGCGTCGCTCGGCAGCCCGACTCCTTGACGCACCAGTCGGCGCCGGATAAGGGCGGCCGTCTCGGCGGCGTGCGGGAGCACCGAGGCGAGGCCCGTGCCCGCGATCCAGGTGCCGGTCACGGCGACTCCCTCGATCGGGAGGAGCGCCTCGCGGAACGCCTCCAGGTGCGCGCGGCGGCCCAGCGCCGCGGCGGGCCGGACGTTGGCCCAGCTCACCCGGGCGGAGTCGACGAGCGACGCCGGATCGAGGGCGAGTCCGAGCAGCGTCGAGGCGTCGAGCAGGGCGATCGCCGCCGCCTCGGCATCGGTGCGCCCCTCGAGCGGCGGGCGCTCGCCCGGGCGCCCGTAGGAGAGGCGAAGCACGTGGCGCCCGGGAGGGAGGGAGGCGGCCAGCCAGTCCCACTTCGCGGTCGCGTGCGTGATCGCCTTGGCCGTGACGTCGGTGGCGGTGGGCGCCACGAGCACACCGGAGCCGCGGGGGGCTGCGTCCAGGCGGGCGTCGTCGAGGACGAGGGTCACCAGCTCGACGGAGTCGTGGGGCGCCTCGTCGGCGCGCTCCGCGACGGCGGGGGCGAGGCCGGCCAGCAGCGCCCGGGCGTCGCGCTCCGGCGTCGAGACGATCACCGCTCGGGCGCTCAGAGTGCCGTCGGCGAGGGTCAGGACGAAGTCCCCGTCGGAGCCCTCGAGCCGCTGCACGGAGGCGCCGGTGCGGATCTCGCCGGAGAGGTAGTCGATCCGCTGGACCAGCGCGGCGACCAGGCGGTGCATCCCGCCCTCGATCCCGCGGACCGCGACTCCGGCCGGGAGGTTCGCGCGGAGGGCGGCCACTGCCCGGGCGAGGGAGCCCGCGCGGGTGAGCGCGCCGTTCAGTCCGGGTGCGGCGAGGTCGACGTCGATGTCGTCCGGCCGGCTCGAGTAGACGCCGGAGACGACCGGCGCGACCAGGTCCTCGAGCACGCGCTCGCCCATCCGGGTGCGCACCAGCTCGGCGAGGGAGTGGGCGCGGCCGATGCGCAGCACCGGCATCAGGGTGTCGAGCCAGGCGCGCCAGGCGCCGCGGCGGCCGATCGCCCGCACGACGTCGGGGGCGAGCGGCGTGCCGGGGATGCCGAGGATGCCGGCCCGGGGCGACGGCACGGAGCGGCCGCCCGAGAGGTGCAGCCACGAGCCGTGCGTCCGCGGCTCGACGATCGACTCGGCGAGCGGGACGCCGTCGAGGGTCAGCGCGGCGAGCGCCCGCTCGACGTGGCCGCCCCGCGTGGCGAAGCTCTCGGCGCCCGCGTCGAGCAAGGCGCCGGCCAGCGCGAGCGGGGAGACCGAGCCCCCGACCCGCTCCCCCGCCTCGAGCACCACGACGCGCAGGCCGATGCGCAGGCATTCCGCGGCGGCGGCGAGCCCCGCCACTCCGCCGCCGACGACCGCGACGTCGTACGACGCCGCGTCGCGGGGGCGCTCCTCGCTCACGGCCGCCAGGCGTGCACGAACGCGACGAGGCGCGTGAGCACGTCGGGGTCGGTCTCGGGCGGCACGCCGTGGCCGAGGTTGAGCACGTGCGCGGGGGCGCTCAGGCCCCGGCGGAGCACGTCGTCGACGTGGGCCTCGAGGACCTCCCACGGCGCGGTCAGCAGGGCCGGGTCGACGTTGCCCTGCACCGGCACGAAGCCGCCGAGGCGGTGGTTGGCCTCGTCGAGCGGGATCCGGTAGTCGACGCCCACCACGTCGGCGCCGATGCCGTGCATCGCTCCGAGCAGCTCGCCGGTGCCGACGCCGAAGTGCACGATCGGGACGTTGCGGCGCGTCTCCCCGTGGTCGAACGCCAGGGCGCGCACGTGGACGAGGGCGCGCGCGGAAGCGGGAGCGACGTGGGTCGTGTAGTCCGAGAGCGAGAGCGCCCCGGCCCAGGAGTCGAAGAGCTGCGCGGCGCTGGCCCCGGCGAGCACCTGCGCGCGGAGGAAGCGGCCGGTGACCTCGGCGGTCCACTCCATCAGCTGGGCCCAGGCGGCGGGGTCGGCGTGCATCATCGTCCGCGCGCGCAGGTGGTCCTTGGACGGGCCGCCCTCCACCAGGTAGGCGGCCAGGGTGAAGGGAGCGCCGGCGAAGCCGATGAGCGGGGTGTCGCCGAGGCCCGCGACGGTGCGGCGCACGCCCTCGCGGATGGGCTCGAGCGTCTCGTCGAGCACGGACGGGTCGATCGAGGCGAGCTCGGCGACGTCGGCGGCCGTGCGCACCGGCTTCTCGAGCACCGGACCGCGCCCGGGGACGATGTCGACGCCGACGCCCGCGAGCCGCAACGGGATCACGATGTCGCTGAAGAAGATGGCCGCGTCCACTCCGTGGCGCCGCACCGGCTGCAGGGTGATCTCGCTCGCCAGCGCCGGGTCGAGGCAGGCGTCGAGCATCTTCGTGTCGGTGCGCAGGGCCCGGTACTCCGGGAGGCTGCGGCCGGCCTGGCGCATGAACCAGACGGGCGTCCTCTCGCCCCGCTCGGAGCGGTAGGCGCGCAGGAGCAGCGAGTCGGCCGTGCGGCCGGCGGAGAGGGGGTGCAGCGGATCGAGCAGGCCGTCGGTGGGGGAGGTCACCGCGGCATTATTCCAGGCGCATCCGTGCATTCCTCCCCAGTCCGGGGACCCCGCCCCGCAGAGCGCGCGTAGACTGACGTGGTGCTTCTGTGTCTGACGGCGTCGCACAAGAACGCCAGCTTCGATCTCCTCGAGAAGCTCTCCGTCGACTCCTCCGCCGTGACCGCGGCCCTCTCCGAGGGGATCGACTTCGTCTCCGGAGCCGTCGTCGTCGCGACCTGCAACCGCTTCGAGGCCTACCTCGACATCGAGGAGCCGCTGACCGCCGCGCAGGCCGTCGCCGTCGAGGCCGCAACTGCAGCCGTCAGCGCCGCGACCGGCGTCGAGCAGGACGAGCTGCGCGGGAGCGTCGACGTCGTCTCGGGCGACCGGGTGGCCGAGCACCTCTTCGCCGTCTCCAGCGGGCTCGAGTCCGTCGTGGTCGGCGAGGGCGAGATCGCGGGCCAGGTCCGCCGGTCCCTCGAGGAGGCGCGCCGCCTCGGCACCACCTCCTCCGAGCTCGAGCGGCTGTTCCAGCGCGCCTCGCAGACCTCGCGCGGCATCAAGAACCGCACCGGCCTCGGCAGCGCCGGCCGCTCGATCGTGCGCCTCGCGCTCGAGCTGGCCGCGAGCCGCGTCACCGACTGGCGGGCCGCCCGCGTCCTCCTCGTCGGCACCGGCAGCTACGCGCGGGCGACCGTCGCGGCCCTGCGCGACCGCGGAGTGGTGGACATCGCCGTGCACTCCCCCTCCGGCCGCGCCGAGGGCTTCGCCGCCCGCCGCTCGCTCCGGCCCATCGCCGCCTCCGATCTCGCGCTCGAGGCGGTCTCGGCCGACATCGTCATCACCTGCACCACGACCCAGGAGCCGGTGCTCGACGCCGCTCTGCTCGCCGCCGGGCGCCTCCAGGGCTTCTCCCGCGAGCGCCAGCTCGTGATCGACCTGGGCCTGCCGCGCAACGTCGCCTCCGACGTCACCTCGGTCGCCGGCGTCGAGCTCCTCGACCTCGAGACGATCAGCCTGCACGCGCCTCTCGACGTGCTCGACGCGTCGCAGCAGGCGCGCGCGCTCGTCGACAAGGCGGCCCGGAAGTTCTCGGACGTCGCCGACGAGAAGAGCCTCACTCCGGCCGTCGTCGCCCTGCGCGCCCACGTGTTCGACGCGCTCGACGCCGAGATCGAGCGGGCCCGGTCCCGCGGCGACGAGGACGGCCGCACCGAGCAGGCGCTCCGCCACCTCGCCGGCGTGCTGCTGCACACTCCGAGCGTCCGCGCCCGCGACTACGCGCGCGCCGGAGCCCAGGGGGCCTACCTCACCGGGCTCGAGGCGCTCTTCGGCATCGAGGTCCCGGCCGAGCCCGCCGCCGCCGCGCGCCCCGACGCGGACGCCGCCACCGCGTGAGCCTCCGGCTCCCCTTCGATGCGGAGCCGCTGCGCTCCGCGCCGCTGCTCACCGAGCGCCTGCTCCTGCGTCCCCTCGGACCGGAGGACGCCGAGGACCACGCGCGCTACCAGGGCGACGCCGATGCCGTCCGGTTCCTCCGCTGGCCGGTGCGCACCCCCGAGGAGTCGCGGGCGCACCTGCAGCGCCGCCTCCCCTCGACACGGCTCGCCGCCGACGGCGACGTGGCCGTGCTGGCGATCGTCCCCCGGGAGGGCGTCCTCGCCGGGCGGATGATCGGCGACCTCACGCTCATCGCGACGTCCGTCGAGCAGGAGGCGGTCGAGATCGGCTGGGTGCTGCACCCGGAGGCGCAGGGGCGCGGCTACGCGACCGAGGCCGCCCGGGCGCTGCTCGACCTCGCGTTCGACACCCTCGGCGCGCACCGCGTGATCGCGCAGCTCGACGCTCGGAACACCGCGTCCGCCCGCCTCTGCGAGCGCCTCGGGATGCGCCTCGAGCCGCACCACCGGGAGGACGAGTTCTGCAAGGGCGAGTGGACCTCGACCCTCGTCTTCGCCCTGCTCGCCCGCGAGCGCTGACCGCAGGGCCGGCTGGTCCGCGCCCTCCGGGACGCCGCCGGCCCGTCCGGTCGGCGGCGTCCCGGGAGGAGCGTCAGGCCCCGCGGAGCCCGGTGAAGAGGTACGACTCGAGCTGCTCGAGCGGGATGCGCTCCTGCTTCATCGTGTCGCGGTCGCGGACGGTCACGGCGTCGTCCTCGAGCGAGTCGAAGTCGACGGTCACGCAGTACGGGGTGCCGATCTCGTCCTGGCGGCGGTAGCGGCGGCCGATCGCTCCGGAGTCGTCGAAGTCGACGTTCCAGAGCTGGCGCAGCTGGTCGGCGACGCGGCGCGCGAGCGGCGAGAGTGCCTCGTTGCGCGAGAGCGGCAGCACGGCCACCTTCACCGGCGCCAGGCGCGGGTCGAGGTGCAGCACGGTCCGCGTCTCGACCTTGCCCTTGGCGTTCGGCGGCAGCTCCTGCTCCTCGTAGGCGTCGACGAGGAACGCCATGAGCGCGCGGGTGAGACCGAACGACGGCTCGATCACGAACGGCACGTAGCGCTCGTTCTTGTTCTGGTCGAAGAACGAGAGGTCCTTGCCCGAGTGTTCGATGTGCGTCTTGAGGTCGTAGTCGGTGCGGTTCGCGACTCCCATCAGCTCGCCCCACTCGCCCGAGGCGAAGCTGAAGCGGTACTCGATGTCGACGGTGCGCTTGGAGTAGTGGGAGAGCTTGTCCTTCGGGTGCTCGTACTGCCGGATGTTCTCGGGGTTCATCCCGAGCCCGACGAACCAGTCCCAGGCGAGCTGCATCCAGGTCTCCTGCCACTCCTCGTCCGTGCCGGGCTCGACGAAGAACTCGAGCTCCATCTGCTCGAACTCGCGGGTGCGGAAGATGAAGTTGCCGGGGGTGATCTCGTTGCGGAACGCCTTGCCGATCTGGCCGATGCCGAAGGGCGGCTTGCGACGGGCGCTCTGCAGCACGTTCGCGAAGTTGGTGAAGATGCCCTGGGCGGTCTCGGGACGCAGGTAGTGCAGCCCCGACTCGTCGTCGACGACGCCGAGGTAGGTCTTCATCAGGCCCGAGAACTGCTTGATCTCGGTCCACTGGCCGACCTTGTCGGGGTGCTCCGGGTCCGGGATGTCGGCGAGGCCGTTCACGGGCGGGTGGCCGTTGACCTCCTCGTACTTCTCGAAGAGGTGGTCGGCGCGGTAGCGCTTGTGGGTGATCAGCGACTCGGTCAGCGGGTCCGAGAAGACGCCGACGTGTCCCGAGGCGTGCCAGATCGCCGTGGGCAGGATGACCGCGGAGTCCAGGCCGACGACGTCGCCCCGGCCCTGCACGAAGGTCTTCCACCACTGGCGCTTGATGTTCTCCTTGAACTCCACGCCGAGCGGCCCGTAGTCCCACGCGGAGCGGGTGCCCCCGTAGATCTCACCCGAGGGGAAGACGAATCCCCTGTGCTGCGCGAGGGTGATGACTTTGTCGAGGGTGGTGGGTTCTGCCACGGGTTGCTCCTCAGCTGTTCGGGCGCACGGGGCCCCGGCGCGCGCCGGCTGCGCGCGTCCTTCTGGTGTGCCCCCATGGTAGCCGCGGGGGCGCCGCGACGGTCCGCCCGCGGCGGGCATGATGAGCGGATGAGCACCCTCCCGCCGATCGTCGTGTCCGCCGTCGCCGTCCTCCGCGACCGGCGCGTCCTGATGGTCACGGCGCGGGGCCGCGACGTCCTCTACCTCCCCGGCGGCAAGGTCGACGAGGGCGAGAGCGGGATCGAGGCGGCGGCCCGCGAGACCCGCGAGGAGCTCGGCGCCGTCGCGCTCGGCCTCGTGCCCCTGTTCACCGTCCGGACCCAGGCGCACGGCGAGCCGGAGGGGCGGGAGGTCCACATGAGCGTCTTCGCCGCCGAGCTCGACCGGGAGGCGCGCCCGAGCGGCGAGATCGACTCGCTGCACTGGGTCGACGGCTCCGATGCGGGCCGCTGCCCGCCCGCCGGGGTCGAGACCCTCCGGCTGCTGCGCGGTCTCGATCTCGTCGACTGACCCTCCGGCGCCGGGCCGACCGCGGGGCGGCTAGCCTCGTGGCGTGGAGACGAGACGGCGTGCACGGGACCGGTCGAGCGCGGAGGAGCCGGACCGGCTCGAGCCGGTGAGACTGGAGGCGGCCGTGCCGATCCTGCGGATCTTCTCGGTCGCCAAGGCAGGCGAGTTCTACGTCGACTACCTCGGCTTCGAGGTGGACTGGGAGCACCGCGCCGCGCTCGACGCCCCCCTCTACCTGCAGGTGTCGCGCTCGGGGCTCCGCCTGCACCTCAGCGAGCACCACCGCGACGGCAGTCCCGGCGCCGCGGTGCACGTCGCCCTCCGCGGTGTCCGCGAGCTGCACGCCGAGCTCGACGCGAAGGCGTACCCCTACCTCAACCCGCGGATCACCCGCACGCCGTTCGGCTTCGCGCTCGACGTGATCGATCCGTTCGGCAACCAGCTGCGCTTCGCGGAGCCGGCCCCGGTGCCGCGCCTGCCCTGATCGGTGCGCGTGCGGGTGCTTGTACAACCTGAGCGCCGACTGATCAACCGTTCACCGGCCGTCCATGCACTTCGGAGTCCCATCCTTTAGCGTGGCTCCGATGGCTTCACGGGGGACGATCGAGCGGCCGGACACGGCCCGGGCAACGGGACGGCAGCGCCGACCGCGGCTCCGCTTCATGGAGGCCGCACCGCTGGCGACGGGCCTGCTGGGCTCGATCGCGATCCTCCTCGGCTCGCTCGGCGTGGGCTACCTGCCCGCCGGCTCGCCCATCCGCGACTGGCCTCTCGTCGCCTCGATCCGCGCCACGGGCTGGCTCACCGAGTCCAGCGGCGCCCTCGTCGTGGGCGGCGGGATGCTGCTGCTGATCGCGTGGCTCCGCCTGCGCACGGTCGCGCTCGCGGCGGGCCCCGGCTCCGTCCGCACCATCGTGGTGGCGGCCCTCGCCTGGACCGCTCCGCTCCTCGTGACGGTGCCGCTGTTCAGCCACGACATGTTCTCCTACGTGGCGCAGGGTCGCCTGATGACCCAGGGCATCGACCCCTACACCCACGGCGTCGCGACGCTCCCGGGCTGGTTCGACCTCGGCGTCGACCCGCTCTGGGCCGACACGCCCACGCCCTACGGGCCCCTCTACCTCCTGATCGAGCGCACCGCCGTGCAGTTCGCGGGCTACGGCGCACCGGAGCTCTCGATCGCGATGCTCCGCGCCGTGTCGGTCGCGGGCGTGGCCGTCATGGCCGTCTACGCGCTCCGCCTGGCGCGCCTGCGCGGCCTCTCGGTCCCGCTCACCGCCTGGACGATCGTCGCCAACCCGCTGACCCTCGTGCTCTTCGTCGTCGCCGGCCACAACGACTCCGTGATGCTGGCGCTCATCCTCGCGTCGCTCTACTACGCCCAGACCGACCGGCGCATCGCCGCCGTCGTGCTGATGGCCGGAGCGATCGCGATCAAGCCGATCGCCGTGATCGCGCTCCCCGTGCTCGCGCTCCTGTGGCTGCGCCACGACGCGACGTGGCGTGAGCGCACCCGCGGCTGGCTCTGGACGGGCGCCGGAGCGCTCGGCCTCGTGGTCGCCGTCGGGCTGCTCGCGGGCGTCGGGGTCGGCTGGGTCGCGGCGATGGTCGTGCCCGGCTCGATCCTGCACTGGTACGCGCCGATGTCGTTCGTCACGGTCTCGGTCTCCCGCGCCGTCGAGTTCACCGGTCACGACCCCGCCGCGGCGATCGCCGTGGTCAAGATCCTCGCGCTCGGGCTCGCCGGCCTGATCGCTGCGCGCCTCATGCTGTCGCGGCGCTCCATCGATCCGCTCGCCCGCCTGTCCGGCGCGCTGCTCGCGTTCGTGACGGCGTCGACCGCCATCCACCCCTGGTACGCCCTCTGGATCCTGCCGATCGCCGCGCTCGCGCGCCCGTGGAGCCGCTCCCACGTGCACCTGGCGGTCTACGCGTCGATCTTCCTCATGTGCGTCACGCTCGCCGAGCCGATCGACGGCGGAGGCGGCACGATGGACCAGATCCCGGCGCGGGTCGCGACGATCGCCGCGATCGCCGTGGTCGGGATGTACGTCCTCCTCGGCTACACGGACGAGGAGCGGGTCGAGGGTCTGCCCCTGGTGCGCGCGCTGCCGTTCGGCTCCGTGATCCTCGCCCGCCTCAGCGGCGGCCGCCTGGTCGACGCCCGGATGGCCGCCACTCGCCTGCGCGACTAGCCGGGGCCGCGGCTCAGGAGTCGGACTCGTCGCTCCGACGGCGCGTGCGGCGGTCGAGCGCGGCCTGCGCCGTCTCGGCGGCCGAGTCCGGGGAGCCGACCGGCCCGGTGGGACCGGCGAGGGTGCTCGAGAGCGACGACAGCCAGCCGGAGTCGTCGCGGCCGGCGTTCAGCGCATCCGAGAAGAGGGGGAGGTCGCTGCGGGCGGCGTGGATCGCGTAGGACTCGCGGGAGAACCCGTTGTCGGGGACGACGGGCGTCCTGCGGGACGCGCGCGTGGAGTCCGGGGCCTGCTCCTGTCGAGCAGCGTTCGACACCTGCTCCTGGGTGGACTGCTCCTGGGCGGCCTGCTCCCGGCGGGCGTCGCGCTCGTCGCGCGGGGTGCTGCTGTCGTGGTCCACGGCGGTCCTCCTGCTCTCCGCCCCGAGCGGAGGGACGGGCGCCGCGATGACGGGGCGGCGCCCGGTCAGGCTACCCCTCGTTCAGGGCGTGGCGTCGTCGTCGGCCTCTGATCGTGGCGCGGGGCGCCAGACGACCAGCTCGGTCCGGCGCTGCGCGCGCGTGCCGTGGCGCAGAGTGACCACGTCCCCCTCGAGTCCGGCGGCGAACACGCGGCGGCCCGGCCGGTTCAGGAGCTCGTCGGCGAGGGCCGACTCCAGCTCGCGCACCCGCTGCGAGAGCGACTGCACCTGGTTCTCGAGCTGCAGGATGCGCGCGATGCCCTCGAGCGAGACGCCCTCGGAGGAGAGCCGGGCGACTTCGCGCAGCTGCACCACGTCGCGCATCGAGTAGCGGCGCGACTTGCCCGCGGTGCGGGTCGGGCTCACGAGCCCGAGCCGGTCGTACTGCCGGAGCGTCTGCGGGTGCATCCCCGCCAGCTCGGCGGCGACGGCGATCGCGAAGACGGGCGTGTTCTCGTCCATGTCTCCTCCTCCGACCGGTCGCGCCGATCCGGTGCTAGTAGCGGGCCTTCTCCAGGATGTCCTCGCGCGGGTCCTCGTCCGGCTCGGCGGCGGCGTAGGCCTCGAGGGCCTCACGGGCGGCGGCGGACAGGTGGCTCGGGACGGCAACCTGCAGGACGGCGAGCAGGTCGCCCGTGCCCTTGGGAGTCGTGACGCCGCGGCCCTTGACGCGCAGGACGCGGCCGCTCGGGGTGCCTGCGGCGACCCGGAGCTTGACGGGCTCGCCGCCGAGGGTCGGCACCTCGATCGTCGCGCCGAAGACCGCCTCGACGAAGGTCACGGGGACCGTCACGCGCAGGTTCAGCCCGTCGCGCTCGAACACCGGATGCTTGCGGACCGAGACAGTGAGCACCAGGTCGCCGGGATCACCGCCGTCCGGGCTGGGGCGGCCCTTGCCGCGGACGCGGATCTTCTGGTCGTCGGCCACGCCGGCCGGGATGCGCACCGAGAGGGTGCGCCCGTCGCCGGTCTGCAGCTGGACGGTGTCGCCCCGGGTCGCGGTGCGGAAGTCGATGGTGGTGCTGGCGGTGACGTCGGCGCCCTTCTGCGGGCCGCCGAAGCCGCGGTAGCCGCCGCTGGGCTGGCCGAAACGGCTGCCTCCGCCGCCGAACATGCCGCCGAGGATGTCCTCGAAGCCGGGCGGCGGGCCCTGCTGGGTGCTGTAGGAGGTGCGCCCGCCCTGGCCGAACATGCCGCCGAAGACGTCGTCGAACCCTCCGGGCTGGCCTCCCGCGGTGAAGCGCGCTCCGCCGCCCATGGCGCGGATCTGGTCGTACTCCTTGCGCTGCTCGGCGTCCGAGAGCACGGTGTACGCCTCGCTGATCTCCTTGAAGCGCGCCTCGGCCTTCGCGTCCCCCGGGTTGGAGTCGGGGTGGAACTGGCGGGCGAGCTTGCGGTAGGTCTTCTTCAGGTCCGCGGCGGAGACGTCCTTGGACACGCCGAGGACCTTGTAGAAGTCCTTGTCGAACCAATCCTGGCTGGCCATGTGCCTCTTCCTGTGTCGAATGCGGCGAGGGACCCCGCCCCGGTCCGGCAGCGTGCTGCCGAGCGGGGCGGGGTCCTCCGCGGTGGTGGTGCCGGTGGCGGGGTCAGTCGGCGGGGACTGCCACGACCACCTTGGCGGCCCGCAGCAGCGAGCCTCCGAGGTAGTAGCCCGCCTCGACGACGTCCGCGACCGTGGAGGTCTCGGCGCCGGGGGTGGGCTGCTGGAAGATCGCCTCGTGGATGTTCGGGTCGAACAGGTCGCCCACGGCGCCGGTCTTCACCAGGCCGAGCTTCTCCACTCCGCCGCGCAGCTTCTGCGCGATGGCCGTGAAGGGCCCGCCCTCGGCGAGGTCGCCGTGCTTCTCGGCGCGGTCGAGGTCGTCGAGCACGGGGAGGATGACCTTCACCGCGTCGCCGATCGCCCGCTCCTTGTCGACCTGGCGGTTCGCCTCGGTGCGCTTGCGGTAGTTCGCGTACTCGGCGGTCACCCGCTGGAGGTCGGCGAGGTGCTCGGCTGCGAGCGTCTCGGCGCTGGACTGTCCCGAGAGGAACGAGAGGTCGGCGTCCGAGAGGCTGGTCTCGACGTCGGGCCCCTCGGCCTCGATGAGGCCCTCCTGGTCCTGGGCGTCCTGCGCCGCCTCCGCTCCCGCCTCGCCGCCGGTGACCGGCTGCTCCTCGGGGAGGTCCTGGGGCTCGTTCTCGGCTGCCATGGCTACTTCGTGTCCTTCGGCTCGTCCTCGTCGATGACCTCGGCGTCGACGATGTCCTCGTCGTCCTTCTTGTCACCGTCGGCCGGAGCGTCCGCGGGGGCGCTCTGCGCGGCCTGGTCCTGGGAGTAGATCGCCTGGCCGATCTTGGTCTGCGAGGCGTTGAGGGCGTCGAACGCGGTCTTGACGGCCGCGTCGTCGTCGCCGGCGAGCGCGGTCTTCAGCGCGTCGACGTCTCCCTGCACCTCGGACTTGACGTCCTCGGGCAGCTTGTCCTCGTTGTCCTTGATCAGCTTGTCGATCGAGTACGCCAGGGTCTCGGCGTTGTTGCGGATCTCGGCGGCCTCGCGGCGGGCCTTGTCCTCGGCGGCGTGCTCCTCGGCCTCGCGGACCATGCGGTCGATGTCGTCCTTGGGCAGCGACGAGCCGCCCGTGATCGTCATCGACTGCTCCTTGCCGGTGCCCTTGTCCTTCGCGGACACGTGGACGATGCCGTTGGCGTCGATGTCGAAGGTGACCTCGACCTGCGGGATGCCGCGCGGGGCCGGCGCGATGCCGGTCAGCTCGAACGTGCCCAGGTTCTTGTTGTCGCGGGTGAACTCGCGCTCGCCCTGGAAGACCTGGATCGCGACGGACGGCTGGTTGTCGTCGGCCGTGGTGAAGGTCTCGGACCTCTTGGTCGGGATCGCGGTGTTGCGCTCGATGAGCTTGGTCATGATCCCGCCCTTGGTCTCGATGCCCAGCGAGAGCGGGGTCACGTCGATCAGGAGGACGTCCTTGCGCTCGCCCTTGAGGACGCCGGCCTGCAGCGCGGCGCCGACGGCGACGACCTCGTCCGGGTTGACGCCCTTGTTGGGCTCCTTGCCGCCGGTGAGCTTCTTGACGAGCTCGGCCACGGCCGGCATGCGGGTCGAACCGCCGACGAGGACCACGTGAGCGATGTCCTCGACCTTGACGCCCGCCTCGGCGATGACGTCGGTGAAGGGCTTGCGGGTGCGCTCGATCAGGTCGCTGGTGAGCTCCTCGAACTTGGCGCGGGTGAGCGTCTCGTCGAGGTTCGCCGGGCCGTTCTCGGTGAGCGAGAGGTAGGGCAGCTGGATGCTGGTCGAGGTGCTCGAGGAGAGCTCCTTCTTCGCCTGCTCCGCGGCCTCCTTGAGGCGCTGGCGAGCGATCTTGTCCTTCGAGACGTCGACGCCGGTCGAGTCCTTGAAGCGCTTGACCAGGTGGTCGACGACGCGCTGGTCCCAGTCGTCGCCGCCGAGGCGGTTGTCGCCCGAGGTCGCGCGGACCTGGATGGTCGAGAAGTCGTCGTCCTTGCCCACCTCGAGGAGGGAGACGTCGAACGTTCCGCCGCCGAGGTCGAAGACGAGGATGAGCTCGTCCTCCTTGCCCTTGTCGAGGCCGTAGGCCAGCGCGGCCGCGGTGGGCTCGTTGATGATGCGCAGGACGTTGAGGCCGGCGATCTCGCCGGCGTCCTTGGTCGCCTGGCGCTCGGCGTCGTTGAAGTAGGCCGGGACGGTGATGACCGCGTCGGTCACCTTGTCGCCCAGGTACTGCTCCGCGTCGCGCTTGAGCTTGCCCAGGATGCGGGCCGAGATCTCCTGCGGGGTGTACTTCTTGTCCTCGACGCCGAAGGTCCAGTCGGTGCCCATGTGGCGCTTGACCGACGCGATGGTGCGGTCGACGTTGGTGACGGCCTGGCGCTTCGCGGTCTCGCCGACGAGCACCTCCCCGTCCTTGGTGAACGCCACGACGGACGGCGTGGTGCGGAAGCCCTCGGCGTTGGCGATGACGGTGGGCTCGCCTCCCTCGAGGACGGCCACGACAGAGTTGGTGGTTCCCAGGTCGATGCCTACGGCACGGGACATATGCGTTGTTCTCCTTCGCGATCGGCGTCGCGCGGGCGGCTGCCGGTCAGTTGACGGGTGGTGCGGAATCCTCTGCGGGAGTTGAGCCCCGCACGCTCAAGTTTACGCATCCGTCGTCTCGCGTCAAGTCCGGACGCGAGAAGTTGAGTCGCATCGGCTCAACTCTCAGACTCACGGGTCCCGCCGCTTCCGGCCGTTCACCTCCTCCCCCTACGGTGGGCCCATGACGACGCGCACCGGCCGCTGGCCCGTCCTCGCCTGGGGCCTGTGGGACTGGGGCGGATCGGCCTTCAACGCGGTGGTGACCACCTTCGTCTTCACCGTCTACCTGACCACCGACGGGCTCTTCGGCACCTCGAGCGGAGTCTCGGCCGCGCTCGGCTGGTCCCTCGCCGCCGCCGGCGTGGTCGTCGCCGTCATCGCGCCGATCACCGGCCGCCGGGCCGACCTCGGCGGGCACCGCCGGCTCTGGCTCGGGATCCACTCCGCCGTCGTCGTCCTCTGCATCCTGCTGATGTTCCTCGTGCGCCCCGACCCGGCCCTCCTCTGGCTGGGACTCGGACTGCTCGCGGTCGGCACGGTCTTCTTCGAGTTCGCGAGCGTCAACTACAACGCGATGCTCCTCCAGGTCTCGACCCGGGCGACCATCGGCCGCGTCTCCGGCTTCGGGTGGGGCATGGGCTACGTCGGCGGGATCGTCCTGCTGCTGATCGTGTACTTCGGCTTCATCTCGCCCGAGGTCGGGCTCTTCGGAGTGACGGGGGACGACGGCCTCGACGTGCGCGTCTCGATCCTGGTCGCCGGCGTGTGGTTCGCCGTCTTCGCCCTCCCTGTGCTGGTCGCGGTGCCGGAGACGCCGGCGCGCGCGAGCCGGGCGGAGCGCGTCGGCGTGATCGCCTCCTACCGCGCGCTCTTCGCGCAGGTCGCCGGCCTCTGGCGCGAGAGCCGCAGCACCGTGGCCTTCCTCATCGCCAGCGCGGTGTTCCGCGACGGGCTCACCGGGGTCTTCACCTTCGGCGGCGTGCTGGCGCAGGGCACCTTCGGCTTCGACGCCGGCGAGGTGATCCTCTTCGCCATCGCCGCGAACGTCGTGGCCGGAGTGGCGACCATCTCGGTCGGCGCGCTCGACGACCGCATCGGCCCCAAGGCCGTGATCGTCGCCTCGCTCATCGGCCTGGTCGTCTGCGGCACCGCCGTCTTCGTCCTGCACGACGGGGGGAGCACGGTGTTCTGGATCTTCGGCCTGCTGCTGTGCCTGTTCGTCGGCCCGGCGCAGTCGGCGAGCCGCAGCTACCTCGCCCGCCTCATCCCGGAGGGACGCGAGGGCGAGATCTTCGGCCTCTACGCGACCACCGGGCGGGCGGCCTCGTTCCTCGCGCCCGCCGCCTTCGCAGCCGCCGTCTCGATCGCCGCGGCCGTCTCGGGCAGCGGCGAGGCGAACGTGCAGTACTGGGGCATC
This sequence comes from Rathayibacter sp. AY1F2, assembly GCF_002930885.1. Taxonomy (NCBI): domain Bacteria; kingdom Bacillati; phylum Actinomycetota; class Actinomycetes; order Micrococcales; family Microbacteriaceae; genus Rathayibacter; species Rathayibacter sp. AY1F2. The sequence goes on along the minus strand of NZ_PSVG01000003.1, from coordinate 149,711 downwards.
CTCGGGCTCGTCCTCGTCCTCGCCGTGGGGCTGGTGCTGCTCCTGCCGGTGCGCCGCCCGCCGGCCACCGCCCCCGTCGTGCCGGAGCCGCGGCTCGCTCCGCCCGCCCGCCGGGACTGACGAGGCCCGTCCCGCGGGAGACGCGGGCGAGGCCCCTCCCCGCGCGCCGCCGGCCGCGGATCAGACCGTGGCGATCCAGAACACGATCAGCAGGAGCGTGACGAGGAAGCCGGTCAGGAAGTTCAGCGCGAGGAAGCGCTTCCAGCCCGCATTCGCCCGCTCCGCCTCGGCGTCCTCGAGCGACCGGTACGGCCAGATGCTCACCGCGTACGGCACCGCGAGGATCGCCGCGAGGGTCCCCGGCCAGGGCAGCAGGAGCAGGAGCAGGCCGCTCGCGACGTAGGCGGCGATGGCGAAGCGCGTGGTCGCCTTCGCTCCGATCACGGTCGCGATCGAGCCGATGCCGCCCGCGCGGTCGGCCAGGATGTCCTGCACCGCGCCGAAGGCGTGGCTCGCGATCCCCCAGAGGAAGAACGCCACGAGCAGCGCCACCAGAGGTCCGGTGACCACGGTGCCCGCGAGGGCGATCCCGTAGACGGCCGGGCTGACGAAGTGGGTCGCCGAGGTCAGCGAGTCGACGAACGGGCGCTCCTTGAAGCGGAGCCCCGGCGCACTGTAGGCGATCACGGCGAAGACGCTGATCGCGAGGACCAGCCACGAGACCGGTGACCCGAGCAGCACGAGCGCCACCAGGAACGGCACGTTCGTGGCCACTGCCGCGATCAGCGTCGCGCGGTGCTCGCTCCGGTCGAGCACGGCGCCCTCGACGCCGCCCTTGCGGGGGTTCCGCAGGTCGGACTCGTAGTCGAAGACGTCGTTGATCCCGTACATCGCGAGGTTGTAGGGGATGAGGAAGTAGATCGTGCCGAGCACGAAGGCGAGGTCGATCTCGCGGGTGGTCAGCAGGTACGCCGCCGCGAACGGGTAGGCGGTGTTGACCCAGCTCAGCGGGCGGCTCGAGACGAACAGCGCGCGCAGCCGGTTCACGGCTCGCTCCGACGACGCGAGGGCAGGAGCACCCAGAGCGCCGGGAGGGCGAGGGCCGCGGCGATCGCGTAGGCGAAGTCCTCGATCGGAGCGACGCCGATCCGGATCCCCGAGATCAGGTCGTCGTCGTAGGCGACCAGCAGGCCCACTCCGATCATGATGTTGTCGAAGACGGCGGTCATCACCAGCAGCACGGCGAGCGTGCCGAGGACGGCGGGCAGGCGCAGGACGCGTCGGCGCAGCGCGAGCAGCAGCAGCACCAGCACCACCGCGAGGAACACGGCGTTGAGGAGGAGGTAGGTCACGCGCGCGCCTCCGCCCGCCGGGAGACGCGCTGCGAGAGGAAGCCGTGCACGTCCATCGTCAGGTAGCAGAGCAGGGTGAGGAAGAGGACCTCCTCGACCGGGAGCTCCGGCGCGATCTGCAGGCCGGTCATGTAGGAGGTCTCGCCGCGGAAGAAGACGCCCAGGCCGATCCCCACGAGGTCCCAGACCAGGAAGAACGCGACTCCCACGGGCAGCACGATCGCCGCGCGTCGCGCGTCCGCCCAGAAGAACAGCCGGAAGCGGCGGTCGAGCACGATCATCCCGGTGATCGAGACGAGGAGCGCGAGCAGGTAGAGGATCCCCACGCCTACTCCCCCACGGCGACGGGCGCGACCGGAGCGGACGGCGCCTCCCGCACGGGCAGCGGCTCGGTCGACACGTCGCCGCGCACGCGCTTGAGCATGACCTCGGCGCTGATGATGCACATCGGCAGGCCGATGCCGGGGATCGTGGAGCTGCCGGCGAAGAGCAGGCCGTCGACGTGCCGGCTGACGTTCCCGGCGCGGAAGAAGGCGCTCTGCGAGAGGACGTGGGCCGGTCCGAGCATCGAGCCGCGCCAGGCGCCGAGGTCGCTCTCGAAGTCGGCCGGGCCGATGGTGCGGCGGACGACGATCCGCTCGGCCAGGTCGGTCGCGCCGGTCCAGGACGCGATCTGCGCGATGGCCTGGTCGGCGATGGCCTCGACGCGCGCGTCGCCCGCGCCGTCGACTCCCCCGTGGCCGATCGAGGTGTCGGCGGGGATCGGCACGAGCACGAACAGGTTCTCGTGCCCCTCCGGAGCCGTGCTCGCGTCGGTCGCGCTCGGGCGGCAGACGTAGATCGACGCGGGATCGGGGACGGTCGGGTGCTCGCCGAAGATCTTGTCGAAGTTGTCGCGCCAGTCCTTCGTGAAGAGCAGGGTGTGGTGCTCGAGCTCGGGCAGCTCCCCGCGCACGCCCAGGAGGACGAGGACGGCGCTCGGGCCGGGCTCGCGCTTCTCCCAGTAGGCGGGCGGGTAGGTCCGCAGCTCCTCGGGGAGGAGCGACTGCTCGGTGGTGAAGAGGTCGGAGGCGTTGACGACCAGGTCGGCGGGGATCCGCTCCGTGCCGTCGGGGCCCGTGAACTCGACTCCGACGACCTCGGCGCCGCGGCGTCCGCCGCGGGGCGAGCGGGCGGTGAGGATCCGTGTGGCGGGCGAGGACGTGCGGACGGTGACGCCGGCCTCCTCGGCGACGTCGGCGACCGCCTCGATCAGCTTCGTGAATCCGCCCATCGGGTAGAGCACGCCGTCGGCGAGGTCGAGGTGGCTCATCAGGTGGTACATGCTCGGCGCGGCGAACGGCGAGGAGCCGAGGAAGACGGCCGGGTAGCCGAGGATCTGGCGCAGCCGGTTGTCGGTGACCGCCGTCGCCGCGAACGTGTCGAGCGGCGTGAGCAGCAGGCGGCCGAGCCTCCCGGTCCGGCTGAGCACGTCGCGGCGCAGCAGCGGGAGGAAGGAGGAGAAGCTCGTGTAGAGGAAGCGGCGCTTGGCCATCTCGTAGGTGTCGCGCGCGGAGTCGAGGTACGCGCGCATCCGCTCGCCCGCTCCGGGCTCGATGCTCTCGAAGAGCGCGAGGTTCGACTCGAGGTCGGCGAGCACGTCGATCGGCTCGTCGACGCCCTCGCTGTAGACCCGGTAGCCGGGGTCGAGCGTGACGAGGTCGAGGCGCTCCTCGGCGCTGGTGCCCATGAGGCGGAAGAAGTGGTCGAACACCTCGGGCATCAGGTACCAGGAGGGACCGGTGTCGAAGCGGAAGCCCTCGTGCTCCCACGAGCCGGCGCGGCCGCCGACGGCCTCGCGCGCCTCCAGGAGGGTCACGTCGTAGCCGTCGCGCGCGAGCAGCGCGGCGGAGGCGAGTCCGCCGATCCCCCCGCCGATGACGACGGCGCGGTGCGGGCCGGTCCTCGAGCGGGTCGCGCGGACGGGGCCGGGGCCCAGGCGCGGGCCGAGCGTCGACACGGCCGCCTTCGCCGCGAGCGCCGCCTTGGCGGCCGTGGGCACGCTGACGCGGGCGCGGAGGAGCTCCTCGGCGGGCGTCGCGCGGATCCGGTCGGCCAGGGCGACGAAGAGGGAGTGGGCCAGCAGGACCGCGCGCCGGCTCGAGCGCGGGAGCTCGGGCACGATGGCGGCGGCCTCGGCGAGGTCGTCGTCGAGGTCGGCGAGCAGCGAGGCCTTGTCGCGCTCGGAGAACGCCCGCGGGTCGACTCCGGGGAAGTAGCTGCGGCCGAGGCCGTCGACGTCGGCGGCGAGATCGCGGAGGAAGTTGACCTTCTGGAACGCGGCGCCCAGGCGGCGCGCTCCGGCCACGAGCCGCTCGCGGGCAGCCTCGGAGACGAGCCCCGCGTCCGGCGCCGCGAGGAACACGTGCAGGCACATCAGCCCGACGACCTCGGCGGAGCCGTAGACGTAGGCCTCGAAGGACTCGGGGGTGTGCTCGGTCTCGCGGAGGTCGGCGCGCATCGACGCGAAGAACGGCCGGGTGAGCTCGGTGCCGAATCCGGTCGCCCGCGCGGTCCGAGCGAAGGCGTGGATCACGAGGTTGGAGCTGTAGCCGGAGGCGAGCGCGCGCTCGGTCTCGGCCTCGAAGGCGTCGAGGGACTCCTCCACCGCGGCCCGGTCGAGACGGGCCTCCGCGGCGACGCCGTCGACGATCTCGTCGGCGACGCGCACGAGGGCGTAGACGTCCTCCACCCGCTCGCGGACGCCCGGGGCTAGCAGACGCGTGGCCAGCCCGAAGGAGGTGGAGTAGCGGCGGATCACCTGCGCGGACGACTCGTGCGCGACGCGGTCGTACAGTTCGCTCTGGCGGCTCATCGTGCCACCGTACGGGGGCTCGGCCGGGCGGAGCGCATCGTCGCGCGCATCCGCGCGTGGCGGACAGCGCTCATCGGGTGCGCCCGACCACGCTGGCCACGAGCGGGCGGACCTCGTTGCGGAAGGCCTCCGACACCGCGGGCGTCTCCAGAGCCGCCCAGGCGCGATCGGCGAACTGGTTCGCGAGCCCCTCGGCGTAGCTGCGGGCGCCGCACTCCTCGAGGATGCCGCGCACCTTCTCCGCGGTCTCGGGCGCGAGGTGCTCGTCGCCGATCAGCGCCTCGATGTCGGGCCAGCAGTCCGTGCCGGCCGCGTGGGCGATGAGGACGGTGCGCTTGCCCTCGCGGAGGTCGCCCAGCGTGGTCTTGCCGGTCTGCCCCTCCGAGCCGAAGACGCCGAGCAGGTCGTCGACGATCTGGTAGGCGATGCCGATCCAGCGGCCGAACTCGCCGAGCGCGTCCACCGCGGCGTCCGAGGCCCCGGCGAGGATCGCTCCGGCCTGCAGCGGCGCCTCGAAGGAGTAGACGGCCGTCTTGAGGCGCTCCATCTCGAGCACCTCGTCGACCGAGGGCATGCCCGGCATGAGAGAGAAGTCCACATCGGCCAGCTCACCCGCGGCGGAGGCGAAGACGGCCTCGTCGAGCAGGGTGAGCAGGCGGGCCCGCACGCCGTCGGAGGCGCCGACGCCCTCGACGAGGCGGTGGGCGCCGGTGAGGGCGAGGTCCCCGGCGATCACGGCCACCGAGGTCCCGCGGTGCTCGGCGATCGGGATGGAGAGGCCCGCGGTCGTCGCCTCGTCGCGGTAGCTGCCCGAGACGTTCGGGCCGCCGCGGCGCACGAAGTCGCGGTCGATCACGTCGTCGTGCACGATCAGCGCGGTGTGCAGCAGCTCGAACGCCGCGCCGAGATGGGCAGCGGCCTCCGGATCCTGGCCGCCGTGGGCCTCGTACGCGGAGATCACCATCAGCGGGCGGAAGCGCTTGCCGCCGCGGGTGTTGGCCTCCAGCGTCTGCCACAGGGTCAGGTAGCGGGGTCCGAGACGCACCGCCCGGGACCTCGCCAACGAGAAGAACCTGTCCAGGACGGCATCGACGTGCTCCTGCCTCAACCGGGACAGAACCACGGGGTCGCGCGTATCCACGTGGGAAGGCTAACAAAGGGGAGAACCAGGACGATAAGCCGGCTGATGTGTTGCGGCGTGCTTGACTTGCGGGTATGACTTCGCCAGCCGCCACTGTGCAGACGGACCGGATCGAGCAGGTGGTCCTCCTCGACGAGGCCGGGAACGCCGTGGGGGTCGCCGACAAGGCGACCGTGCACGACACGGCCACTCCCCTGCACCTCGCGTTCTCCTGCCACGTCTTCTCCCCGGACGGCGCGCTTCTGGTGACCCGCCGCGCCCTCGAGAAGCGCACCTGGCCGGGCGTCTGGACCAACTCCTTCTGCGGGCACCCCGCCCCGGGCGAGCGGATCGAGGACGCCGTCGTCCGCCGGGCCGAGCGCGAGCTCGGCGCCCGGCTGGCCACGCTGGAGGTCGCCCTGCCGGACTTCCGCTACCGCGCGGTCGACGCGTCCGGCGTCGTCGAGAACGAGATCTGCCCCGTCTACACGGCGACGCTGTCGAGCCGCGACGCCCTCGATCCGCGCCTCGACGAGGTCATGGACTACGAGTGGGTCGACGCCGAGGCGACGCTCGCCGCCGTCCGCTCGACCCCCTGGGCGTTCTCCCCCTGGCTCGTGCTGCAGCTCCCCCGCCTGCTGGGCTGACCCCCGCGCCCTGATCCCTGCGCCGGCGTCAGTCGGTGTAGACGTCCGTGCGGTGGAAGCCGAGCGCCGAGCGCGACGCGGTCGGACCGCGCTGGCCCTGGTACCGCGAGCTGTACTCCGCCGAGCCGTAGGGCTTCTCGGCGGGCGAGCTGAGGCGGAAGAAGCACATCTGGCCGATCTTCATCCCCGGCCAGAGCGTGATGGGGAGCGTCGCGACGTTGCTGAGCTCGAGGGTGACGTGGCCGGTGAAGCCCGGATCGATGAACCCGGCGGTCGAGTGGGTCAGCAGCCCGAGCCGTCCGAGCGAGCTCTTGCCCTCGAGGCGCGCCGCGATGTCGTCCGGCAGCGACACCTCCTCGTAGGTCGAGCCGAGCACGAACTCTCCCGGGTGGAGGATGAACGGCTCGCCCTGCGGCGTCTCGACCAGGCGGGTCAGCTCGGGCTGGTCCTCGGCCGGATCGATGTACGGGTAGCGGTGGTTGTCGAACAGCCGGAAGAAGCGGTCGAGGCGCACATCGACGGACGACGGCTGCAGCATCGACGGATCGTGCGGGGCGAGCCCCACGCGGCCGGAGGCGAGTTCGAGCGAGATGTCGCGGTCGGAGAGGAGCACGCTGCGATCCTAGGGCGTGGTGCGACCCCGGGGCGTGGGCCGGCTCCGGGCCTTGCTACGATGTCCTGGTGCGCCCGAGCGGCGCCGCGCGAGTGTAGTTCAATGGTAGAACTTCTGCTTCCCAAGCAGATGGCGCGGGTTCGATTCCCGTCACTCGCTCTCCTCCCCCCCCCTCGTCTGCGGCCGGTCCTCCGGCCCGATGCGAGCGGCTCCTCCTCCGGCGCTGCAGCGACGTCCGTCAGCGCAGCGGCGTCCGGCAGCCCCGCGGTGTCCGTCAGCCCAGCAGCGGCAGCCGCCCGACGATCCTGTCGATCCGGTTCCTCGGCCCCACCAGGCTGACCGCGAGGTACTGCAGCTCGTCGGAGCCGCTCGCCGCCACCGCCTCCCGGTACTCGTCGTACACCCGGGTGGCCTGCGCCGACGCGGGCATGTCGGCGACGAACGTCCCGTCGTGCGCCTCGGCCTTCGCGCGGATCGCGAGCAGGGTCGCCGCGTCGGCGGCGAGGACCGTGCAGCCGGCCCACGGCAGACCGGGATTCAGCGATCCGGACGCGTCGGCGGGGCTCGGTCCGAGCAGCCCCGCGACGTGCGCGGCCGTCGCGGCGCCCACGCAGATCGCGGCGTTCACGGCGCGGCCGGCGGGGAGGGACTCGTCGACGACGACCACCCACTTGAGGCGGGCCGAGCGGGTGGGCGCGGCGGTGTCGATCTCGTCGGGGTGGAAGCCGACGGCGTCGGGGGCGGGGATGGTCATGATGCTCCTCGGTTCGTGCGCAGTGACGTCACGAACAGTAGGCAGGAGGGCTCCCCTTCGGCAGGATCTCCGTATGAACGACCAGCAGAACGGCCCAGGAGCGGCACTCGACGAACTCGACGTCCGGATCCTGCAGGTCCTGCAGTCGGATGCACGGATCACGAACCGTGACCTCGCAGCCGCCGTGCACGTCTCGCCGACCACCGCCCTCGACCGCACGAGGAGCCTCCGGCGCCGCGGCGTGATCACCGGCGCGACGCTCACTCTCGACTTCGCGGCCCTCGGGCGCGGCGTGCAGGCGCTGATCGCGGTCCGCATCCGTCCGCCGTCGCGCGAGATCATCGAGGCCTTCCGCGACTGGGTCGCCGGCCTCGACGAGTCGGCGTGTTCGTCACCTCCGGCTCGGAGGACTTCATCATCCACGTCGCCGTCCGCGACAACCAGGACCTCTACGCCTTCGTCATCGACGAGCTGACGCAGCGCCGCGAGGTCGCCGACGTGCGCACCTCGGTCGTCTACGAGCACTTGCGCGAGCAGGTCGTCCTGCCGCTGAAGCCGCACGGCCGCGCGGAGCGGTGAGGCGCCCGCGCGGCGTTTCGACGCGACACGCCGGGCGGATCCGCGGCAGCGCGCGGGATCGCGGGACGCAGAGGGCAGGGTGGAGGGGTGACAGAGCTCGTCCAGATCCCGTCGCCGGGCGTCGCCCTCGAGTACGGGCACCCCGGCCGGCCCGTGGTGGTCGTGCTGCACGACGTCTTCGGGCGCCTGCCGTGGCTGGAGCCGTTCGCCGAGGCCGTGGCGAAGCACGGCTACCACGTGCTCGTGCCCGACCTCTACGACGGCTGGGCCACGCTCGCCCCGGAGGACGCGCGCGACCTCGCCGCGATGGCCGCGCAGGACCGCACCCTCGCCGCCGTCGCCGAGGCGGTCGGCACCGGAGTCGCGGCCGGGGCGCCGCGCAGCGCCGTCATCGGCTTCGGCTTCGGCGGCCGCCTCGGGCTGCTCGCCGCGGGCACCGGGCTCGTGGACGCGGTGGTCGCGTACTACGCCACCCTCGGTGGGGAGGAGCACGTGCTGGTCCCGTGCCCCACCCTCCTGCACTACGCGCAGAGCGACGAGTGGCCCGCGGGCGACGACCCGGAGTCGTTCGTCGGGCGGCTGAAGGAGTCGGGGACGCCGGTCACGGCGCACACCTACCCGGACACGCAGCGTCACTTCGCGAACGGCAACCTGCGCGACGCGGTCAGCCCCGCCTCCGCGGCGCTCGCCTACGCGCGGACGCTCTCGTTCCTCAATCCCCAGCTCATCGACACCTGAGCTCAGCCCTGCACGTCGTGCAGGTGGTGCTGGACGTCGTGCAGGTAGTAACGGGCGATCGTGTCGACCGTGAACGCCGCGCCGTCGCTGCGGCGGCCTCGGCGCTGCCACTGGGCACCGGCGACGGAGTCGAACACCTCGGCGATGCGCTCAGCCGCCTCGACCAGCTCGCGGCCGACCGTCGCGGGGTCCTGCTGGTCGTAGCGCTCCTCCACGGCGGTGACGTCCTGGTCCCAGTTGGGGTAGAGCGGGTCGTCGCCGGCGAGCATCAGCTGCACACGGGTGCGGTAGATGCGGTGCACGTCGCGCACGTGCGCGGCGTACTCGAGCGGCGACCAGGTCTCGTCGTCGGGCCGGCCCGCCGCGTCGTCGCGGTCGAGCACGTAGGGCCAGGCGGCGGCGTTCTCGCGGATGAGCTCGGCGACCTCGTCGGCGTCGACGAGCGAGGCGTCGAAACCGCATTCGAGGCACGGGCGCTCGAGGACCCAGGTCCAGTCCTTGGTGTCGGGAGTGATCGGCATGGCACCAGAGTAGGGCGCCGCCGGATCAGCAGCGCGTCGGGGTCCCCTGCACGGCGCCGCGCTCGCCGTCGGCCGTCCACGGGAGCTGGGGCAGGCCCTCGGCTCCCGCCGCGGCTCCCTGCTCGACCGCGATGGCGGCCAGGGTGCGGGCGACCGTCGCGGCGAAGTCCCCGTCGGGCGTCGAGCTGTTGATCGAGACGGCCACGGTCAGGCCCGAGACCGGGTCGGAGTACGCCGCGGTGACGAAGCCGGGCGCGAGGCCCGAGAAGCCGCGGAGGGGTCCCGCCTCGTGCCCGCCGAGCCCGGCGCGGAGGTAGTCGGCGCGGCCCTGGCCCTGGACGACCGGGTCCCGCCACATGGCGTCGTCCGCGGGATCGGCCGCGAGACCCGTCGCCAGCCGCCGGAGGTCCTCCAGATCGGTCAGTGCTCCGCCGGCGGCGCCGAGGGCGGACGGGGACGCGGCGGTGACGTCGAGGCGCACGTCGCAGCGCTTCTCCCCGGTCGCCGGGTCGAGCGCGACCGCATAGCCGCGGGGGGACGGAGCGGGCAGGTCGACCTCGGAGGCGCCGGGCAGCTCCGTGCTCCGCAGCCCGTACCGCGGCACCACGTACTGGTCGTAGAGCTCCCCGATGCTCCGACCGGTCACCTGCGCGGCGACGATGCCGGCGAGCAGCGGACCGGTGGCGGAGTCGGACCACGCCGCTCCGGGCTCGGCCGAGGCACCGCGCACCTGGGCCGCGGCGAGCAGCTCGAGCGTCGGCCACTGCCGCGGGGGGTTCTGGAGCACGGTCGGCCAGAGCGCCGAGCGGAAGTCGGCCAGGCCGGAGGTGTGCGCGCAGAGCTCGCGCAGGGTGAGCCCGTCGATGCCGGGCAGGGAGCGCAGCGTCTCGCCGACGTCGGCGTCGAGGTCGACCCGGCCGGAGTCGGCGAGGGCGAGGACCACGTCGCAGGTCATCGCCTCGGTGCCGCCGGTGCCGAGCCGCAGGTGCGCGTCGGTGGTGAGGGCGGTGGTGCGCTCGTCCGACTCCCAGCCGACCGCGCCCTCCCAGCTGCCGCCCCACGGCGACCAGACCCCGGCGACCGCTCCGGTCGCGCCGGCGACGCCGACCGTCTCGTCGAGGAACCCCGACAGGGCGGAGGCGAGCTCCTCCGACGCCGCCTGCGCGGGCGCCTCCGCCACGCGCGAGGCGGCGGCGGGCGTGCAGCCGGCCAGTGCGAGCACGAGGACCGGGACGACGAGCAGCCCCGTCCGCGTCCGTCTGCGAGATCCCATGCCGTGCGACTCCCCCGTCGTCTGCGAACGGCACCACTGTACGGGGGCTCCGTCGGGCCGGAGAGGGCCACTGAGCGCGCGATCGCGATTCGTGTCCTGACCGTGACCGGCGGAGTCCACCCCGTTCCCAAACCGGCAGGCGCCGGGTTACGAAGAGAGGGAGTACAGCGCAGAGGCGCTGCTCGAAGGAGGTAAGAGACCATGCGCAGATCCCCCAATCGACTGCTGGCGACTCTCTTCGGAGCCGTCTACGTCGTCGTCGGGCTCCTCGGCTTCGTCGTGACCGGAGGCGTGCAGTTCCTCTCGACCGAAGGCGGGCTCCTGCTCGGCATCTTCGAGGTGAACCCGCTGCACAACATCGCCCACCTGCTCATCGGAGGCGCGCTGCTGATCGCGGGCCTGTCGACCGTCGCCGCGGCGAAGACCGTCAACGTGACCGTCGGAGCGGTGTACCTGCTGCTCGGCATCGTCGGCTTCTTCCTGGTCGACACGGCCCTGAACGTGCTGGCGCTGAACACCGCCGACCACTTCCTGCACCTGGCCAGCGCGCTGGTGCTCCTGGGAGTCGGACTCGGCACCGAGAAGACGGCGAGGACGCGCACCGCCGCGACCGCCTGACCCGGGCGGCACCTGCCGCCCCCCTCTACTCCGTCCGCCGTGGGCCCGCCGTTTTCCGCGGCGGACGGACTGAACGGCCCCGGACGACACGATGCGGTGTGTCGATCCGGGGCCTCCTCTTCTTCCCCGATCCAGCGAAGGAGCCGCCATGACCACCGTGGCCCGCTGCAACGCCGCTTTCGCCGGACTCGGCGCCGGGCTCGTCCACCTCTCGCTCGCCGCCGGCGGCGAGGGCGCGCAGGCCCCGGTGATCGGGGTGCTCGGTGCCGTCGAGATCCTCTGGGCGGTCCTCGTCCTGGCGCGCGGCCGGATCGTCGTGCCGCGCTCCGCGCTGGTCGTCGCGGTCGCCTCCCTGGCGGCGTTCGCCCTCGCTCTGGCCCTCGGCGCACTCGCCGAGCCCCTCCCCGCGCTGGCCGCCGCGGTCCTCCAGCTGATCGCGGTCGCCGTGGTGGCCGTCTCGCTCCGCTCTCCGCGCGTCGAGGAGAAGGCCGTCTCGCCGTCGCGAGCTCTCGTCGGACTCCTGGCCGGCGCGCTCACCGTCTCCGCCCTCGCCACCCCCGCCATGGCCGCCTCCTCGGGCGGCTCGGGCGACATGGGCGGGATGATGCACTCCGTCGTCGACGGCGGACACGGGCACTGACGCCTCTGGTCCCAGCGGCTCCGCTCGGCTAAGGTAAGGCAGTCCTCAGTCGCCGAGGGAGGCCACCGTGTCGAACGTCATCCCGTTCTCCGAGGCCCTGCGCCTGCGCATCGGGCAGTCCGGCGCGGACGACGAGGGCGCCGCCTTCATGACCTCGCTGATGACCGGCTCCGGCAGCCGCGACGACTACATCGCGCTCATCTCGCAGCACTACTTCGTCTACGAGGCCCTCGAGGCCGTGGCGGAGGACATGGCCGGCGATCCGGTCGCGGAGCCCTTCCTCTCGGCCAAGCTCACCCGGCTCCCCGCGATCGCGGAGGACCTGCGCTTCCTCGTCGGCGAGGACTGGCGGGAGCGCATCCGCCCGCTGCCCTCGACCAGCGCCTACGTCGACCGGATCCGCATCGTGGCCGCGGGTTGGAGCGGCGGCTTCGTCGCCCACCACTACACGCGCTACCTCGGCGACCTCTCCGGCTGCGCGATCGTCCGCGGGCTGCTGCAGCGGCGGTTCGGCTTCGAGACCAACGGCGTCGGCTTCTTCCTCTTCGGCGAGATCGCCGCACCGTCGGCCTTCCGCGCCACCTACCGCGAGCAGCTCGACGCCGCGGGCTGGGACGAGGAGGAGCGCGAGCGGGTCATCGCGGAGGTCGCGGAGGCGTACCGGCTGACGACGGAGCTGTTCCGCGATCTCGCCCGGACCTGCGCGGCGGCCTGAGGGCCTGCTCCGACCTCCTCCGCGGGGCGTCAGTCCGCGGACGCCTCCGCGACGGCGGCCGGCTCGGCTCGCCGTTCGGACATGAAGCGCAGCACGTCCTTGTCGACGATGATGTCGCTCGGCCGGAGCGGCCGCGTCAGGTAGAGCCCCTCGAGGCTCGTGATGCGGCTGAGCGCAACGTAGGTCTGCCCGGGGGCGAAGGCGCGCTGCCCGAGGTCGACCACGGCGGAGTCGTAGGTCTTGCCCTGCGACTTGTGGATCGTGACCGCCCACGCCAGGCGGAGCGGGAACTGCGCGAACTCGGCGACGATCTCGCGGGTGAGCTTCTTCGTCGCGGCGGAGTAGGAGTAGCGGTAGCGCTCCCAGGTCGCGGGCTCGACCTCGTGGACCTCGCCGTCCACCTCGACCCACACCGTCCCCGCGACCTTCGTCACCCGGCCGATGGTGCCGTTCACCCAGCGCTGCTCGGAGTCGTTGCGCAGGAACATCACGTGCGCGCCGATCTTGAGCTCGAGGTTCTGGTCCGCCGGGTAGGCGCGCCCGCCGAAGTCGCCGCTGATCTCGGCCGACGCGGTCTTCAGCGGGCCCTTCAGCCGCGCGAGCGCCGCCTGGTTGATGCGGTTGACCGTGTCATTGCGGGTCGCGAGCGTGATCGCGTCGTCGGCCGGAGGCGTCCGCGCGCCCGCCGCGTTCAGCACGTCGGCGATCTCCTTCGTCACCATGCCGAAGCGGACCGCGTTGAGCATCCACTTGAAGCGCTCGTCGCTCTGCCGGTGGATCCGGCCGAGCTCGACGATCCGCAGCGGCGCCTCCTGCCAGACGAGGGCGTCGAAGAACCACAGCGAGCGGTAGCGGTCGGCGAAGTAGGCGCGCTCCTCCGGATCGCCGGGAACGGGTGCGAGCTGGAACGGGTCGCCGAAGAGGACGACCTGCACGCCCCCGAACGGCTCGGAGCGCCGCTGCCGCGCCTGCCGGAGGCTGCGGTCGATCCCGTCGAGCAGGTCGGCGTTGACCATGGAGATCTCGTCGATGACGAGCGTGTCGATGGTGTTGAGGAGCTTGCGCAGCTCGGGCGGCTGGTCGAGGTCGGAGTCGGCGATGACGCCGATCGGCAGTCGGAAGAGCGAGTGGATGGTCTGGCCGCCGACGTTCAGCGCCGCGACGCCGGTGGGGGCGCAGATGACGATCTGCTTGTCGGTGTTCCAGCTCAGGTGGTTGAGCAGGGTGGACTTGCCCGTGCCCGCCCGACCCGTGACGAACAGGTGCTCGCGCGTGTTCTCGATGAGGTCGAAGACCCGCTGCTGCTCGTCGGAGAGGGTCGGCTGAGTCACCGCTCCACTGTACCCGCGGGCCGCCGGGACCCCGGGGCCCGGGCGCGGATCAGCCGCGCTTCTGGAGGGCGGCCAGGCGGTCGTTGTAGGCCGTGAGCTCGGCCTCTCCGGTGCGGTCGGCCTGGCGGTCGCGGCGCTTGGTCTCGCGGGCGTCGGAGCGGCTCCACATCATCGCGACGACGATCGCGAGCGCGAGGGTGGGGATCTCGCCGATGCTCCACGCGATGCCGCCGGCCGCCTGCTGATCGGCGAGCGCGGAGGTGCCCCAGCCCATCGCTCCGTACCAGTCGGCGAGGAGCAGCCCCTCCCCCGTCATCAGTGCGAGGCCGAAGAAGGCGTGGAACGCCATGGTGCCCAGCAGCAGCAGGAGGCGCATCGCGTAGGGCACGCGGTGCACGCTCGGGTCCACTCCGATCAGGACGCTGACGAAGAGGTACCCGGTGATCAGGAAGTGGACGATCATCCACTCGTGGCCGATGTGGTCCGTGGTGGCCCAGCGGAACAGCGGGGAGTAGTAGAAGCCCCAGAGCGACCCGACGAACAGCAGGGCGGCGACGATCGGGTGCGAGATCGCGGTGGCGAAGCGCGAGTGAACGGCGAGCAGCACCCACTCGCGCGCGCCGCGGGAGCCGTCGGTGCGGCGGGCGGCGGCGCGGGCGATGAGCGTGACCGGTGCCGCCGGGACGAGCAGCAGCGGCACCGCCATGGTGAGGACCATGTGCGAGAGCATGTGGGCGCTGAACAGGTACTTCTCGTACGCGTTCACCCCGCCGTTCGTGATGTAGGCCAGGAGGAGCATGCCCGCGATCCAGAGGATCGTGCGGTGCAGGGGCCAGCGGTCACCCCGGCGGTGCAGGCGCACCACTCCGGCGACGTAGAACGCGATGGCGAAGGAGCAGACCAGGAGCCAGACCAGGTCGATGTTCCAGAGCGTGAGGAAGTTCATCGCGCTCGCGGGCGGCGGCAGGGGCTCGCCCGTCAGCAGCTGAGCCGGTGTCGGATCCGTGAGCTGGCTGGCGGCGATCTGGTCGACCGGGGTCGCGGTGCGCGCGAGCGCCGCAGCGACTCCGGAGGCGATCCCCATGAAGGCGATCTCGGCGCCGACGAGCCACCAGAAGCTGCGGCCGCCGACACCGCCGGCCTTCCGCATCCGCTCGATGAGGTAGCGGCGCTGCAGCACGCCGAACAGGCCCAGCGCGACCAGCGCCGCGACCTTGACCAGCACGAGGATCCCGTAGCCGGTGAGCAGGTTGTCGAGGGTGGCGAGCCGGAGCTCGGCGCTGACGTAGCCGGACGCCGCGACCACGACGAAGCTCACGAGCGCGAGGCTGGAGTAGCGCTCGATCACGGGCAGCAGGCGGGAGCCGCCGAGCAGGGGCCGCAGGACGATGACGGTGATGAGGCCGCCCAGCCAGATCGCCGCGAAGACGAGGTGCAGGCCCAGCGCCGTGACGGCGGCGTCGTGCCCGCTCGCTCCCGCCGCGTGCCCCTGCTGCGCCATCGGCAGCAGCGTGAGCAGGGCCAGGCCCGTGACGAAGACGAGCGCGGTCTGGTTGCGGACGGCGAAGCAGAGGACGGTGACGACGGCCGCGAGCAGCGTCGTGATGAGCCAGGCCTGGCCGACCTCGATGCTGCCGATGAAGTAGCTGAGCTTGGTGCCGAAGTCGCGGTCGAGGCTCAGGGGCGTCTGCGTGACGTTGAGGAAGGTGAGGAACCCGGTCACCGCGCTGGACGCGGCGAAGAAGGCGGCGCTGGCGGCGGCGACGTCGAGGGCGATCGAGAACTCGGTGCGCGGCTCGGGCGCGGCCTCGGCGGGCGCGGGGCTCGCGGGGGCGACCGCGGTGCGCGTCGATCCGGCGCGGGAGGAGGACTGGCCGCCGCGCGAGGAGGACTGACCGGCGCGCGAGGAGGCGTGAGCGGTCGAGGCGCGGGACGAGGATCGGGCGTCGCGGGCGGCAACGGCGCGGGGGCTCAGCGCGAACAGCGTCAGCACGAGCGAGCCGATCATCCCCGCGGCGCCGAGATTGACGGCCAGCTTGGCGATCGGGAGGCCGTAGCGGACCACGGGGCCGGGATCGTTCAGCAGCGGAGCCGCGGCTCCCCCGCCGAAGGCCAGGGCCGCGAGGAGGGCGACGAGCGCTGCGGCGACGAGCACGAGCGCAGGGCCGACGATCCGGACGGTTCGATTCACCGGTCCAGCCTACGTTCCGCGGCTGATCGGCAGCCGCGTCCGCGGACGACGACGGCCCCGGCGCAGTGCCGGGGCCGTGTCGGAGGGCGCGACTACTTCGCGGCGGCCTTGAGCTTGGTGCCCGCGGAGACCTTGACCGAGTGGCCGGCGGCGATCTGGATGGTCTCGCCGGTCTGCGGGTTGCGGCCGGTGCGCGCGGCGCGGGAGGTGCGCTCGACGGCGATCCAGCCGGGGATGGTGACCTTCACGTCGTTCGACACGGAGTCGGCGAGGGTGGTGAAGAGCGAGTCGAGGACGCCGTTGACGGCGGCCTGGCTCTGGCCGGAGTCGGCGGCGATCTTCGCGACGAGCTCGGTGCGGTTGAGCGACTTGTCAGCCATGGAGTGTCCTCCCAGGACGTTCTCGCTGTCGGAACAGCTGGTTTCGATGGATCGTCCTCGGCCGGGGACGGACGTCCTCAACCGGTCGGACCGTCGGTAACCTACCAGCCCCGCCCCGGATCTCCGGCGATTCCGGCCTCGAGACGCCCGGAACGACGCCGATCGCGCCGGTCGGTCCCTCCACAGGAGGCGCTCGGCGCCTCTCGTCCACCGATCCGCCGATCGCCACTCCGCAGAGTCCGCCGCCTGACGAGGATCGGCTCATGACGACGACGGCACTCCTCCCTCCATCCGCTCCGGCCGACGCGGCCCTCCCCCGGCCGCCCCGGCGGCACCCTCCCGCTCGCCGGCCGTACGAGCCCGGCCTCGCCGCGCTCGCGCTGGGCCTGCTCGCGCTCGCGTCCTCCGTGCATCCGCTCTGGGCCCTCCCCGCCGTCGCCGTGGCGGTCGCCGCGGTGATCGCGTCCGTGCGGGCGCTGCGGTGGGCGGGCGAGCGGAGGAGCGCGGTGGCCGGGCTCGCCTGCGCGGCTCTCGCGCTGCTCGTCTGCACCGTCACGGCACCCGCCTCCGTGCGGGCGGGCCTCGCCGTGCTGGCCTGGATCGCCGCCCTGCGGCCCGGCTCGTGAGCGGGCGCGGCTCCGGTCCAGCCCGCCTCGCTACAGTGACGGCGGCCCGCGCCCGAGCGGGCCGGGAGGATGGCCACGATGGCTCAGACGGACGGTTGGATCTCGACGGCGATCTGGTGGCACGTCTACCCGCTCGGCTTCACGGGCGCCGAGGCGAGCGCCTCGGAGGGTCCGGGCCCGGACGACGAGCCGCAGCACCGCCTCCGCGCCCTGCTCCCCTGGCTCGACGACCTGCTGGCGCTGGGCTGCAACGGGCTGCTGCTGGGGCCGGTCTTCGCCTCCTCCACCCACGGCTACGACACGGTCGACCACTTCCGGGTCGATCCCCGCCTCGGCGACGAGGCAGACCTCGACGCGCTGATCGCCGCGTGCCGCGAGCGCGGGATCCGGGTGCTGCTCGACGGGGTCTTCAACCACGTGGGACGGGAGCACCCCTGGTGGCGTGCCGCCGTCGCGGCCGGCGAGGGCTCCCCCGAGGCGGCGCGCTTCTCCCGCAGCGAGCGGTCGCAGGAGGTCGACGGCCTCCGCGTCGACGTGTTCGAGGGGCACGACGCCCTGGTCGAGCTCGACAACGGGAACCCCGAGGTCGCGGAGCACGTGTCCTCCGTGCTCGCGCACTGGCTCGAGCGGGGCATCGACGGCTGGCGGCTCGACGCGGCGTACGCGGTCGCGCCGGCGGCCTGGCACGCGGCGATCGACCCGGTGCGGCAGCGCTTCCCCGACGCGTGGTTCGTCGGCGAGGTCATCCACGGCGACTACACCGGCTACGTGCGGGAGTCGGGGCTCGACTCGGTCACGCAGTACGAGCTCTGGAAGGCCGTCCGCAACTCCCTCGAGGAGGCGAACCTCTTCGAGCTGGCCTGGTCCCTGAAGCGCCACGACGACTTCGTCCGCGAGTTCCTGCCCCTGACCTTCGTCGGCAACCACGACGTGACCCGGATCGCCAGCGCCGTCAGCGACGAGCGCCACCACGGCCACGCCACGGCGATCCTCGGCTTCGTCGCCGGCGTGCCGAGCATCTACTCCGGCGACGAGCGGGGCCTGCGCGGCGTCAAGGAGGAGCGGATCGGCGGCGACGACGCGATCCGCCCGGAGTTCCCGGCCGAGCCCGCCGAGTGGCCGGGCGGGGAGGCCTACCGGGCCCACCAGGAGGTCGTCGCGTTCCGCCGACGGAACCCGTGGCTGGTCGGCGCGAGCACCCGCACGGTCGACCTCTCCAACACCGCCGTGATGCTCGTGGCGGAGGGCCCGGAGGGACGCACCGCGCGGCTCGCGCTGAACATCGGCGACGAGACGGCGACCGTCGGCGGCGTCCAGGTCGCTCCCCACTCCTGGTCGCTGCACGACTGACCCGGCGCGCGGGCGGCCCGGCAGTGCGCGACGGAGCGTCGACCTCCGGGGGCCCGTCCTCTACGCTCGGGCGCATGCCGAGACCTGCACGAGGACCCTTCGACGGGCGAGCCGACTCGATCGACGACGCCGGGATGCCGGCGTCCGGACTCGAGCAGGCGTTCGCCGCCCCCGTCGACCCGGAGAGCGACCCCGGACCGGGCGAGAGGAGCGGCCTGTCGAGCCGCATCGCCCAGGAGCTGCTCGAGGACGGCTTCGGCCTCGACGCGAGCGACGAGGAGCCCCCGTCCCGCGCCGTGGAGATCGACGATCCCGCCCGCGCCGTGGGTGACGATCCCGCCCACCCCGTGCACGGCTCGATGTCCGGCGAGTTCGAGCGCCGCTGAGCCCGGCCGCCGTCGGTCGGTCGTCGACAGCCCGGCGGCACCGTTCCGCCCGCCGGCCGTCGTCACCCCGCCGGTACCGCGCCGCCGGCCGCCGGAGCCGGGTCCGGGCCGGCCGCCTGCAGCTCGGCGAGGAATCCGGGCCGGAGCACGCGTGCCTCGATCGACGCGGCTCCCGAGGTCCAGCCGTCGCCGAGCGGACGCTCGGGCGTGAGCAGCACGTGGCCCGGCGTCCCCGCTCGGCCGAGGGCGGCGGCGACGCGGCCCTCCGGATCGTAGAGGGCGTGGTCGACGAGCGGCCCGTAGACGGCGTGCACCGCGAAGTCCTCGCGGCTGCCGAGGAGGACGGGCAGCAGCTCCTCGCCCGGGCGCAGGCCGTGGGGCCACCAGCGGAAGCGCTCGACGAGCGCGTGGCAGGCGGCGCACGAGGGCGAGAAGAAGACGAGGTGCGTCGCCGGGCGGGACAACTCCTCGAGCGTCAGGAGCTCGCCGGCCACTGTGACGAACGCGAGGTCGGCGGCCGAGAGGTCGCCCTCGGGCGCGCGCCCCGGCGCGGACTCCCTGTCGGCTGCGGACAGGCGGGCGGCCGCCCGGACGCGAGCGGCCGTCGACGCCGCAAGGCGGTCGCGCACCAGCACGAGCGAGACCGCGGCGAGAGCGGCGGCGAGCCCGGACGCCGCCGCCGAGGCACCGCCGCCGCCGAGCAGCGCGGCCGGAGCGAGCCCGCCGAGGGCCCCGGCGACCGCGAGCGCGAGCAGCACCGCGTTCCTCGCGACGGTGTGTCCGGTCATCCGTGCCGAGCCCAGCCCGCCGAAGCACTCGCAGTCGACGTCCTCCGTCGCGCGGACCGCACGGACGGCGACGACGAGGAACACGGCGTCGAGGAGCGCCACCGGCACGAGGGCGGCACGGTGCGCCGGAGCGGGCGCCAGCACCACCGCGGCGCCCAGCGCGATCTCGACGACGGGGAAGGCGGCCGCGAACCAGCCGCGGCGCCGGAGGAGGAGGGGGACCCCGAGCGCCTCGAGGCTCGCCCGGAACCGCTCCGTGCGGCCGAGCTTCAGGGCGCCGCTGACGACGAGCACCGCGCCCGCGCACCACGCGGCGATCGCGAGAACCGCCTCCAGCATCCGTCGCCCTCCTCGCTCGGCATCGACCCGCACAACGCTACCGGCGCGGACCGGCCTCCCGCGGCCGAGACGGGGAACGGGGCGGAGACGGCGCGATCCGCCCTCCGGACGAGCCGCTGCCGGCACATCCGGCGCCCGGATCCCTCCAGGCGGGGCGCCCCCGGGCTCCCTCCCGGTCCCGGACGGCCGCTCCGCCGTACACTGCGAGAGGATCGGAGGGGTCATGCGGGGACGGCGAGCGCGCGACGAGCGGCACGGCACGGCGGCGAGTCCGCCTGCGGCCGCCGCTCCCCCGGCTGCGGTCACGGCTCCGGCCCCCTCGGACTCGCCGGACGACGCCTCGGGCGACGTCTCGACCGGGATGCGGATCGCCGCCGCCTGGTCGTGGCGCTTCCTCGCCGTCGCCGGGCTCCTCTACCTCCTCGTGCGCCTCGTCTCGCTGCTGCCCGTGATCGTCGTGCCGGTGCTGATCGCGCTGCTGCTCACCGCGCTCCTCACCCCGCTGCGGAACCGGCTCGAGCGCCTGCGGCTCCCCCGCCCGCTCGCGGTCCTGGTCTCGATCGTCCTGATGCTCCTCCTGCTGACCGGCCTCGTCGGGCTGGTGATCGTGCAGTCGCGCTCCGGCTTCAGCGGAGTGGGGCAGCGCGCTCTCGACGCGGTCGACGGCGTCGAGGCGTGGCTGCGGAGCCCGCCGCTGTCGTTCTCGGACGTCCAGCTCTCGGACTGGGCGCAGCGCGCGGTCGACTGGGCCGACGCGCAGGCGTCGACGATCGCGTCCGGGGCCCTCGCCGTCGGCTCCCAGCTGGCCGAGGTCTTCGCCGGAACCCTCCTCACCCTGTTCTCGCTAATCTTCCTGCTCCTCGACGGCCGCCGGATCTGGCACTGGTTCCTCCGCCTCCTCCCCCGCCGCGCGCGCCCCGCGATGGAGCGCGGCGGCGCCGCCGGCTGGCGGACCCTCAGCCAGTTCGTGATCGCGCAGCTCGGCGTCGCCGGGATCAACGCCGTCGGCATCGGCATCGGCGCGCTCGCGCTGCAGCTGCCGCTCGTCGTGCCGATCGCGATCGTGGTGTTCCTCGGCTCGTTCGTCCCGATCCTCGGCGCGATCGTGACCGGTGCGCTCGCCGCACTGGTCGCTCTGCTGTTCAGCGGGCCCGTCGCCGCGCTGGTGATGGTCGGCGTCGTGATCCTGGTGCACCTGCTCGAGGGGCACGTGCTGCAGCCGCTCATCCTCGGGACCGCCGTGAAAGTGCATCCGCTCGCCGTGGTGCTCGGAGTCGCGACCGGGCTCGAGGTGGCCGGGCTCGCCGGGGCGCTGTTCGCGGTGCCGACCATCGCGACGCTGAACGCGGCGGTCACCGCCATGCGGGCGCGCGCGCCCGGCGCGGAGTGAGCGCGTTCGATCCGGCCGCCCGACCCGGATCGACGGTGCTGCCCGCCCTCGCCTGCCCGGTCTGCGGCGGCGCGCTCGCCCCCGATGCGCTGCCCCGCCCCTCCTCGCTCCGCTGCCCCCTCGGGCACAGCTCCGACCTCGCGCGCCAGGGCTACGCCTCGCTCCTGCGCGGGAGGCACGCGACCTCGGGCGACACCACGGCGATGGTGCAGGCCCGGGCCGACCTCCTCGGCTCCGGCCACTACCGGGTGATCCAGGACGCGGTCGCCGCGGCCGTCCCCGCCGGCGCACGGCTCGTGGTCGACCTGGGCTGCGGCACCGGGGCGTACCTCGCGGCCGTGCTCGAGGCGCATCCGGCGGCGGACGGGCTGGGCCTGGACCTCTCGGCCCCGGCCGCCCGCCGCGCCGCCCGCGCGCATCCCCGGGCGGCGATCGCGACCGCGGACCTCTGGCAGCCCCTCCCGCTGGCCGACGCCTCCGCCGACGCGCTGCTCACCGTCTTCGCGCCGCGGAACGCCCCGGAGATGCGGCGGGTGCTCCGTCCGGGCGGCGTCGCCGTCGTCGTCACTCCGCGCGAGAGGCACCTGCACGAGATCCGCGAGCGGTTCGGGATGCTCGGCATCGACGCCGGCAAGGCGGAGCGGCTCGACGAGCAGCTGGCGGGGTTCGCGCTCGAGGAGCGCATCGAGCTCGACACGACGGTGCTGATGAGCGTCGACGAGCTGCGCGCCGAGGTGCTGATGGGGCCGAGTGCCCACCACGTGGATCCCGAGGCGCTGGACGCTCGGCTCGCGGCGGTGGAGGGGACGACCGCGGTGACGGTCGCGGTCACCGTGTCGCGCTTCGTGCGCGCGGAGTAGCGGCGGGCGTGCCGCCGACCCCGCGTCAGTACGTCTCGCGCAGGCGCTCCTGGTCGACCACCGCTTCGCGGTCCGCGAGGCGGCGCAGGCCCGCGAGGGGCTGGGCCATCCGGTGGTTGCCGCGGAGGACCGGCTCGGCCCGGTCGAGGAAGGCCCAGTACCCGGCGGTCACCGGGCAGGCGTTCTCGCCCAGGCGCACCTTCGGGTCGAAGCGGCAGCCGCCGCAGTAGTCGGACATCCGGTTGATGTAGGCGCCGCCCGAGGCGTACGGCTTCGTCGCGACGACGCCGCCGTCGGCGTGCTGGGACATCCCGATCACGTTCGCCGGCATCACCCACTCCGTGCCGTCGACGAAGACGTCCACGAACCAGTCGTTGAGCTCCGCCGGATCCCACCCCCGCTGCAGTCCCCAGTTGCCGAGCACCATCAGGCGCTGGATGTGGTGCGCCCAGCCGTGCCGGTGCACGTCGTCGAGCGTCTCGTGCAGGCAGTTCGCCTCGATGCCGCTCGGGTCGAGAGCGAGCAGCTCGGCGGGCAGCGGCGTGGAGGCGCCGAGCGCGCGGCTGCGGTTCCGATACTCCGGTCCGAGGTGCCAGAACAGGTTCCAGACGTAGTCGCGCCAGCCGAGGATCTGGCGGATGAACCCCTCCGTCGCCGCGATCGGCGCGCCCCCGGCGGCGTACTCCGCCTCGGCCGCCTCGACGACCGTCCGCGGATCGAGCACGCCGAGGTTCATCGGGGCGCTGAGCAGCGAGTGGGCCATCGTCCAGTCGCCCGAGAGCATCGCGTCCTCGTAGGTCCCGAAGTCGCCCAGGCGCGACGACACGAAGTCGGCGAGCGCCGCCTCGGCCTCGGCGGGCGTCGCGGCGAATCGGCGCGGACCGTCGGCGCCGACCAGGCGGACCGCCCCCTCGGCCTCCCAGCGCGCGAGGTCGGCGCGCACCTCCTCGTCGATGTCGTCCTCCTCCGGCCACCACGGGTCCGGCAGGCCGAGCCGGGAGGCGCCCTTGGGCGGAGGCTGGCGGTTGTCGTGGTCGTAGTTCCAGCGGCCGCCCTCGGGCTGGTCGCCGCGCATCAGCACGCCGGTGCGCTCGCGGCTCCACCGGTAGAAGTCCTCCAGCAGCAGGCGCTTGCCCGAGCGGGAGAGCGCCCACTCGCGGAAGTCCTCCTCGGCCGTGATGAAGCCGCGGCTGGGCAGGACGCTCATACCGAGCCTGCGGGCGAGGCGGCGGCCGCCGCGGGTCGGCGGGTCGATCACCTCGAGGTCGTCGCGCCCGGCGAGGGCCTCGCCGAAGGTCTCGGAGCGGACGTACTCGGCGCGGTCCCCGAGCTCGCGGGCGCGGTGGCGGAGCGCCGACAGCAGCAGCTGCGCCTTGGCGCGGTGCATCGGGCGGCGCCCGAACGCCGATCGGGCCTCGACCAGCAGCATCGGACCGCCGTCGTCGAAGGCAGGGCCGAGCTGGCCGATGACGCTCCAGCGGGTGCGAAGGGGTCTGCTCATCCTCGGAGGCTAGGCGGACGGATCCGGCGCCGGTAGGAGTTGCGCGGCACGGATGTGCAGCCGCCACGTCTTGCACCCCCGCCCCCGATGCAGAAGTCTCGGAGCGAGCGCGGCGGATCCGACCGCGCACCGACGCGACGAAGCGAGGAGGCCGCCATGGCCCACCACGACCACGACAACGAGCACCACGAGGGTCACGAGCACCACGACCACCACGAGGGTCACGACGAGCACACCGCCGGCCACGGCCGTCACGTCGCCGAGGGCACGAGCACCGAGGACACCGAGGGCGGCGAGTACACCTCGACGGAGGGCGTCTCGCACACCGCCGGCGAGGCCGAGGGCAGCTACGTCGACACCTCGGTCAACGAGCAGAGCACCGCCGACAAGGGCAGCTACGTCGACACCAGCGCCGCGGGCACCTCCGCCGAGGGCGAGGGCGAGTACACCGACCGCGACGAGTGACCCGCGCCCGGGCGCCGCGCGTCCCGCCGGGACACCGCGCTCCGGCCGGTGTCCCGGCGGGGAGCCGGCGCCTCGGCGGGGAGGTGGTCCGCCGGCCCTTCAGGCGGGCTTCAGCGGGGCCGCGGCTAGCCTGGGCTCGCGCGGGGCCCCGCGCGCCGAGCCCGGGGAGGCCGCCATCCGCATCCTGGTCGTCGACGACGAGATCAACCTGCTCCGCGCCCTCGAGACGGGCCTGGAGGCCGAGGGCTTCGCCGTGGACACCGCGACCACCGGCACCGACGCCCTCTGGTACGCGCAGGAGGCCGACTACGCTGCCATCGTCCTCGACCTGATGCTCCCGGACGTCAGCGGCTTCCGCGTCTGCGAGCGGCTGCGCGCCGCCGAGGACTGGACCCCGATCCTGATGCTCACCGCGAAGGACGGCGACCTCGACCAGGTCGAGGCCCTCGACACCGGCGCCGACGACTACCTCACCAAGCCGTTCTCGTTCCCGGTGCTCGTCGCGCGGCTGCGCGCCCTCATCCGCCGCGGAGCCGCCGAGCGGCCCACGGTGCGCGTCGTCGGCGATCTCGTGCTGGATCCGGCGTCCCGGAGCGTCGAGCGGGGCGGAGTCGCCGTGCCGCTGACCGCGCGCGAGTTCAGCGTCCTCGAGTACTTCGTCTCACGGGCGGGCGAGGTCGTCTCCAAACGCGACGTCCTCGGAGCCGTCTGGGACTTCGACTACGACGGCGACCCGAACATCGTCGAGGTCTACGTCCGCACCCTGCGCAACAAGATCGACCGGCCCTTCGGCCGCGACACCCTCCGCACCCGGCGCGGGGCGGGCTACACGCTGGTGGCCGGGTGAGCCGCCGGAGCCTGCGGACCCGCATCACCGCGGCCGCGACCGCCGTGGTGGCCGCCGCCGCGCTCCTCGGGAGCGTGCTCTTCGTCCTGGTCCTCTCCTCCGTGCTCGCCTCGAGCGCCGCCTCCGCCGCCGACGCCGAGGCGGAGCGGGTCGCGGCGCTGGTCGAGCAGGGCGGCCCGGAGGCCGTCCGCGGCTCGGAGGGACTGGTCCAGCTCGTCGTCGACGGGCGGGTCGCCGCCGCGGGCGAGGACGCGGAGGACCTCCCTCCGCTCGCGCTGGCCGAGAGCGACGACCCGGTCACGGTCGACGTGGACGACGAGGGGGCGGTGGTGGTCGCCGCCCGCGAGCTCGACGACGACTCCCTCGTCGTGGTCGGCATGCCCGACGAGGGCCGCGAGGAGGCGGTGTCCACGACGATCGGGCTGCTCGCGGTCGCCGTCCCGCTGCTGATCGCGCTGGTGGCGGTGGTGTGCGCCGTCGTCGTCGGCCGGGCGCTGCGCCCCGTGGAGCGGATGCGCGAGGAGGCCGAGGCGGTCACCTCCTCCGCCCTGGACCGCCGGATCGCCGCTCCCGGCTCCGGCGACGAGGTCGACCGGCTGGCGCACACCCTCAACCGGATGCTCGATCGGCTGCAGAGCGGGCAGGAGCGGCAGCGGCGCTTCGTCTCGGACGCCTCGCACGAGCTGCGCTCCCCCGTCGCGGCGCTGCGCCAGACCGCGGAGGTGGCGCTCGCGCACCCGGACCGGCTCGACTCCGCCCGGCTGGCGAGGACGGTCGCGGAGGAGTCGGTGCGGCTCGGCGGGCTGATCGAGGGCCTGCTGCTGCTCGCCCGGGCGGACGAGGCGCGCCTGGCCGTGGCGGCGGCTCCCGTGGACCTCGACGACCTCGCCCTCGGCGAGGTGCGGCGCCTGCGCGACTCCGGAGCCCGGGTCGACGCGAGCGGGATCTCGCCCGTGCAGGCGGTGGCCGACGAGGCCCTGCTCTCGCGGGCGCTGCGGAACCTGGTCGACAACGCGGTGCGGCACCGCTCCTCGCAGCTGGCGCTCTCGACCCGGATCGACGGAGCGGAGGCGGTGCTCGCGGTGGACGACGACGGGCCGGGGATCCCGGCGGCGGAGCGCGAGCGGGTGCTCGAGCGCTTCGTTCGCCTCGACGAGGGCCGGGCGCGCGACGCCGGAGGCTCGGGCCTCGGCCTGGCGATCGTCGCCGGGATCGCCCGGGCCCACGGCGGACGGGTCGTCGTCGGCGACTCGGCGCTGGGCGGCGCCCGGGTCGAGGTGCGGGTGCCGCTCGTCCGCTGAGCGGGCGCTTCAGGCCTGCTTCAGCGCCCGACCGCGAGAGTGCTGGAGGCGTCGACGAGCGGCGCCGGGACGGAGCCATCGTGCAGAAGAAGACGAAGATCATCGCCGGGATCGCCGGAGCGGTCGTGCTGATCGGAGCCGGGACGGGCATCGCCTACGCCGCGACCGACGGCTTCGAGGGGTCCGACTCCCTCACCGGCAGCGACCTGGACCGCGCGAGCGAGGCCGCGCTCGCCGAGATCGGCGGCGGGACCGTCACCTCGGCCGAGCGCGACGACGACGGCGCCACCGGCTACGAGCTGGACCTGACCGACCGCGACGGCCTCGAGTACGAGGTGCGCCTCGACGACTCCTTCGCCGTCGTGTCCGTGGACCCCGACGACCGCGCCCTCCAGGCCGGCTCGGGCGACGACGGCGTGCCTGCCGGCGACCCGACCGCGGCCGCCGTGGACCCGGACGACCTCACCGGCGACGACCTGGCCCGCGCGAGCGAGGCGGCGCTGGGCGCCGTCGGCTCCGGGACCGTCACCGAGGCCGAGCGCAGCGACGACGCCGACCACGCCTTCGAGGTGGAGGTCACCCGCGAGGACGGCACGGACGTGGACGTCGAGCTCGACGCGGAGTTCGCCGTGCTCTCGACGCAGGAATAGCGCTCTAGCGGCCGCCGGGGCCCTTCGAGGCCCCGGGCGCGGCACCGCTGCCCGCGGGGGCGCCGACGCCGGTCGCCGCACCGCGAGCGCCCGGGCCGTTGCCGCCCGCGTTGCCGTTGCCGTTGCCGGGAGCGTTCCCGCTGTTGCCGGGTGCGCCACCGCTGTTCCCCGGAGCGTCGCCGCTGTTCCCCGGAGCGTCGTCGCCGGGAGCGGCCGGGGTCTCCTCCGCGGGCTCCTCCGGCTCGGTCGGCGTCTCCTCCGGCTCCGACTCCTCGGGCGAGGGGGCGGGGTCGTCCTCGGTCTCGACGGGGGCCGGCGTGTCCTCCGGCTCCTCCTCGACCGGGGTCGTCTCCTCGGGAGCCGGGGCGGTCGTCTCGGCCGGCGCCGGCTCCGGGGCTCCCGCGATCAGGGCCTCGAGGTCGGCGCGGACGACGTCGA
Organism: Rathayibacter sp. AY1F2; assembly: GCF_002930885.1. Lineage (NCBI taxonomy): Bacteria > Bacillati > Actinomycetota > Actinomycetes > Micrococcales > Microbacteriaceae > Rathayibacter > Rathayibacter sp. AY1F2. Next base: position 122,444 of record NZ_PSVG01000003.1, on the reverse strand, counting down.
CCTGCGCCTGCACCGTCGCTGCGCGGTCGGAGCTGACGGAGTCCTCGGCGAGCGCGGCGTCGAGCGCCGACTGCAGCGAGGCGAGCTCGGTGAGAGCGCCCTGGTAGTCGTCGGCCGAGGCCTTCTCGGCGACGGCCACCACCGCGTCGTCGAGGGTCTGGGCGGTGCCCTCGTCGATGCCCTGCGGCGCGGAGGAGCATCCGCTCAGCAGCAGGACCGAGGCGAGCACGGCGCCGGCGGCGCGCAGTCTGAGGCCCCTCACGAGCGGATGCTCTCGCGCAGCTGACGGAGGTGGTCGCCCAGCTCGCCGTCCACCTGCGGCAGAGGCGACTGGGGACCGTCGATCAGGATGATCGCGAGCCCGACGGCGACCGCGACCAGCGCGAGCACCAGCACGATCAGCCACGGGCTCGGGCCGCGGCGCTGCGGAGGGGCGGCCGCGGGGCGGAGCGGAGCCGTGCGCGGCGCCGGAGCGGTCTGCGGTGCCGGAGCGATCCGCGGTGCCGGAGCGATCCGCTCGGTCGCAGTGAAGCGCTGCGTCGGAGCGATCGCCTCCGTGGCCGGGTAGGCGTCGGCCGCGAGCCGGCGGGTCGGGTCGAGCGCCTCCGTCCGCGTGATCGGCTCGGTCTCGGCGAGCGGCTCCGTCGACATCACCCGGGTGGCGGGGACGTCGGGGACGACGATGGCCGCCGGCGGGGAGTCGCGCCGCGGATCGATCAGGCGGCGTGCCGACTCCGCCACCTGGAGCGCGGCGGGACGCTCGCCGGGCTCGCGCCGCGTCATCGAGGTCAGGAGCGAGGTCCAGCCGCTGCCGAGCGACTCCGAGACCTCGGGGTCGCGGAGCAGGCGGGCGAGCGTGACCTCGATCGCCGAGCCCGTGAACGGGCGGCGGCCGGTCAGCGACTCCAGGAGCACCAGGCCGAGGGAGTAGATGTCGCTCGCCGAGGTGACCGGGTCGCCGTGCGCCTGCTCGGGGCTGAGGTAGGCGGCGGTGCCGATGAGGGTGCCCGGCGCGGTGATCCGCGTCGCGTCGATGAGGGAGGCGATGCCGAAGTCGGCCAGCTTCGGGCGGAACTCGCGGCTGGTCAGCGGGCTCGGGACGAGCAGCACGTTCGACGGCTTCACGTCGCGGTGCACGACTCCGGCCGCGTGGACCGTGTGCAGGGCCTCGCCGAGGTCGCCCGCCATCGAGGCGACGTCGTTCGGCGCGACCGGGCCCTCGGCGAGCCGCTCGGACAGGCTCGGGCCCTCGGCGAGCTCCATCACCATGTAGGCCTGGCCGTTGGTGTCGTCGCCGCCGTCGTGCGCGTCGTAGAGGGTGACGAGGGCGGGGTGGTTGAGGGCCGCGAGCAGCCGGATCTCGGACGCCTTGCGCTGCAGGTCCTGCGCGTCGTCGATGCCGGGGGCGAACATCTTCAGCGCGACGGAGCGGCCGAGGACGCCGTCTCGCGCCCGGTAGACCGTGGCCATGCCGCCGCGGCCGATGAGCTCCTCGATCGTGTACCGGCCGTCGACCGTCGTCCCGACGATGCGGGTGTCGCCTGTCCGGTGGGATGCCACGGGTCCTCCTCGCGGTCGGCGGCGGGTGTGCCGCGCCCCCCGGTGCGACCGTCGACCCAGGGTAGTACGTCGACCCTGCACGCCGCCCTCCCCCGGCCGGGCTGTCAAGCGGGTGCCCCCGCGCGCGCCCCGACGTAGCGTCGGAGGTCCCGACGAAAGGCGACGACATGGACCAGGACCGCACGGAGCAGGACGACCAGGGCTCGACCATCGGCAAGCCGGACGGGGCGGCTCCCGCCACCTCCTCCGAGAGCGAGACCATCGAGAAGGACATCTCGGAGTCGCCCGGCAGCGAGCGCGAGACCGAGGCCAAGCAGGACTCGGATCCGGCGGAGAGCCGCACCGAGGTCTCCGGCTCGGCCGAGGTGAAGGCCGTGCCCGGCACGGGCGGCCCGGACGACGTGGGCGACGTCGAGGTCGACCCCGACGAGGTCTCGCTGAACGGCAAGCCGTTCCCGGGTCACGCCGGCACGAAGTAGGACGCCCGGGAGGGGCGGGGCCGCGGCTCCGCCCCTCCCGTGCTCTCCGGTCCACCCACCACCCGTCGTCCGCCCTCGCCCGGGGGGTTCCGCAGATCGCGCGGATCGTCCCGCGCCCTCCGAGCGAACGGCCTCAGGCGACCGGCGTCAGCAGGCCCGGGTCGCGGCGGTCGACGGTGCGGGAGTTGTTCACGCGGCGGTCGACCGGGTGGGCCGTGACGGTCGAGGCCATCGCGACGGACGCCCGGTCGAGGGTGGCGAGCATCTCCTCGGCGGAGGCGAGCGGAGCCGGGTCGAGCCAGGCGTCGCGCACGTCGGGCGTGAGGAACACGGGCATCCGGTCGTGCACCTCGCCGGAGGCGTCGCGCGCCTCGCGGGTGATGATCGTGAAGGAGACGCGCCAGTCGTCGCCCTCCTTGCGGGCCGTGTAGAGGCCGGCCGCGGCGAGGATCGGCTCCTCGCCCTGCAGGAACCAGGGCTGCTTGCCGTCGGCGCGGGTCTCCCACTCGTAGTACCCGCGCATCGGGACGATCGCGCGCTGCTTGGCGAACGCCCCGCGGAACAGGCCGTTCGTCGCGACCGACTCGAGGCGCGCGTTGATCGGCGAGGGCCCCCTGCCCTTCGACCAGGACGGGGTGAAGCCCCAGGACGCGAGCTCCAGCTCGCGCTCCCGCTCGCCGTCGTGGAGCCGCTCGCGGACGATCGGCGCGACGTCGGTGGGAGCGACGCTGTAGTCGGGCGCCCAGTCCTCGGCGCGCCCGCCCGCGGCGACGAACTCGCGGATCAGCTCATCGGTCTCGGAGTCCATCGCGAAGCGGCCGCACATGCGGGACAGGCTACGCCGCACCTCCGACGCCGCGCGAGGCGCCCGGTCCGACCACCCGGGACTTCGCGGACCAGAAGCGCATCAGCGCGCCGGCGAGGATCGAGCCCAGCGCACCTGCGGCGAGGTCGCCGAGCGTGTCCTCGTAGCCGACGAAGATCGAGGAGTCGATGAAGCGGTGCCCCGCCCACTCGCCCCACTCCCACAGGACGCCCGCCGTCGTCCCGAAGCAGGCGCAGAGCACGACCGCCGGGAGCAGCGGCCCGCGATCGCCCGCGACGGCAGGCACGACTCCGGCCCGCGCGGCGACGATGTAGGCCACCGCGGCGATCAGCCCGTTGAGCACGCAGTGCACGACCAGGTCCCACTGCGGCCAGGCCTCGTAGAGGCCGAGGACGCTGCTCCAGGACGCCACGAGCAGCGCGAGCCCGAAGAGGGCGTCGAGCGCCGGACGGATGCCGAGGAAGCGCGGCAGCACCAGCCCGATCGCCGCGAGCGCGAGCACCGCCACGTCGACCAGGTCCCAGCCGATCGCGGCCGCCACGATGCTCGCCGCCCCGATCGCGCGGATGCCGTCGGCCGTCCACTCCCCGCGGGTGCGCGGGGGCACCAGGAATGTCTCGACGAGGGCGGAGCCGCTCACGGGTTCGTGAAGCGCAGCACGGCCTGGACCGGCTCGTGGTCGGAGGGCGCCGCTCCCCCGTAGCGGACGGCGTTGATCCCCGCGGAGACGACCTCGAACGCGCCCTCGCTGACGAGCAGCCAGTCGATCCGCTTGCCCGGCGCCGGCGGGCGGTAGTTCGAGAAGGTGCTCCACGAGTGGGTGAGGTGCTTCTCCGCCGTCTCCCACGCGTCCGCGAGGCGGCCCTCCTCGAGGATCGTCCGGTAGGGGACGGTGTCGACGTCGGTGTTGGTGTCGCCCATCACGATCGCGGGGCGTCCGAGCTCGAGCACGCGGCGGGCGATCAGCTCGGCGGAGCGCTGGCGCGAGCGCCGCGAGATGTGGTCGAAGTGGGTCGAGACCACGGTGAGCTCGCGGCTGGTCGCGTGATCGGTCAGCTCCGCGATCACGGCGGTGCGCGGGATGCGGTTGCCCCAGCTGCGCGAGCCGGCGACGTCCGGGGTGTCCGAGAGGGCGATCTGGGTCCAGTGCCGGACGGCGTAGCGGCTGCGGTCGACGAAGAGCATCACGCGCTCGCCGCCGCGGTCCGCGTCCCGGCCGAAGCCCATCGCCTCGAAGGAGGAGCCCAGCGCCTCGTGCACGGCGGCCGACTGGTCCGGCAGCGCCTCCTGCACGGCGAGGATCGAGGGGCGCTCCTGCTCCAGCACCCGCTGGACGAGCGGGCGGCGCCGGTCCCACTGGTCGACGGCGCGGGAGGTGAGGCGCGGCATGCGGCGGCGGATGTTGTAGGTCATCACGTGCAGATCGGGCGCCTCGGTCGGGCCGATCAGAGGCGTCGCGTCGGTCATCACTCCACCCTACGGGGGCGGATCGAGGTGCCACGGAGGCTTGCGGTGACCGCTCCCGGCCGCTCTACTTCGGACATGCCCCTCTCCCAGGACCTCACCGCTCTCGCCGACGAGCGCTTCGTCTCGCTCACCACGTTCCGGAAGTCCGGGGACGCCGTCTCGACCCCGGTCTGGATCGCCCGCGACGGCGACGAGCTGATCGTCACCACTCCCCGCCGCAGCGGCAAGGTGAAGCGCCTCCGCAACGACGCGCGGGTGACCCTCGTCCCCTGCGACCGCCGCGGCCGGGTCTCCGACTACGCGGTGCCGGTCGAGGCCGCCGCGGAGATCGACGCCGACCCCGGCGAGGTGGAGCGCCTGGGCCGCGTGTTCCTGGCGAAGTACCGGCTCGAGTACCGCGTGTTCCTCCTGATCGAGGGCCTGGTCACCCGCGCCGACCGCACCCGCGTGATGCTCCGCGTCTCCGACCGCTGACCCGGCACCGCCCTACACCCCCGGAGGCTCCCGCCGGAAGGCCTGGGGGCCGCCGGACCCGAGGTCTACCGTGGGGCGATCGCCGGTGCCCCTGCGCGCTTCCCGCGCGCGCTCCGGCGGCAGTCAGAAGGAGCACGCAATGAGCATCGGAGCAGGGATCTTCCTCCTCGTCGTCGGCGCGGTCCTCGCCTTCGCGGTGGACGTGCAGGTGTCCGGGATCGACCTGAAGCTGGTCGGCTACATCCTCATGGCGGCCGGAGCGGTCGGCCTGATCCTCGGGCTGGTCCTGCTGACGCGCCGCCGCCAGGCCGTCTCGACCACGCGCTCGGCCGTCGACCCGGCCAGCGGCGAGCAGGTCACCCGCCGCTCGAGCGAGAGCGACGGCCCGCTGATCTGATCGGCGGAACGACGAAGGGCGGGACCTCGCGGTCCCGCCCTTCGTCGTTCACGGCCCTACTCGGCGGGCTCGTCCGGCTCGCCGCCGGAGACGGTGTCGGTGTCGCCGCCACCGGAGGAGGTGTCCGTCCCGGTGCCGTCGGGGAGGTCCTCGGTCTTCTCGGTGTCCTCACCCGTGGTGCGGTCGGTGCTCATGGCGCTCTCCCTTCGCGTCGGCGACCTGCCGACCCTCCCACTCTGCTCCGCCCGCGCCTCGCGGGGCAGGGGGTAGCGGAGGCGGAGGGCGGCGTGGAAGGCGCCTACTCCTCGACGACGATGGTGGTGATGACCGGGTTCCGGCGGTGGCGGCGGGTCAGCCAGCGGCCGAGGGTGCGCGTGATCAGCGCCTCCATGGCCTCGAGCTCGACCGGCTTGCCCGCGGCCTGCAGGACGGCGTCGTCGATCGCCTTGCTCGCATTGGCCTTCCAGCCCGGCTCCTCGACGAAGCCGCGGGTGAAGAACTCGACGGGCTCGCCGAGCGTGCCGCGGTCGAGGTCGGCGATGGCGAGGACCGTGATGGCCCCCTCCTCGGCGAGGACGATGCGGTCGTTCATCGCGTCCTCGGTGGCGACGCCCATCGTGGTGCCGTCGACCAGGATCTGGTCGGCCGGGATGCGCCCGCTGATGCGCGAGCGGCCCTTCACCAGGTCGATCGAGACGCCGTCCTCGATGACGAAGACGTCCTTCTCGTCGATCCCGGTGCGCGTCGCGATCGCCGCATTCGCGGTGAGGTGGCGCCACTCGCCGTGCACGGGGAGCACCGCGGTGGGGCGGAGGATGTTGTAGCAGTAGGCGAGCTCGCCCGCGCTGGCGTGACCCGAGACGTGCACCTTGGCGTTGCCCTTGTGCACGACCGTGGCGCCCCAGCGGGTGAAGGCGTTGATGATCCGGTAGATCGCGTTCTCGTTGCCGGGGATCAGCGAGCTGGCCAGCAGCACGGTGTCGCCGGGGCCGATGTCGATGATGTGGTCCTTGTTGGCCATGCGCGAGAGCGCCGCCATCGGCTCGCCCTGCGAACCGGTGCAGATCATCACGATCTCGGTCGCGGGGAGCTTCTCGAGCACCTTCATGTCGACGACGAGGCCGGCCGGGATCTTGAGGTAGCCCAGGTCGGCGGCGATGCCCATGTTGCGGACCATCGAGCGGCCGACGAAGGCGACCTTGCGGCCGTGGCGCTGCGCGGCGTCGAGGACCTGCTGGATGCGGTGCACGTGGCTCGCGAAGCTGGACACGACGATGCGGCGCGGCGCGGTGCGGAACACCTGGTCGATCGCGGGGGCGAGGTCGCCCTCCGAGATCGCGAAGCCGGGGACGTCGGCGTTCGTGGAGTCGACCAGGAACAGGTCGACGCCCTCGTCGCCGAGGCGCGCGAAGCCGGGGAGGTCGGTGGTGCGCCCGTCGAGCGGGAACTGGTCCATCTTGAAGTCGCCCGTGTGCAGCACGAGGCCGGCCTCGGTGCGGATCGCGACGGCGAGCCCGTCCGGGATGGAGTGGTTCACGGCGAGGAACTCGAGGTCGAAGACGCCGGCGTCGATCCGGTCGCCCTCCTTCACCGGGCGCGTGCGCGGGGTGATGCGGTGCTCCTGCAGCTTCGCGCTGATCAGCGCGAGGGTGAAGGTCGAGGCGATGATCGGGATGTCGCCGCGCTCCTTGAGGAGGTACGGCACGCCGCCGATGTGGTCCTCGTGGCCGTGGGTGAGGACGATGGCCTCGATGTCCTTCAGGCGCGAGCGGATCGCGGCGAAGTCGGGGAGGATCACGTCGATGCCGGGCTGGTTCTCCTCGGGGAAGAGGACGCCGCAGTCGACGATGAGCAGCTTGCCCTTGTGCTCGAAGACGGTCATGTTGCGGCCGATCTCGCCGAGGCCGCCGAGCGGGGTGATCCGCATGGCGCCCTTCTCGAGGGGCTTGGGCTTGGGGAGCTCGAGGTGGTGGCGGGCGGGCTTGGCGGTTCTGGCGTTTCTCATGCGGTTCTTCCGGGAGGGAGTGGCTGGACGCGGGCGCGCGGCGCAGGGTCCGACCGCGCGCCCGGTCGGGCCGCGGTGATGTGTCGCTCCGGCGCTGTGAGCGCTGTCGGGAGCGGGTGGAGGTGTGCGGGACGGGGCCGGGCGGGGCCGCTCTCAGCGGGCGGTGCCGTCCGTGCGGCGCGCTCTCGCGCACCGACCGTCCCGTACATCCTGCCAGCGTTCCCTGGGTCGCGGGTCCAGGAGGCGGGATCCGGGCCTCGCAGGCGCTCAGGCGCGTGCGTCCTCGACCTCTCGCCGACCCACCGCGTCCTGGCGGCTGCGGAGGAGCTGGCGGCCTGGCGCGCGTGACGGGCGCCGTTCGATGGCTTTACTGCGCTTCACTCGATCTGGATAAAGCACAGTAAGACTCCTGAACCGGCCCGTATGGATGCCGTCGACAATCCCTACACGCCGAACGCGGGAGCGCGACCGGAGATCCTCATCGGCAGAGACGAGCAGACCCAGGCGTTCCGCACCCTGCTGACGCGCCTGCGACGGGGCCGCACGAACCAGTCGATGATCGTCACGGGGCTGCGGGGCGTCGGAAAGACGGTCCTTCTCAACGGCTTCCGGACGATCGCCCAGGAGGAGAACGGGGACAGTGATCGAGTTCGAGGCGGTCAAGCACGACAAGGGCCGGTTCCGCCAGGTGCTGGCATCCCAGCTCAAGGCGGCACTCCTCCGCCTGTCCCCCCGCGCGAGATGGACCGACCGCGGGAGGCACGCCGCCGCGGTCTTGAGCGCCTTCGCGGTGTCTGTCGGAGCGGACGGCGAGTGGTCCATCGGATGGGATGTACCGCCGGCAGAAGGAGTGGCCGATCATCGGGATCTCGGACTGGACCTGACGGACGTCCTCGTCGCCGTGGGTGAAGCGGCGGCCGAGCAGGGCGAGGGGATCGTCCTGCTCATCGACGAGGTCCAGTTCCTCGACTCACCGCAGCTCTAAGCGCTCATCCAAGCCATCCACAAGACCGTGCAGCGGAGCCTCCCCGTCACGTTCGTCGGTGCCGGTCCTCCGCAGATCGCCGAGCTTGTCGGCGATGCGAGATCGTACGCCGAGCGGCTCTTCACCTTTCCGCGGATCGACTCGCTCGATCACGACGAAGCGGTAGCGGCTCTCCGAGAGCCGGCAGCGGCCGAGGGCGCGGTCTACGACGACGACGCTGTTGAACTCGTAGTCGAGATCACGACCGGATACCCCTCTTTCATCCAGGAACTGGGCTACCAGGTCTGGACGGTGGCTGAGAACGATCGCATCCACCGGGAGGACGTCGAACTGGCGAGGGAGGCCTACGAGGCGAAGCTGGACAGCTCCTTCTTCCGCGTGCGACTCGATCGGGCGAGTCCACTTCAGACCGCGTACATGCGAGCCATGGCGGAGCTCGGACCAGAGCCCCAGAAAGCGGGCGACGTCGAGGCGCTTCTGGAGCGCGCGTCCACTCAGCTCGGATCGGTCCGCGCGGAGCTGATCGGGATGGGGCTCCTGTTCACTCCCGAGCACGGGTACGCCGCGTTCACTGTTCCGGACTTCGACCGGTTCATGAAGCGTGCAGTCCCCGTCTTGGAGGTGCCTCCCGTCGTGAGCCGGGGAGCCCGTCGAGCACCCGCCACCGAGGTCTGAGCCAGGCCGCACCCGTTCACGGCCGCCCGGCGTCAGGACTCGTCGGCCTCGAAGCGCAGGGACCGGTCGGCCACCGGCAGCCCGGAGTCGCGCACGGCGGCCTCGATCGCGGCGTGCCCGCCGTCGGGCGCGACGATCCGCAGGCCGTCCTCGGTCGCCCAGTAGGCGGTGACGCCGTGCTCCTCGACGAGGGTCGTGAGCAGCGCGGCGGTCCGCTCCTGCTCGCCGGGACCGACGGTGATCGCGGCCCAGGGACCGGAGATCTCGACCAGGGCGCCCCGCTCCGCGCCCGCAGCGTCCCGCAGGTCCTCCGCCGCCCGGACGATCGGGAGCAGCGCGGGCAGCCCGCCGGAGACGTCCTCGAAGGAGTCGAGGGCGAAGGACCCCTCGCGGAGCGACGCGTGCAGCTCCAGGTCACGGCCGAGCCCGTCGATCCGCTCGAGCAGGGCCGACGCGTCGACAGCGGGAGCGGGGCACGCGGCGGTCGGCTCCTCCGCGCCCGCGAAGGAGAGGGTGTTCCCGCCTGCGGACGTCGCCCGGAACGACCACAGCACCGGATCCGCGTACTCGGTCGCGCAGGCCGTCGCGAGGGCGTCGGCGAGCGCCGGCTCCTCGACCGCGACCCCGACCCAGGAGGTCGGCGGGCCGAACGCCGGCGCCTCGACCCAGCGCTCGGCGCCGTCGAGGGAGACTCCGGGCACCGCGGCGACCTCGCTCGTCAGACGGTCGAAGCCGGCGTCGGGCCGTGCGAACGGCGTCTCGTCGATCGTCCAGACGAGGAGCGTCAGCCCGCCGGCGGCGAGGGCCGCGGCGAGGACGCCGGCGACGGGGAGGAGGAGGCGACGGGACACGCCCCCATCCTCGCTCCCCTCCTCCGCGGCGTCACGTGGACATCGGGTGAACGGACGGTGCGCCGGCGTCGACGGCTCCCGCCCGCGGCCCGGCCCGCGCCGCTACTGCCCGGCGCCCATCCCGCCGTCGATCCGGTACTGGGCGCCCGTGATGAACGAGCTCTCGTCCGAGGCGAGGAAGAGCACCAGCGCGGCGATGTCCGAGGCCTCGGCGTAGCGTCCGAGTGGGATCCCGGCCTCGTAGGCGGCACGCTGCTTCTCAGCGTCGCCGCCGCCCGCCTCGATCGAGCGCATCATCCGCGTGTTCACGGGCGACGGGTGGATCGAGTCGACCCGGACGCCGGTGCCCGCGACCTCGAGGGCCGCGCTCCTGGTGAGCCCGGCGACCCCGTGCGTCGAGGCGACGGAGGGGCTGAGGCCCGGGGCGCCGTCGAGCCCGGCGACGGAGGAGGTGGTGATCACGCTGCCCCGCCCCTGCTCGATCATCCGCGGCAGCACGGAACGGAGCCGGTGCCGACCCGCTCCCAGCACGCTAGGCGGCGGCCGACCGCCTGCCACGGGGGTCGACCTCCGCGGGGGTCAGGGGTTACCGGCGCAGTCCCGAGACGAGCGCGAGGAGCCCGTCCATCGACTCGACGACGAGGGGCGGGAGGTCGCCGCGCTCGGCGACGAAGGCGATCGGGGTGGTCGCGACGACGTGCCCGGCGAGCTCGCCGTCGACGTGCACGACCAGGAGGCCCGCCCCCTCGGCCTCGGGGGTGCCGACCACGACCTCCCGCTCGCCGAGGAAGCCGGTCCGCGGATCCTTCCGGGCGGAGCGGATCCACGCGGGCAGCGGCTCCTCGGCGACGTACCTCGAGAGCGCGTCCTCGAGCGACGGGCAGGTCACGTCCTCCTGCGGCAGCCCGAGGCGGTGCGCCTCGAAGCCGCCGTCGACCGGCGTGATGAAGCCGAGCACGGCCTCCGGCTCCCGCGGGTCCTCGGTGCGGGCGCGGACCCGCCAGCCGTCGTCGCCGACCGGGTCGAGCTCCACGTCGTCGACGGTCGCGGGCAGTGCTGTGCGGATCACGGGTGGTCCTTCCTCGAGGGACCGTCCAGTCCACCGGACGGCGGAGGGCGCGTCACCGGGGTTGACGACGGTCGCACCACCCGCATCGAGCACGCCCGCTCCGGACGCGTCCGACTGCTCCCGCTCCGGCACAAGGCCCAGCGCGCGGGCCGCCGTCTCCGCTTGACTGGGGGCGACGCGCCGACCCTCGGCGCACCCGGGAGGCGACATGGCGAACCACCGTTTCGAGCTGCGGTCCGGCCGCGGGATGGGCGTCTCGGCGGCGGGCGATCCCGTCGCCGACCGGCTGGTGGTGTTCTGCCACCCCACTCCCGGAGCGGGCGGCTTCGACCCCGACCCGACCGTCACCGGTCCGTGGGGTCTGCACCTGCTGATCCTCGACCGCCCCGGCTACGGCGCCTCGGACCCGGTCGACGCCGCTCACGGCCGCGTCGAGGACCGCGCGGACGACCTCGCCGAGTACCTGCGCCGCTCCGAGCGCACCGCCCGCATGGTCGAGGGCGCCCGCTTCGGCAGCGTCGGCGTGGTCGGCTGGGGCTCCGGCGGCGCGTTCGCGCTCTCGCTCGCGGCCCGGCACCCCGACCTCGTGGACCGCCTCGCGCTGGTCGGCACCCCCGCGCCCCCGCAGGCCGGCGTGATCGTGCACCCCACCAGCGCGTGGGAGCGGCGCGAGACCCTCCGCGGAGAGGACGCCGACGCGATCGCCGCCGCCCTCCCGCAGACGCAGCCGGGCCTGGACGCGCTCGGGATCGACTCCGACGACCCGGTGCTCGCCACCCACGGCGGACTGCGCAACCGGCTGGAGCGGATGCTCGCCGAGGGCTGGCGGCAGGGCCCGAGCGGCGCCGCGACCGACCTCGCGGCGCTCCGCGACGGCTCCTGGGCCGACGACCTCGACCGGGTGACCGCCGAGACGCTCCTGGTCCACGGCGACGCGGACCCGGTGGCGAGCGCCGAGGACGGCCGCTGGTACCGCGGCCGCCTCGCCCGGGCCCGCACCGTGACGGTCGACGGAGCCGGCCGGCTGGCGCTGGTGCGCGAGTGGCGCCGGATCCTCGACCACGTCGCTCCGCTCGAGCGCGGGGCGGAGGGCCGATGAGCGGCCTGGGCGCGGGCCCGCTCGTGCTCGTGTCGGCGATGGCGGTCTCGGGAGTCGTCCATCTGGTGCACCCGCGGACCTTCGACGCGGTGGTCCCGCGAGGGATGCCCGGCTCGGCGCGCGGATGGGTCCTCGTCTCGGGAGCGGCGGAGCTGGTCTGCGCGGCCGCGACGCTGCACCCGCGGACCCGCGCGGCCGGCGGTCTCGCCTCCGCCGCCCTGATGGCCGCCGTCCTCCCCGGCAACGTGCAGATGGCGCGGGACGCCCGTCGGCCTCGGACCCGGGTGATCACGCTGCTGCGCCTCCCGCTCCAGATCCCGCTCGTGCTCTGGGGTCTTCAGGCGGCACGCAGCCGCTGACGCAAGCCCGCGCGGGCGCGGATCGCCCGCTGCTACCGTCCAGGCATGACCGACCAGAGCGCGGACGACCGCCACGACCAGCTGACCAGCGCCCCGAAGGCGACGGAGGCCGACGCGGCCCCGCGCATCGAGGTCTCCACCACCGAGGCCGGCGACACCCGCATCGACATCCGCGAGGACGCCGCCGTGCGACCGGGCCGTGTCGACGAGAACGGCGACGAGCTCGACGAGAGCCGCGACGATGCCTGAGCGCCGCCGTGCCGCGCTCGTCTACAACCCCGTCAAGGTCGACCTGGAGTCGGTGAAGGCCGCTGTGAAGCGCGCCGAGGAGGCCGCCGGCTGGGAGGAGACGCTCTGGTACGAGACCTCCGTCGAGGACCCCGGGGCCGGTCAGACGAAGGAGGCCCTCGCCGCGGGCGCCGACGTCGTGATCGCGGCCGGCGGCGACGGGACGGTCCGCGTCGTGGCGGAGGCCCTCCGAGGCTCCGACGCCTCGCTCGCGCTGCTGCCCTCCGGCACCGGCAACCTGCTCGCGCGCAACCTGAACCTCACGCTCGACGACATCGACAACTCCCTGACCGTCGCGTTCTCCGGACAGGACCGGGCGATCGACGTCGGGATGATCGACATCGAGACCTCCACGGGCCGCGACCGCCACGCCTACGTCGTGATGGCGGGCCTCGGGATCGACGCGAAGATGCTCGCCAACACCGACGACGACCTCAAGAAGCGGGCCGGCTGGCTCGCCTACGTGGACGCGCTGCGGAAGGCCCTGCTCGACAAGAACCAGCTCGAGTTCCGCTACCGCCTCGACGGCTCGAAGACCCGCAAGGTGCGCGCGCACACGATCATCGTGGGCAACTGCGGCGCCCTGCCGGCGAACATCCTCCTACTGCCGGACGCGGCCGTCGACGACGGCGAGTTCGACATCGTCCTGCTGCGCCCCGAGGGCTTCTTCGGCTGGGTGCAGATCATCTTCAAGGTGGTGTGGGAGAACGGCGTGCTCCGCCGCAGCGGCATCGTCGGCAAGAAGCTGATGGGCCTGACCAAGGAGGTGTCGGCCCTGCGGTACGTGAAGGGCCGCGACCTCACGGTCCGCCTCGAGCACGCGCAGGAGATCGAGCTCGACGGCGATCCGTTCGGCTCGACCTCGGCGTTCCGCACCTGGATCGAGCCCGGCGGGCTGACGGTGCGCGTCCCGGCGTAGCGCCGGCGGCGGCCGGGCGGATCCGCCCGGTCCGCCTCCCGCCGGGAGAGAGGATCGTCATCCCTCCCGGCGGAGGCGTCTGCTCCGAGCAGGGCGGTGCAGTGCGGCTTCGGGTACCGCACCCCATGCACCTGCATGAACACGGCGACTGTAGTGCGGAATCCGTCGCCGCCGCAACGATCCGCGGGGCTCCGGCGGCTCGAATGGGTAATTCCACCGTGCGATGCTCCGTGGCGGCGACGGATTCCGCAGCTGATCGGATGCAGAGCCTTGCGCGGGCGGGCGCGAGGATTCGTGTCGGCGGCCCACCACGAGTCAGCAAGGCCGATGCCTTCGCGCGCGCACGAGGCGGATCGATGTCGATCGGGACGCCATGTCCCGGTACTGTCAGGCTCGCTTCATCGAAAGCGAGAACAGGGGACACCTATGAGCGGTCATCAGGAAATGGGCGACGAGCCGCATTCGGCTTACGAGACAGCCGGAGACGCCGAGCAGGAGGGCTCAACGGGTTCTGAGGACACAGAGTCTTCCCGACCCCGCACTCGCTTTCGCCGCCCTCGGCGCTCGGTCCTCTTCGCGGCCGGCGGACTTGTTCTCGCCACTGCCCTGGTCGTCACAGGAATCGGTGTGACGAACGCGATAGCCGAGGCCGAGAAGGCCAAGGCCGAAGCAGTCGAGGATTACCAGACCGCACTCGAGCGGCACGATTCGACATTCCGAGCCCATCAGGAATCGACCTCGGACGCCAGAGCCGAATCTCTCTCGGTCGGAGCCGATGACCTCGACAATGCCGCGCTGCTCACTCTGCTGAAGGAGTCTCTCGAGCGCGCGGAGAAGGAGGAGGCGGACCTCGCCGCCGCCCAGCTCGACACGAGCGCCGTCAGCCGCGAAGAAGTGGAAGCTGCGACCGCGGAACTCGATGAGCGCGAGAAAGCTCTCGACCGGGGTAGCGACAGAGTCGACCTTGCCGTCGAGGCGGTCGAGAGCGATAAGACAGCGAAGGAAGAGCGGCTGGCTGCAGAGAAGCAGGCCGCTGAGGCAGCTGCTGCGAAGGCGGCAGCTGCCTCGATCGGCTACGAGGACCTCTTCCGAGCCGGGAACGCCGCGGCCGGCTCCTACTACAAGTTCGAAGGGAAGATCATCCAGGACGCAGGCGGAACGTACCGCGTGAACATCACACGCGAGCCTGGATACAGTCGGGATTTCTGGGAGGACACAATCCTCGTGACCATCGCTGGCTCGACTCCGCAGCGTCTGCTCGAAGACGACATCATCGCGTTCACGGCTCTCTCCGCGGGCGTTCAGTCCTACACGACGATCTTCGGTGCCACAGTGGAGCTCCCGTCCGTCGTCGCCTCGGGGAGCGACGTGAGCGTCACCGGCCGCGCCGAATAGGTCAGCTGCCCGTTCCCGTACCCGGGCGGTAGAAGAAGCACACTGCTGTCGGCGGGCGGGCTCGCCGCGGCGCGGGCGGGGTGTCAAGGAGGGACGGCAGGTCGGCCCGAGCCGATACCGTCCCTCCATGGGCTTCTTCGACCGCAACGACTCCTCGACCAGCGCCGCAGCGCCGCAGCCGAGCGCACCCGATCCGCAGCGGCGGGTCTGGAGCGACGGCCTCGGCCGGTTCGCCACCCGCTGCCTCCAGGTGGTCATCGTCCTCCTGCTGGCCTCGGTGCTCGTCTTCGCGATGACGCAGCTCACGCTGGTGCTCATCCCCGTGATGATCGCGCTCATCCTCGCCGCGGCGATCCACCCGGTCCTGGCGTGGATGCGGCGCAAGGGCGTGCCGTCGATCCTCGCGACCTGGCTGGCGCTGATCGGGCTGCTCGCGATCCTCGGCGCGGTCGGCTGGCTGATCACGGTCGCGGTCCGCAACCAGTGGGACGAGCTGGTCAGCAGCGCCTCCGACGGCATCACCTCGCTGCAGGACTACGTGCAGCACCTGCCGTTCCAGATCACCGACGAGCAGATCGAGTCCGCCCGCCAGTCGGTCGTCGACTTCCTCACCTCCAGCTCGTTCGGCAACGGCGCGCTCGCGGGTGTCTCCGCAGCGGCGAACTTCATCACCGGCCTCGTGCTGATGATCGTGGTGCTCTTCTTCTTCATGAAGGACGGCCCGAAGATCTGGGAGTTCCTCCTGCGCCCCTTCACCGGCTCGGGCTACGAGCGCGCCAAGCGCGTCGGGCACAAGACGGTCGACGTGCTGGGCGGCTACGTCCGCGGAACGGCGACCGTCGCGGCGGTCGACGCGATCGGCATCGGAGTCGCACTGGCGATCATCCAGGTGCCGCTGGCGATCCCGCTGGCCGTCATCGTCTTCCTCACCGCGTTCATCCCGATCGTCGGAGCCACGGCCGCCGGCATCCTCGCCGCTCTCGTCGCCCTGGTCGCCAACGGCCCGGTCGCCGCGCTGATCGTGATCCTGGTCGTCATCGGGGTCAACCAGCTCGAGGGCAACTTCCTCCAGCCGGTCGTGATGGCGCGCTCGCTGAAGCTGCACCCGCTGATCGTCCTGATCGCCCTGACCGTGGGCACCGTCCTCGCCGGCATCGTCGGCGCCGTGCTGGCCGTGCCGATCGCGGCCGTCGTCTGGGGCATCGTCTCGATCTGGAACGGACCCTCCGACCCCGCCGAGCCCGCGCGGCAGAAGCGCGCCGAGACGGTCTAGGCCCCCGGGATCGTCGAGCGCGCGCCTAGCGCTCGACGATCCCGTCGCGCAGCGCCTGCCGGCGGAGCGAGATCTTCGTGCCGACGGCCAGCCCCTCCGCCCGGTACTTGCCCCGGGCGCTGCGCAGCGAGCTCCGTGCGGCGTCCTGGGTGATGCCGAGGAGCGTGGCGACCTGCTTCAGCGGCATCCCGTCGACGAAGAGGCGGACGATCTCCCGCTCGCGGTGCGTCAGGGTGCCCGGGCGGTCGGCCCCGAGCAGCTCCCGCGTCTGCGCCGTCAGGAAGCGCTCGTCGCGCGCCGCCGCTCGGATCGCCGCGAGGATCGTCTCGGTCCGCTCGCTCTTGACCACGTAGCCGTGCGCCCCGGCCTCGAGCGCCCGGTTGATCGTCCCCGGCTCGGAGTGCGTGCTGATGATGATCGTGGCGGCGCCGGCGGCCGCGATGATCCGGATCTTCATGGCGAGGTCGAGCTCGTCGCCGAGGTCGATGTCGAGCAGCACCACGTCGGTCGGGAAGGCCGGGTGCGCGAGCAGGTCCGTCCAGGTGCCGGCCGTCGCCGCCACGCGGATGTCCGTGCCCGAGCGGCGGATCCACTCCGCCAGCGCCGCCAGCAGGATCGGGTGGTCGTCGAGGATGGCCAGCGTGATCGCGGGCTCGTCGCTCATGTCGTCGTCCTCCTCCGGGGCCGGTGGGCGACGAGGATCCTCGTCGCGCCGTGGTCGGTCGTCGTGCGGTGCTCGCCGAGCTCGCTGAGGATGCCCCAGACCGAGCGGTCGAGGTCGCGGGCGCGGATGCCCGCGGCGACCAGGGCGAGCTCCACCCCGCCGCTCTGGCCCGGCTCCAGGCGGACGGCGAGCGGAGTCCTCCCCGCGGGGGCGGTGAGCAGCCAGAGCACCGAGAGCAGCCGCGAGCGGTCGAGCGGGGCCAGCAGCGCCGCAGCCCCGCTCGGATCGTCGATCGCGACAGCGGAGGACAGCAGCGCCGACTCCTCCACCGCGATCCTCAGCCAGGTGCGGTCGTGGCTGCGGGCGAGCGCCTCGCGGAGCTCGTCTCCGAGCACCCGCGCCCGCTCGCCCAGCTCCTCGTCCAGCGGCACCGGCGTCCGGACCCGTTCGAGGAGCTCCTCGATGCGGGCGTCCACCTGCGAGAACTCGTCGTCCGCGGCGTGGACGGTGCCGTCGGCCAGGCTGCGGTCGAGCGTGCGCCGCACGTACTGGTCGAGCGAGGTGAGCACGACGACGCACACGGCCGCGGGCGCGACGGCGAGGAGGACGTTGCTCACCGCGAGGGCGGCGCCTCCGTCGCCGAGGAGCGCCTGGCCGACGAGGCCGAGCGCCGTGAGCCCGACCAGGACCACCAGGGCGAGGAACGAGCGCGAGAGCGGCTGGAAGGTGATCAGCGCGATCACCCCCGCGCCCACTCCCACGCAGACCGACGGGTAGTACATCGGAGCCGGTGTCGGCAGGGCGTGGTCGGCGAACTCGAGCAGCAGCGCGGCCACGTCCACAGCGAGGACGCCCGCGAAGGCCCGGCGGGGCAGCTCGCCGTGGCGGCGGAGGGCGATCGAGACCCCCACCGCGCTCGCGGCGACGACCAGCAGCCAGGAGAGTCCGCTCAGCCAGGTCGCGGACCGCGCGTCGAGGGACCAGAGGTACGAGATCACTCCGCGGATGTCGAGCAGCACCGCCATCGTGAGGAAGCCCAGCCCGAGGTAGCTCCCGCTCAGGCGGTTCGGCCGGGTGAGGCGCTCGCGGATGCTCCACAGCGCGCCCGGGCTCCTGTCCGCCGCCCGGACCAGCTCCAGGAGCGTCCCCTCCTCCTGCCGCGACCCGCTCACAGCGGCACGCTCAGCAGCACGGTCGCGCCGGACCCGGGCGCCGAGAAGACCCGGACCTCGCCGCCCACCGTCTCGATCCGGCCGACGACCGACTCCGCGAGGCCGAGGCGTCCGGCCGCCACCGCGGCCGGGTCGAAACCGCGCCCCTCGTCCGAGACGACGACGCGGAGCGAGCCCGCCTCCTCCGCCACGCTCACGTGGGCCAGGGCCGCTCCGGAGTGGCGCCGCACGTTCTCGAGGCACTCCCCGGTCGCGCGCACCACGGCGTCGAGCACCTCCGGTCGGATCCGCGGCTGCGCACCGCCGTGCCAGCGCACCTCCACGCCCACCGCCGCCGACCGCCGACCGAGCGCGAGGAGCGCCTCCGGCACCCCGGCCGCCCCGTCCGGGTCCGGCTCCTCCACCGTCTCCAGACCGCGCAGGAGGGCCAGGTCGGCGGCGGCCCGGTCGCGCAGCACGGGAGCGGGCACGCCCTCCCCCCGGTGCGCCACCAGCGTCAGCGTCGCCAGGATCGTGTCGTGCATCAGCCGCGCGTCGGCGCGGTGCCGGGACTCGCTCTCGCTCGAGCGGCGCTCGGCGTCGTGGGCGGTCCGGAGGCGGGCGGTGCCGACGTGCGCACGCGCGACGCAGCCCGCGAGCCACCGCGCGGCGGTCAGGAGCAGCGCCCAGCAGACGACGACCGAGATCAGGACGAAGGGAGCGCGCCCGGACGCGCCCGTCGCCGCCGCGCCGAGGGCGAGGACCGGGAGCAGCGCGAGGACCGCGGCCCACGGCATGCCCCGCCAGGAGCCGACGGCGAGCAGCGCGCACGGCAAAGCCATCGAGGCGAGCATCGTGATCCCGCCCAGAACGGCGCGGAGGGAGGCGTCGACGCCCGGCGAGAGGAAGGCGGCGAGTGCCGCGACGTCCAGCGCGGATCCCAGGATCACGGCCCTCGTCCCGGTCGCGACCGATCGGCCGGGCGCGAGCTGCACGAGCGCCGAGACGACCAGCAGCGCCAGGCTCGGCAGCACCGTGATCAGCTGCGCGGGCGTCAGGGCGAGCAGGTGCAGCGCGGAGGCGGCGGTCAGCACCCCGCCCGCCCGCCGGGCGCAGAGCACGCCGACCTCGCGCTGCTCGCGCAGCAGCACCGCGGCGTCGGCGGGCCGGGGAGGCAGGGGCACGGTGACCTCGGGAGGACGGGCTCCGGGCTCGTTCCGGGGCGACGGTGGCGGGGAGGCTGTGGCGGGGAGGCTGTGGCGGGGATCGGCGGCGGGGAACGGCGCGATCCGAGTCGTATCGTGGCACACCGCGACCCGCCCGGACAGCGGTTCCGGCCGCCTCGCGCACGCGAATCGGCGCGCCGTCTGACGCGTGCGGTCGCGCTCGGGGGCAGTGATCCCGTAGAGTCGAGACATCTCCTGGGCGATCGCCCGAATTCCACGGCTGAGAAGTCGCACGACGACGAAGAGACTCAGCCCCTGATAGAGACCGCACCGACTGAGAGCATCGTCCTCGGTCGTCCGGTTCGAACGCCCGCCTCGCACGCGGGTACCGCCCTTCACAGGACGCCGCGGAAGCCGCGCCGTTCCTCGTTCGACCCCCGCTCCACCGGCACGCCCGGTCCGCGGGACGTTCTCCCCCGCAGAGCCGCCCTCCCCCGGAGGCGCGAGCTCAGCCCCTAGACGACCCGGACGACTCCGGCAGACGCGTGTTTCACCCGCGGAGGCCGAGTCGAGCGGGTACCGCACACTCGTGCGGACTCTGACGACGCAGGCCCCGGTCGGCGTCATTAACACATAAGGAAAAGAAATGCCTACTGGCACCGTTAAGTGGTTCAACTCCGAAAAGGGCTTCGGCTTCATCGCTCCCGACGACGGAGGCGCCGACGTGTTCGCGCACTTCTCCGCCATCGCGAAGCAGGGCTACCGCGAGCTCGTCGAGAACCAGCACGTCGAGTACGACGTCGAGCAGGGCCGCAAGGGCCCGCAGGCCGCGAACATCCGCGGCGTCGGCGAGTAATCTCCGACTTCCGACGCCCCGTCGACCAGGATCCCCGGATCCGGTCGGCGGGGCGTCCGTCGTTGACGGGGTGATTACGCCCCCGGCCGGCGGAGGCGAAACCCGTGTCACCCCTCCGGACCGCAGGATCGGTATCCTCTCCGTGGCGGCTCCCGAGCTCACGGAGCCCGCGACGCCGTCCGGGACTCCGGCGCGTCGGCACCACTTCACGGCGGAGACAATGGGACGACTGATCTACGGACCGCAATCACTCGAGATCGACTTCGAGGACCGGCTCCTCGCGCACCTCAAGGTCGCGATGTTCACCAAGATGCGGCGGAACGAGTCGTTCAGCCTCTCCTGGAGCGAGCCGGAATCGTCCGGCTACGGCCGCAGCTCCGTCTGGGTGCACCCGACGACTCCGCTGCACTTCCGGTTCCACGGCAGCAAGCGCCCGTCGCTCAACCGCCTGTGGATCGAGCAGTTCATCGCGAGCGCGAACAACACCGGCGAGATGACCGTGGTGCCGGAGCCGGCCGAGGGCTCCTGAGCCGCGACGCTCCTCAGACCACGAGCGGCCGGGCCGTGTGCACGAGCTCCTCGTGCGGCAGGGCCCGGAGGCGCTCGGCGATCTCGGCACGGGCGCCCGCGTCGACCGACGCCCGGGCGTGCTCCTGCGGCCGCAGTGGCGTGAGGGTGACCAGGTCGGCGTGACCGGTCGCCAGGTCGAGCCGCTCGGGCAGGCCGGGGCTGCGCAGGCCCAGGAGGACACCGACGGTGCCCTGCTCGTCGGTCCAGGCGGGCGGCGCCGCGACGTTCGCGAGCCGCGCCGTGTCGAGGGAGCTGCGGCAGCACACCCCCTGCAGGGCGGCCCGTCGGGCGGCCTCGTACAGCAGGCGGAAGTGCCAGTGGTTCCAGAGCTCAGCGGTGGGGACACCGCGGACGGCAGACGTCTCGAGGCACAGCTCGAGGCCGAGACCGGTGCCGGGATGCGCGAGCCGGTCGAAGGGATCGCTCAGCCCGTCGGTCGCCAGCACCACGGAGGCGCCGCGGTCGACGCGCAGGAACGCACGGTGATCGGTGGGCCAGCGCGCGCCGCCGCGGACGCCGGGATCCTCGGTCGAGACGACGACGGTGCGATCGAGCGCACCCACTCCGCGCCAGGCGTCGGCCCGGTCCTCCGCCACCGCCTCGGCCAGCGCCCGCCTCTCGTCCTCGGTCCATCGGACCTCACGAATGCGGTTCAGGAACAACGACATGGGACTCCCCGTCCGCGCGACCGGCGTGCCGCGCTCCCGGAACGCTACGGCGCCCACCCCTGCTCCTCCTCCGAGCAACCGGAACGCCAGCTGTGTGCGGTGTTCACTCCCGCGGCGGTCCCCGCCCGCCGCGGCGCGGTCGGCTCCCAGGAAAGGCCGGGCAGGTGGAGCGTGTCGCGACCGGCTACGCCGAAACGCTGGAACGCGTTTCGTCGGTTCGCCTCCGGCGGTGGTCGTTACCGCGGCGGTAGCCGGCCGCCGCGGAAGACGGCTCAACCCAGCGGGTTGATGCCGTTGGTGCGCCAGCGCTCGTCGGCGAGCTGGCCGGGGGTGCCGGCGCTCGCGTTCTCGCCCAAGGGCTCGCCGCACTCGACGGCGTCGGCGCCGAGCGCGGTGCCGGCTCCCTCGGCGGTGCTGCCGGGGGGCAGCAGGCCCTCCTCGTCCTCGCGGGGGCCGACCTCGTCCTCGGGGGCGTTCTCGGAGCCGCTCTCGCTCATCGGGTCGTAGCCGTGGTCCGGGTCGCGGCTCTCGTCGGCCGTCGTGTTCTCCTCGACCTCGGCGTCAGCAGGACGGACGTCGTCGGCCTTCTCCGCATCGGTGGAGGGGGTGGCCTCGAAGCCTGCGAACTCGGGACTGTCGTCTGCGCTCATGGCCGCCACGGTAGCACCGGCCCCGCGGGCACCGGAGGGGGTTCCGCCGGGCGCCCGCGACGCCTCCGCTCAGCGGCCACGCCCTAGGCTCGGGGGGCTGGCACGGACGACGGGAGCGACATGCGACGACTCGGGTACGACAGGTTCGGCGGGCCCGATCTGCTCTCGTGGCGGGAGGCGCCGGTGCCGATGCCGGGTCGCGGCGAGGTCCTGGTGCGCACGCGCGCGGCGAGCATCAACGCGACCGACGAGAAGATCCTGTCCGGCTCCGCGCGGATCATGGCCGTCGGCCGCTCCCGTCCCTACGGGTTCGGCCTCGACATCGCCGGCACCGTCGAGGCGCTCGGCCCGGGGTCGCACTCGGTCGCGATCGGCGACCGCGTGGTGGGGATGACCCGCGACGGCGACGCCTTCGCCGACGCGTCCATCGCCCGCAGCCGCTCGCTCGTCCCGATGCCCGACTCCCTCGGCTTCGTCGAGGCCGTCACGCTCGCGATGTCGGGCGGCACCGCGGTGGGCCTGGTGGACGCACTGCACGTGCGCGCCGGCGAGCGCGTCCTCGTCAGCGGCGGCTCGGGAGCCATCGGCGATCCGACGATCCAGCTGCTGGTGCGGGCGGGCTGCACGGTCGCGGCCACAGGCTCGGCCGCCTCCGCCGACCTGCTCCGCTCGCTCGGCGCCGAGCCGCACGACTACCGCGCGCTCGACCTCGGGGTGCTGGGCGGCCGCTTCGACGTGGTCGTCGACGTCTCCGGCCACCTGCCGGTCGACGACGCGGCGATCCTCCTGGCCGAGGGCGGGCGCATCGCGACGCTGGTGCCGAGCGGTCCGGCGCTGGTCTCGCAGGCGACGGGCCTCGTCCGCCGCGACCGCCCACGGGTGCGCAACATGATCGTGGTGGCGACGGCGGAGCGGATCGGGCGCGCGGTCTCGCTCGCCGCCTCCGGTGAGCTGCGGCCCCGGCCGGGCGCCGTGCATCCTCTGGGCGACGTCGTCGACGTGCTGTCGCGCCGAGCGACCGGCGCCGACCGCACGATCGGCAAGATCGTCTTCACCGCCGACGACTCGGCTCCGCTGAGCTGACCACCGTCTCCTCCTCCTCGGCCGGTCGGCCGAGCGAGAGCGTGGCCAGGAAGCCGACGGCGAGGAACCCGGCGGCCGCGAAGGCGGCGTAGCGGGTGCCGTCCGAGAACGCCTCGCCCGCCGCCCGGGCCGCGTCGGCGGTGGCCGGTGAGGCGGCCAGCCCGGCGATCGCCGCACCGGAGGAGTCGACCACCGCGTCGACGGTGGTCGCCACCTGCTCCGCGGGGAGGCCCTGCTGCTCGAGCGAGGTCGTGAGGACCCCCGCGGTCGAGGTGTAGAGGATCGTCCCGAGCACGGCGATGCCGAGGGCGGAGCCGATCTGCCGTGCGGTCGACTGCGTGCCCGAGCCCTGCCCGCTGAGCTCGACGGGAACGTCCCGGAGCACGACCCCGGTCAGCTGCGCCGTCGCGAGGCCGACGCCGAAGCCGTAGACGGCGAGGAACGGGACGAGGGCCCACCACGGGGTGGAGTCGGAGACGACCAGGCCGATGCCCGCGACTCCGACGATCTCGGCCGCGAGGCCCACCCGCACGATCAGCACCGGCGCGACCCTGTTTCCGAAGGCGCCGGCGAAGCCCGAGGCGACGAAGGAGCCGAGCGCGAGCGCGAGGAGCACCAGGCCGGTCTGCACGGCCGTGTAGCCGAGGACGCTCTGGAGCCAGATCGGCAGCGCCAGGATGATCCCGAACTCGCCGAGGGAGACGATCATCGCGGCGAGGTTGCCGTTGCGGAACGAGGCGAGGCGGAAGAGCCCGATCGCAAGCATCGCCGAGCGCCCGGCGCGCTCGCGGGCCCGCGCCCAGAGGACGAAGGCGACCCCGGCGAGCACCGCGACGGCGAACGCGATCGGGACCGGCGAGAGGCCGAGCGGCCAGCTCCAGCCGCCGACGCTCAGCGGCTCGTCGACGCCCCACCAGCCGAGGGTGCGCCCCTCGATCAGGGCGAACACCAGGGAGGCGGAGGCGATGATCGAGAGCGCGGCGCCGCCGAGGTCGACCCGCCGCCCGTCGGGCTGCCGCGACTCGTCGACGAACAGCAGCGCTCCGACCACGATGATCACGCCGAGCGGGATGTTGATGCCGAACGCCCAGCGCCAGGAGAAGTCGGTGGTGAGCCAGCCGCCGAGCAGCGGGCCGACCGCGGTCATGCCGCCGATGGTCGAGCCCCAGACGGCGAAGGCGATGGCGCGCTCGCGCCCACGGAAGGTGGCGTTGATCAGCGAGAGGGTCGTCGGCAGCACCATCGCTCCTCCGACGCCCTGCACGACCCTGGAGAGGATCAGCAGGTCGCCGGTCGGAGCGAGGGCCGCCGCGACGGAGGAGAGCGCGAAGAGCGAGACGCCGACGATCAGCATGCGGCGCCGGCCCCAGCGGTCGGCGAGGGTGCCGAAGACCAGCAGGAGCGCGGCGAACACGAGCGTGTACGACTCCTGCACCCACTGCACCTGGGTCGAGGTGATCC
This sequence comes from Rathayibacter sp. AY1F2, assembly GCF_002930885.1. NCBI lineage: Bacteria > Bacillati > Actinomycetota > Actinomycetes > Micrococcales > Microbacteriaceae > Rathayibacter > Rathayibacter sp. AY1F2. The sequence goes on along the minus strand of NZ_PSVG01000003.1, from coordinate 98,054 downwards.
CGAGATCGGCGACGATCGACGGGATGGCGACGTTGACGATGGTCGAGTCGACGATGATCGTCGCCACTCCGAGGCTGATGACGACCAGCCCGATCCACTTGCGGTTGCGCACGACGCTCTCCTCCGACGATTTAGTAAGCCAGCTGACTATATGCCCGCGGAGGGCGCCGTGTCGAAGGGAGGGCCTGGAAGATTAGCGGGAGGCGGGCGCGGCGACAAGGGCGCGAAGCTCCCGGAGCCGCCCGGTCAGGATGGACGCATGCCCGCATCCCCCCGTTCCTTCCCGTATCCCCTCGGCGTCTCCCTCCGCGGCGACGCCGGCGCCGACGTCGCCGTCTACTCCGAGACCGCGGACAGCGTCGAGGTCTGCCTCTTCGACGAGTCCGGAGCAGAGACCCGCGTCGCCCTCACCGAGCGGACCGGCCACGTCTTCCACGGCCTCGTCCCCGAGATGGGCATCGGCACCCGCTACGGGCTGCGCGTCGACGGCCCCTGGGACCCCGCCAACGGCCTCCGCCACAACGCCGCCAAGCTCCTCCTCGACCCGCACGCCACCGCGATCGAGGGCTCGTACACCTGGTCCGAAGACGTCTTCGGCCAGTTCTACGAGGACGCCGACACCCGCAACGACGCCGACTCCGCGCACGCGGTCCCCCGCTGCGTCGTCACCGACCCCGACTCCTTCGACTGGAGCGGCGACACCGCGCCGCGCATCCCGCTCGAGGAGACCGTCGTCTACGAGGTGCACGTGAAGGGCTTCACGAAGCTGCACCCCGACGTGCCCGAGGACATCCGCGGCACCTACCGCGGCCTCGCTCACCCCGCCGCGATCAAGCACTTCACCGACCTGGGCGTGACCTCGGTCGAGCTGCTCCCCGTGCACCAGTTCGTGCAGGACTCGCACCTCGAGGAGAAGGGCCTGCGCAACTACTGGGGCTACAACTCCCTCGGCTTCTTCGCGCCGCACAACGAGTACTCGCACGCCGGCGACGACGGCTCGCAGGTCGACGAGTTCAAGGCCATGGTCAAGGCGTTCCACGAGGCCGGCCTCGAGGTCATCCTCGACGTGGTCTACAACCACACCGCCGAGGGCAACGACAAGGGCCCCACCCTCTCGTTCAAGGGCATCGACAACGGCTCCTACTACCGCCTGGTGGAGGAGGACCGCGCGAACTACTTCGACACCACCGGCACCGGCAACAGCCTCAACGTCGCGCACCCGGCCGCGCTCGGCCTGATCATGGACTCCCTGCGCTACTGGGTGACCGAGATGCACATCGACGGCTTCCGCTTCGACCTCGCCACCACCCTCACCCGTCAGACCGGCGAGGCCGAGGTGCACAGCGCCTTCCTCGACCTGATCGCGCAGGACCCGGTGCTCGCGCCCGTCAAGATGATCGCCGAGCCGTGGGACACCGCCGGCTACCAGGTCGGCGGCTTCCCCGCGGACTGGTCGGAGTGGAACGGGAAGTTCCGCGACGACGTGCGCGACTTCTGGAACGGCGCCGACTCGGTGCTCGGCACGACCGCGCAGCGCGTCCTCGGCTCCCCCGACGTGTACGAGGCCGACCGCCGCTCGCCGGTCTCCAGCATCAACTTCGTCACCGCGCACGACGGCTTCACCCTCGCCGACCTCACCGCGTACTCGCGCAAGCACAACGCGGCCAACGGCGAGGACAACAACGACGGCGAGAGCGACAACCGCTCCTCCAACAACGGCGCCGAGGGCCCGACCGAGAACGAGGCGGTCAACGAGCGCCGCGACCGCATGCGCCGCAACTTCCTCGCGACGCTGCTGCTCTCGGCCGGCGTGCCGATGATCCTGGGCGGCGACGAGATCGCCCGCACGCAGGGCGGCAACAACAACGCCTACTGCCAGGACGACGAGATCTCGTGGTTCGACTGGGAGAACGCGGACCGCGAGCTGCTCGCCTTCACCCGCGAGCTGATCGCCCTCCGCGCCGCGGAGCCGGCGCTGCGCCCGAAGTGGTTCCGCCGCGCCCCCGGCGACGGCGGCCCCGACACGGTCGACATCCTCCGCTCCGACGCGCAGGGCTTCGCCGACGAGGACTGGGACAACCCCGACGCCCGCTCGATCACCTTCGTGTTCGAGCACGAGGGCAGCGCGAGCTTCGCCCTGCTGCTGAACGCGGCGGAGAACGGCGTCGAGTTCACCGTTCCCGAGGCGCCCGGCGCCGAGTGGACGCTGGCCGCCTCGAGCGACCCGGAGCAGGTCGTCGAGGGCGAGGTCACCACGCTGATCGTCCGCGACGGCTCGTTCACGCTGCTGCGCTCGGCCTCCTGATGACCGGCCGGACCCCGCGGCTCCTCCGCTTCGGCGGGCGCATCGCGGGGTTCGGCACGTCCTCGGGCACGAGGATCGTGCTGGGCCTCTGGGAGGACACCCCCTTCGGCCCGTTCGCCGACGCGATGGTCGAGGACGGCGACGGCCACCGCCTCCTGATCGCACCGACCCGCGAGGTCGCGGACTTCATCGGGTCGACGTACGCGTTCGACGAGGTGCGGATCGCGCCGGTGTCGTGGCGGAGGATCGCGGGCGGCCTGTCCGTCGCGGCCGGACCGCTCGCGGTGCGACTGGAGCTCGGCGGTCTCACTCCGCTCGGCCGGCTGCTGCGGATCGTTCCACGACCGCTCGCCGAGCACCCGGCATGGCTGACCGCGATCTCGCCGGTCGCCTCCCTGCTCGTCCGCGGAGTGAGCACGGCCGGGTCGGCAGGGCACGGACGCCGCGAGTACTACGGCGTGCGGGCGATCCGCCGCGTCGAGGGCGTCCACGCGGTGCTGGCGGAGGAGGACCTCGGCCCGCTGCGCCCGCTCTCGCCGCCCGTGCGGTTCGGCTTCTCGTCGGCGCCCGCCGCTCCGGCGATCGTCGACGTCACCACCACCATCGCGCTCCCGCGCGACGGGACCACCGCGCTCCGGCGCGACCGAGAGAGAGGAGCCGCCTCGTGAAGAAGGGCGACAAGATCAGCTGGAACACCTCGCAGGGCGAGACCCACGGCGAGCTGGTCGAGAAGAAGACGAAGGAGTTCCAGTTCGAGGGGCAGAAGTTCAACGCCTCGGACGACGAGCCCTACTGGATCGTGCAGAGCGACAAGACCGACGCGAAGGCCGCGCACAAGGAGTCGTCGCTGACGAAGAAGTGAGCGGGCGCAGGCCGAGCGGCTGCGGGCCGGGCTCCGGATCGACTCCGGGGCCCGGCCCGCGCCCGTCTCACGCGATGCGGATGAGCTTCTTGTTCACGAACTCCTCGAGGGCGGGGCGGCCCATCTCGCGGCCGGTGCCCGAGCGCTTCACGCCGCCGAAGGGCAGCTCGGCCGCGTCGCCGAGGACGAGGTTGATCCAGACCATCCCCGCGTCGATCCGGTCCGCCAGGCGCAGCGCCTGCTCCTGGTCGGTCGTGTAGAGGTAGGAGCCGAGGCCGTAGGGGGTGTCGTTCGCGAGGGCGATCGCCTCGTCCTCGTCGCGGACGCGGTAGAGCGCGGCGACGGGGCCGAAGAACTCCTCGCGGTAGGCGTCCATCGCGGGCGTGACGCCCTCGAGCACGGCGGGCGGGAAGAAGTTGCCGGTCACCTCGCCGCTGGCGCGGACGGTGGCCCCCTGCTCGCGCGCGGCCGCCAGCTGCGCCTCGAGGCGCTCCGTCGCGGCGGAGGAGGAGAGCGGGCCGAGGAGGGTGCCCTCCGCGAACGGATCGGCCGGCTGGGCGCGGGTGAACGCCTCCGTGAACTTCTCGGCGAACGCGTCGTACAGCTCGTCGATCACGATGAAGCGCTTCGCGGCGTTGCAGGACTGGCCGTTGTTGTCCAGGCGCGCGGCGACCGCGTCCTCGACCGCCTTGTCGAGGTCGTCGGTCGACAGGAGCACGAACGGGTCGGAGCCGCCGAGCTCGAGCACGACCTTCTTCAGATGGCGGCCCGCGAGCTCCGCGACGGCCGCGCCGGCCCGCTCGGAGCCGGTGACGGAGACACCCTGGACCCGGGGGTCGGCGATGACGGTCGCGGCCTGCTCGTTCGTGGCGTAGAGGTTCACGTAGACGCCGGCGGGCGCGTCCAGCTCCTCGGCCGCGGTATGGAAGATGTCGGCGATGGCGGCGGCCGACTCCGGGCACTGCGGCGCGTGCTTGAGCAGGATCGTGTTGCCCGCGACCACGTTCGGGCCGGCGAAGCGGGCCACCTGGTAGTAGGGGAAGTTCCACGGCATGATGCCCAGCAGCACGCCCAGCCCGGCGCGGCGGATCAGCGCGGAGCCGGTGCCCTCGGCGAGCTCGATCGGCTCGTCGGCGAGGAAGGCCTCGCCGTTCTCGGCGTAGTAGCGGTAGATGTCGGCGGCGAAGCCGACCTCGCCCTGCGCCTGGTCGAGCGGCTTGCCCATCTCGCGGACGATGATCGCCGCGAGCTCGTCGGCGCGCTCGACGTGCAGCTCTGCCACGCGGGCGATCAGCGCCGCGCGGGTCGCGACGGGCACGGTCCGCGACCAGGAGGAGTACGCGTCCTGCGCCGAGCCGATCGCCGCGGTCAGCTCGGCGTCGCCGAGGGTCGGGTACTCGCGGAGGGTCTCCCCCGTGGCCGGGTCGATCACGGCGTAGTGGGTGCTCATGCGGGCTGTGCTCCTTCGCGCTGGGGGGCCGGTGCGGTCGCGCCGTCCTCGTCGATGATCTCCTGTGCCAGGCGCCTGCCGACGCGGATGGCGCCGTCGACGTGCTGGTAGCCCTCGGCGGCGAGGTCGCTCGTGCCGAAGCGGAGCGGACCCACCGGCTCCAGCTGCAGCGCGCCGTACCGGGTCAGCCCGCCCAGGTCGAAGCTCGCGGCGTACGCGCCCTGCGTCCACTCCTCGGACGCCCAGTCGCTCTCGTAGTAGACGACCGGATCGAGTGCGGCCGGGCCGAAGTAGGCGGCGAGCGAGTCGAGGATCGCGGCCTTCCGCTCCGCCTCGTCGAGCGCGAGCACGCGGTCGGCCTTCTCGTCCGAGACGAAGCCGACCAGGGTGCCGCGCTCCTCCCCGTGGTTCGAGTTGTCGTAGGCCTCGTGCACGAGCGAGTGCGGGCTGAACGCGGTGCCGGAGAGGCCGGCGGCGCGCCAGAAGGGCGTGGCGTACGTGGCGTGCACCTTGATCACGAGGCCGAGCGACTGGTGCTGCAGGGCCTGCTGCCGCAGGCGCGGGAGCGGCGGGTCGAACGAGATGCGGCCGACGAGGTTCGGCGGCACGGCGACGATCGCGCGGCGGGCGCGGAGGACGACGCTGTCGGCGCGCACCTCGACCCCGTCGTCGCCGTGGCGGACGGAGCGGACCGGGTGCCCGAGCAGGACGCGCTCGGCGCCGAGGCGCTCGGCGAGCCGCTCCGGGACCTGCTGGAGGCCGCCGATCACGCGCTTGTCGAGGATGAAGTCGGCGTCGACCAGGTTGCTGAAGCTCCCCGCGCTCGCGGCCATGAGGAGCGCCTGGAGGAGGGAGAAGGCGTGCGCCGGCTTGGTGAGCATGGCGTCGGCGAGGAAGAGGGCGATGTTGGCCCGCGCCTCCTCGTCGTCGCTCTGCTGCTCCAGCCAGGCGGCGAAGGTGATGCGGTCGTAGTCGCGGGCGAGCGGATGCGTCCATGGCGCCGCCGGGTCCGTCTCGGCGACGAGGCGGTCGAGCACCTCGATCAGGCGGGAGATCTCGGACTCGGTGCGCTCGCTCCCCGGGAAGATGTCGCCGGTGAAGCGGCGAGCGGAGCCGTCGGCGCCGATGTAGACGCTCTCGCCCTCGCGGTAGCGGGAGTAGGTGCCGAGGCCGAGCTCGTCGAGGGTCTCGAGGAGCGCCGTCTGGTCCGGCGAGACCCACTGGCCGCCGAGCTCGAGGAGCTGCCCGTCGACCACGCGGGTCTCGAGCCGCCCGCCCACGCGCTCGCGCGCCTCGACGACGACGACGTCGCGTCCGTGCTGCTGCAGCCGGAGCGCCGCGGTGAGTCCGGTGGCACCGGCTCCGATCACGACGACGTCGTGCTCGCTGGGGGACATGACTTCTCTTTCCGTCGGTGATCGCGGGAGTGGACGCGCGAATACGGATGATCCTGTCACAGAAGCGGAGGAGAACGTCAGTGCGTGCGCCCGACGGAGGGTGGACTCGAAGCGCCCTCCATCGAACTACATAGGCGTGCTATATTGTTTCTCGTGCCCGATCCCAGTGCCCCCGTGCGTCTCGCCTCCGCCGCCACCGCCCTCACGCGGTTCGCGGGCCGGGCGAGCGGCGCGACCGGGCTCGGCGCGCAGTCCGGAGCAGTCTGGTCGACGCTCGCCGAGCTGCGCACCGCCTCCCCCTCCCGCCTCGGCGAGCTCGCCGAGCGGGCCCGCGTCACCCAGCCGACGATGACCGGCATCATCGCCCGTCTCGACGAGGCCGGCTGGATCCGCCGCGTCCACGACGCCGGCGACGGCCGCGCCTGGCTGATCGAGGGCACTCCCGCCGGCTTCGACGCCCTCGCCGAGCACCGGCTCCGCCTCGAGGCCGCCCTCGCCCCGCTGTTCGAGGACCTCGACGAGGACGACCGCCTCGCCCTCGAGCGCGCCGCGACCCTCGTCGAGGCCCGCGTCGCCCGGATCGCCGGCACCCCCGTCCCCTCCTCCCCCGAGAAAGGCTCCACGCCGTGACCACCTCCCCCCACTCGCCCGCCCAGGGCTCGATCCTGAAGCAGCCGCTGGCCGTCTGGGCCGTCGCCTTCGCCGCGGTGATCGCCTTCATGGGGATCGGCCTGGTCGACCCGATCCTCCCGGCCATCGCCGAGAGCCTGCAGGCGACTCCGACCGAGACCTCGCTGCTCTTCACGAGCTACCTCGTCATCACCGGCGTCGTGATGTTCTTCACCAGCTGGCTCTCCAGCCGCATCGGCGCCAAGAAGACCCTCATGATCGGCCTGGTGCTGATCGTGGTGTTCGCCGCGCTCGCCGGCACGGCGGGCAGCGTCGAGGGCGTCATCGGCTTCCGCGCGGGCTGGGGCTTCGGCAACGCGCTGTTCATCTCGACCGCGCTGTCGACCATCGTCGGCGCGGCGAGCGGAGGCTCCTCCGCGGCGATCGTGCTCTACGAGGCCGCGCTGGGCATCGGCATCGCCATCGGCCCGCTGCTCGGCGGGCTCCTCGGCAGCGTCTCGTGGCGCGGCCCGTTCTTCGGGACCGCCGTGCTGATGGCCGTCGGCTTCATCGCCATCGCGACGCTCCTGCGCGAGGACGGCCCGAAGCCCGCTCCGACTCCGCTCTCGGCGCCCTTCGCGGCCCTCAAGGTCCCGGCCATCCGCACGCTGGCGGGCGCCGCCCTGTTCTACAACATCGGCTTCTTCGTGCTGCTCGCCTACACGCCCTACCCGCTCGGGCTGGACGAGATGGGCCTCGGCTTCACGTTCTTCGGCTGGGGCCTGGGCGTGGCGATCACCTCCGTGTTCGTCGCTCCGCTGCTCACCCGGCGCCTCCCGCGCACCGTCGTGCTGCGCTCGGTGCTGCTGCTGCTCGCGCTCGACCTGATCGCCGGCGGCCTCGTGATCTCGTCGCGCGTCGGCCTGATCGTCTGCATCATCGTCGGCGGCCTGCTGCTCGGAGTCGTCAACACGGTGCTCACCGAGTGCGTGATGGAGGCGACCGACCTGCCCCGCTCCGTCGCCTCGTCCGCCTACTCCGGCGTCCGCTTCCTCGGCGGCGCGATCGCCCCGCCCGCCGCGTCCGCCCTGGCCGCCGCGATCTCGCCGGCCTTCCCGATGTACGCCGCGGCCGGAGCGGTCGCCGTCGCCGCGCTGATCGTGCTGCTCGGACGCCGCACCCTGGCCCGCGCCGACGCCCACGAGCCCGAGCCCGAGCTCGTCGAGGCGCAGGCGATCACGCTCGGCGAGTGACGCGCCCGGCGGGCTTCAGGGGCCCGCCGAGGCGTCACGAACGGTCGTCCTCCGGGCAGGGTGACGGCCGTTCGTGACGCCTGGACGCGGTCGAGCGAGAAGGGCGCAGGATCCGACCTGTGGAGAACCGGTTCACAAGATCGGGAGGCGGGACAGTGGCCGGATGCACGATCCCTCGCCGCTTCCGGTCGGACTCCGCGGCCGCGCCTTCACCGTCGATGACGCTCGCGCGAGCGGACTGAGCCGCGGGCGGCTCCGCAGCTCCGACCTCCACCGGCCCTTCCACGGGGTCCGCACCGCCGACCCCGACCCCGACCTGCGCCTGCGCGCGCAGGCGCTCCTCGCGCTGGTCGGTCCGGAGGCTCTCCTGAGCCACGTGACGGCGGCGCGGCTCTGGCCGCTCGACCTCCCGCCCGCCGCCGCGGACGAGCCGGTGCACGTCAGCGTCCGCCGGCCGGGACGCGCTCCCCGGCACCGGAACGTCGTCGGCCACGCCCTCGCCGATCCCGACGTCCGCCGCGTCCTGCGCCGCGGACTCCCCCTCACCGATCCGGCCTCGCTCTTCTGCCATCTCTCCGCACTCCTCGAGCCGGGCGACCTCGTCGCAGTGGGCGACGCGCTGGTGCGCACGCCGGTCGTCGGCGATCCGGCCGATCGACGGCCCTGGGTGCCGCTGCCCGACCTGCGGGAGCGCGCGTCGGCCTTCCGCGGTCGGGGCTCGGTGCGGCTCCGCGCGGCGCTCGCTCTGGTGCGCGACGGGGCGGAGTCGCGGCAGGAGTCGCGGTTCCGGCTCGCCTCGGTGCGGGCGGGCCTCCCGGAGCCGGTGCTGCAGGAGCCGCTGTTCGACTCCGACGGGGTCTTCATCGGGCGTCCGGACGGCTGGTACCCCGCGGAGCGGGTCGCGTGGGAGTACGAGGGCGACGATCACCGCACCAGCAACCGGCGCTTCGCGCGCGACCTCGGCCGCTACGACGACCTCGCCTCGATCGGGGTCCGCGTCGTCCGCATCGTCGGCGCCGAGTTCGTCCCCCACCCCGAGCGCTCCGTCGAGCGCCTGCGACGAGCACTCGCCGACCGGGCTCCGCATCGACGACCGCCGAGGGGTCACGAACGGTCGTCATCCGAGCGGGATGACGACCGTTCGTGACGCCTCACGGGAGGGCGCGCGCTCAGGAGTCAGGGCGCGACCTCGAAGAGGCGCGGGCGCAGCGCGGACGTGCGCGGGTCGGCGGCGCAGGCGGCGAGCGCCGCCGCGAGGACGCCGCGGGCCGGGTGCGGCTCTCGGACGTACACATCGACGCCGGCGGGCGTGAACGGAGTCCGGGCGAAGCGGGTGAGCGCCCAGCCCGCCTCCTCGTCGGCGGCCACGAACGACCAGCGGCTGCGGGCGAGGAGGGTCAGCGGCTCGACGCCCCGCCAGCGGAAGCCGGACGGATCGTGCGGGTCGGGGGTGTCGATCCCGACCACGTAGTGCGAGCGCGTCCGGCCGCGCCAGCTGACGACGTCGCCGATCCCGCCGGTCGGGAGCGGCGCGTACGTGATCGCCACCCCCGACCGCGAGCGCCAGAGCGGCAGCGAGGAGCCCCGGACGAACCAGGTGCCGCTCGCGAGCGCCCGGGCGTCGATCATCGGAGAGCGTGCTTGATGTTGGTGCGGGCCAGCGCGACGGCCTCGCCCGCTCCTCCGTTCATCACGATCTTCGAGACCGCCAGCGCGAAGCCCTTCACCTGCGCGCCCGTGATCGTGGGCGGGAGCGAGAGGGCGAGCGGATCCGTCACCACGTCGACGAGGACCGGGCCGCCGTCGGCGAGCGCCGAGCGGAGGGCCTCCTCCACGTCGCGCGGGTCCTCGACGCGGATTCCGCGGATGCCGATCGCCTCCGCCACCTTCGCGTAGTCGACCATCGGCACGTCGACAGCGAAGTCCGGGAAGCCGTCGACCAGCATCTCGACCTTCACCAGCCCGAGCGTGGAGTTGTTGAACACGACGATCGTCACGGGCAGCCGGTAGGCGGCGACCGTGACCAGCTCGCCCATCAGCATCGAGAGCCCGCCGTCGCCGCTCAGCGAGACGACCTGGCGCCCCGGGTGCGAGAGCTGCGCGCCGACCGCCTGCGGCAGCGCGTTCGCCATCGAGCCGTGCATGTACGAGCCGAGCAGGCGCCGCTTCCCGTTGGGGGTGATGTAGCGGGCCTGCCAGACGTTGCCCATGCCGGTGTCGGCGGTGACGATCGCGTCCTCGGAGAGCAGGCCGTCGAGCGTGGACGCGACGAGCTCGGGGTGGATCGGGCTGCGCGTGCCGACCTCGGTGTACTTCCCGACGACTCCGGTGACCAGCTTCTCGTGCTTCTTCAGCGTCTTGTCGAGGAAGCGGTGGTCCTTCCGCTGCACGAGCGGGGTCAGCGCGGTGAGGGTCGCCGCCACGTCGCCGTGGACGGGGTGCGCGACGCTGACGCGGCGACCGAGCTTCGAGGCGTCGCTGTCGACCTGAGCGATCACCACCTTCGAGGCGTCAGGGAGGAACTGCTCGTAGGGGAAGTCGGTGCCGAGGAGGAGGAGCAGGTCGGCGTCGTGCATGCCGGCGTGCGCCGCTCCGTAGCCGAGGAGGCCCGTCATGCCGACGTCGTAGGGGTTGTCGTACTGGATCCACTCCTTGCCGCGCAGGCTGTGCCCGACGGGCGCGCCCACCAGCTCGGCGAAGGCGACGACCTCGTCGTGCGCGTACTGCACTCCGGCGCCCGCGAAGATCGCGACGGTCCGCGCCTGGTCGATCGCGGCCGCGAGGGCGCGGACGTCGGCGTCGGCGGGGACCAGGACGGGCGTCGACGGCAGCACGAACGCGGGGAAGCCGTCCACCGCTTCCAGCTCGGCGATGTCGCCGGGGAGGGTGACCACGGCGACTCCGCGGAGCGCCACCGCGCTGCGCATCGCGGCGTTGACGACCCGCGGGGCCTGGGCGGCGGTCGAGATCAGCTCGCGGTAGTTCGAGCACTCGACGAAGAGCCTGTCCGGGTGCGTCTCCTGGAAGTAGGACGAGCCGATCTCGTTGCTGGGGATGTGGCTCGCGATGGCGAGCACCGGGGCGGAGGAGCGGTGCGCGTCGTAGAGGCCGTTGATCAGGTGCAGGTTGCCGGGGCCGCAGCTGCCGGCGCAGACGGCGAGGCGCCCGGTGAGCTGCGCCTCCGCGCCGGCGGCGAAGGCGGCCGCCTCCTCGTTGCGCACGTGGATCCAGTCGATGCCTCCCTTCTCGGAGCCGCCGCTGCGGCGCACCGCGTCGACGATCGGATTCAGCGAGTCGCCGACGATCCCGTAGATGCGGGAGACGCCGGCGTCGATGAGCTGAGCGATGAGCTGGTCTGCGACCGTCTTCTGAGCCATGACCCCATTCGACCGGACCGGGCTGAGCGTCCGCTACTCCGGAAAGTGGAGATCCGGATCGGGTGCATCCCCCTCGGGACGGATGCCCTGCACCTCTAGCCTGGGAGTCGTCACAGGAACACCTCCGTACCGCTGATCCCGGGAGTCGCCATGAACCGCCGCAGAACCGCCCTCGCCCTGGCCGCCGGCGCGGCCCTCACCCTCGGCCTGACCGGCTGCTCGGGCCTGAACGGCCTGATGGGAGGCGAGACCCGCGACGACGAGACCGGGGAGATCACCGAGGGCGGGACGACCGACGTCTTCCAGCTGCGCGTGGGCGACTGCCTGAACGGCGAGCTCAGCGAGGAGGCGACCGAGGTCACCGACGTGCCGACCGTGCCCTGCACCGACCCGCACGTCTACGAGGTGTTCCAGAACCTGACGATGGCCGACGCCGACGAGTACCCGGGCGAGTCCGTCGCGACGGAGCAGGCCGAGACCGACTGCGTCACGGCGTTCGAGTCGTTCACCGGGATCGGCTACCAGGACTCGGCGTACGACTTCAGCTACTACTACCCGACCGCCGAGAGCTGGGGCACGGGCGACCGCACGATCAACTGCATGATCACCGACCCGAACGGGCCGAGCACGGGCACGCTGGCGGGCGTCGCGGCCTGATCGCGATCCCCGCGCGCGGAGGTGCCGGTCCCGCCGAGCGCTCCGCGCGCGGCCCGGGTCAGTCGCGGTCGCGCGCGGGGAACAGGCGCAGGAGCAGGCCGGAGCCGATCCAGACCACGGCGATCCCCGAGACGAGCCAGGAGGCTCCGAGGCCGGACGCCGCTCCCGCCAGCACGGCGCCGACGGCCGCGGCGGCGGAGCGCAGCCCCGCGCCGATCGTGAACACCTGCGAGCGGACGGCGGCGGGGCTCTCCTGGTCGCGCAGCAGCAGCATCGCCGCGTTCGAGGGGGCCGTGAAGACGCCCGCGACCGCGAAGGCGGCGATCGCCACGACGACGCCCAGGTCGGGGACGGCGATCAGGAGGACGGCGCCGGTCGCGATGTAGGCGGCGCCCATGGTCCACGCCGGCGGACGGCGGGTCCAGCGGCGGGCCGCCACGGCGAGGGCGCCGAGCAGGCCGCCCACGGCGAAGGCGGTCAGGATCCACGCGGCTGCGTCGGTGCTGCCCAGCCGCTCCACCGAGAGGCTGATCGCCGCGACTCCCGCCGCTCCGCCCGCGACCTGGCTGAGCGTGCCCGCCGAGGTGACCACCGCGATCGGACGGTGTCGCACGAGGTGGGTGACGCCCGCGACGATCGTCCGCAGCACGCCGACGGTCGGCGCCGGACGGGCCTCCATCGCCAGGCCGAGCGACCCGACGACGCCGATGAGGGCGAGGACCGCCATGGCGAGCATCGCGGTCCGCGCTCCCCCGACTCCGACCGCGAGGCCCACGATGGCCGGCCCGCTGATCGAGGCGACCGTGTACGAGAGCGAGTCCTGCGCGTAGGCGCGGCGCGGCTCCGGGATGGCGCTCGTGACGAAGCTCGACATGCCGCCCATGTAGACGGGCGTCGCGAGCCCCGCGAGGAGCAGCAGCACCACGATGAGCGGCGTCGGCACCTCGCCGAGGAAGGCGGCGACCGCGAAGGCGACGGCGGTCGTGAGCGCGGCGCCGACCAGGAGCCGGCGGGGGCGGCGGACCCGGTCGAGCACCGTGCCGACCAGCGGCGCGGCGATCACGGCGGGGAAGAGCGCCGCTCCGGTCAGGGCACCGCCGAGCGCGACGTCGCCGAGACGCTCGACGGCGAGGACGGGGAGGGCGACGACCATGCCGGCGCTGGCCAGGCGGAGGGGGATCGACGCGGCCTGGTAGCTGACCGCGCTCATGCGGGACCGGGGATCGACATCACCTCCGATGGTGCCACGGCTGCGGGGCGGGGTCGTTCGGAGAGGCAGGCCACCGGCGTCCGAGCGGCCTGCGGCGGCGCGCCCTAGGCGATCGGCGTCCGCGCCGCGAGCTCGGCCGCCGCCGCGACGCCCAGGCGCCAGGGCGCGCCGTGGCCGGGGAGGAGGGTCCGCGCCCCGGTCCCGGCGAGGACCCGCAGCGAGTCGAGGGACAGCGCCGTGTCGGCGGTGGCGGCGCGCGCGACCAGGTGCGGGCCGGTGCGCGCGGAGTAGGGGTCGAGCGTGACCAGGGCGTCTCCGCCGATCACCGCGTCGCGCTCGGAAAGGTGCAGCGAGACGTGCCCGTCGGTGTGCCCCGGAGTCGCGAGCACGCGGGGCGACCCGGGCACGTCGAGCACCTCTCCGGCGGTCAGCGGCAGCGTCCCGTGCACGGGCGGCACCGCGAGCGCCCCGGCACGGGCCATCGCGCCGAGCACCGGGATCGCGGAGGGGTGCAGCAGCGGGTACACCAACGGGGTGCGCTGGCGGCGGTAGGAGTAGGGCTGCGCGGCGAGCGGCTCGTCGGCCGCGTGCAGGTGCACGGGGACGCCCCGCCGGACGAGGCTGCGGGCGACGCCGAGGTGGTCGAAGTGCGCGTGGGTCAGCACGAGGGCGTCGATGTCGCCGAGCGAGCGGCCGAGCACCTCCAGCGCACGGATCAGGTGCGGCCACGTCCTCGGGAGTCCGGCGTCGACGACGGTCAGCCGGCCGGCCTCCTCGATCAGGTAGAGGTTCGTCCAGGCGTGCTCGAGCCGGTGCACTCCGGGCGCGACGTCCCGGTGCAGGCTCGCGCCGCCCCCTCGCCGCTGCTGCCGGCCCTGCTGCTCGCGCTGCTGCTGCTCCATCGTGCTCCCGCCCCTCCGGGCCCGCGCCCGATCGCGACGACGCTACGAGCGTCTGCGACGGATCGGACAGGGCGTTGACGGCGGGGGTCCGCGTCGTGCAGGGCTCAGCGGCGCCGCCCGCGGAGGGCGAGCTGCACCGCCGCGAGCAGGAGGAGGACCGCGAAGAGGATCCCGGACACGCGCGCCGGCAGGAGGAAGGAGAGCGCCACTCCGGCGAAGGAGAACGCCGTCGCGGTGAGCCCGACCACGAGGCCCGCGCGCACGTCGAGCAGGCCGCGCCGGGCGTTCGCGATCGAGCCGGTGACCGCCGTGGGGATCATCGCGGCCAGCGAGGTGCCCTTGGCCAGGAGGTCCGCGAGCCCGAAGGCGCCGACCAGGACCGGCACGGCGATCGCTCCGCCGCCGATGCCGAAGAGGCCGGAAGCGACGCCCATCCCGATGCCGAGCCCCGCGAATCCGGGCCACACGCCCCAGCCCTCGGCGACGTCGCCGGTGTCGTTCGAGCCGAACACGGCCATCCGCACCGCCGCGGCCACGAGCAGCGCCACGAACATCCAGCGCAGCACGCCGAGGGGCAGCCGCGCGAGCAGCCAGGATCCGGCCACCGCCCCGAGCATCGCCGCAGCCGCGATCACCGCCGCCGGGACCCAGGCGACCTGACCGGCGAGGGCGTAGCCGAACGCTCCGGCGACCGAGGTCGGAGCGATCGCGAGCAGCGAGGTGGCGGAGGCGCGGCGCTGGTCCATCCCGGCCCACGCGATCAGCATCGGCACCATCACGATCCCGCCGCCGACGCCGAACGCGCCCGACAGGGTCCCGCCGACCGCGCCGATCAGGGCCAGGACGAGCAGGGCGCGCGGCCGCATGCGCTCGGCCGTCCGATCGGGGAGGGGCGCCTGCGGGGCGGTCGCGTCGGTCACGGCTCCATGCCACCACAGCACCGGGCCGAGGGCGAATCGACGGGCGTCGACCGCGTTCCTGAGAGGACCGGACCGGCCCGGCCCGCCTCTCTGGCAGTTGCCTGGGCGGGCCGGATCCGACCGTGACGTTCGGCGTCGACGGAGCGTCCTACCTGCATACCCCGCCTGATCGAGCGATCGGGCCCCGAGCGAAAGAGGAGACCATGGCCGAGACCACCGCGACCACCACCCGTCAGACCAGCACCGGATCCGGACGCACCGTGATCGAGGACGGCGTCATCGCCAAGGTCGCCGGCATCGCCGCGCGCGAGGTCCCGGGCGTCCACGCCCTCGGCGGAGGAGCGGCCCGAGCGATCGGCGCCATCCGCAGCGCGATCGGCAACGACGACCGCGGCCAGGGCGTCAAGGTCGAGGTCGGCGAGCGCCAGGTCGCCGCCGACATCACCATCGTCGCCGAGTACCCCGCGCCGCTGCAGAAGGTCGCCGAGGACGTGCGCTCCGCCGTCGCCGACGCCATCCAGCACATCGCCGGCATGGAGGTCGCCGAGATCAACGTGACCGTCCAGGACGTCCACATCCCCGAGGACGACACCCAGGAGTCCGACCCGCGCGTCGTCTGACCCGTTCCCCCCGCACCGACGCCCCGGGCCGAACGGCACCGGGGCGTCGGCGTGTCGGCGACCCTGCGTCGACCCCCGGGGCGTCCCCCGCGCCCCTCCCCGACCGGAAACCGACCCCGCACCCCGATGTGGGGCCCCCGCCCCCGAACCCCTGACCCGAACAGGAGCGATGACATGGAGAAGTCCTGCGTCCGCCCCCTCGACCTGGACGACGCCGTCGCCCTCGTCGGCATCCTCGCCGCCCTCCAGGCCCTCCTCGACAGCGGCGGCCTCCCCGCTGAGGAGGTCGAGGCCCTGCGCCACGGCCTCGAGCAGGGCGGCGCCCTCCTCCCCGGAAGCGACGAGAACGAGATCGCGACGGCTCTTGGTGGGCTGAACGCCCGCCTGCGTGGGACCATCGGGTGATCGCGCCGCGCTCGACGTTCCCGTAGCCTTCATCCGCGCTCGTGTCGACCCCGGAGACGCGCTCCCCCGCGCACGGGTAGCGTCCGGTCCGGTCCCGCACTCCCACGGGGTCGCTGAACCCCGAGAGCCGGAGGAGATCCGATCGTGAACGGTGACCACTTCGTCCTCTCGACCGCGACGCCGTGGGACGACCGCACCGAGATCATCGGCGTGTACGCCTCCGAGGCGTGGGCCCGCGAGGCGGCGGCCGCATGGCTCGGCTCGCCGGACCGCGAGGCGTTCCCCCGGTGCGTCATCGAGGGCTGGAGCGGCGCGCACCTCCTCGGCCGCGAGGTCGTCGAGGCCCTCGGCTTCGACGACGAGGGCGGCGACGAGTCGCTGGGCGGCCCCCGCAGCCTCTGACCTGGCGGGCTAGCCGCCCCAGTGCGACGGGCGCTCGAAATGCGACGGCAGCGTGGTCGCCGCATCCCCTCGGGCGCTGTTCACCTGCGCCTGGGTGAGGTAGACCGCCTCGGCGAGCCGCGCACCGGACACGTCCGCATCACGAAGGTCCACCCCGAGCAGGTCGCACCGCTGCAGATCCGCACCCCGCAGGTCCGCAGCCAGGAGGAGCGCGCCCCGCAGATCCGCTCCCCGCAGGTCCGCGTTCCGGAGCGGTGCGCCCGCCAGATCGGCACCCGGAGCGAGCCGACGGCCCTTCGACCGGCGGGCAGCCGGCGCCGCTCCTGCGCGAGCGGCCGCGCTCGCCGCGATCAGGAGCGGCCGGGATGCTCCGTACTCCGCGTCGACGTCGACCGCGACCACCTGCTCCGGCTCACCGAGGGTGTGCGCGTGCACCGCGTCGAACCGCTCGCGCAGCTCGTCGAGGAGCGGCGCGGCGACGCCGGGCAGCGCCAGTGCGGAGTCGAGGTACCAGAGCAGCTCGTGCAGGCGGCGCATCAGCGGGAACACCGCGAACATCCGCTCGCGCACGGCCGGTTCGGACCGCCAGGAGACGCCGCCGAACGTGTGCTGCGAGACCTTCTGGCCGGCGCCGAAGCAGTCGAAGACGGTGCAGCCGACGAAGCCCTGCGGCCGGAGCCGGCGGTGGATCGTGCATGCGTCCTCGCCGTCGAGGTTGACGCACGGGTCTCCGGCGCGCTTGTCGAACGGGAAGTCGGCGGAGCGGGCGAAGGCGAGAGCGACGCAGCACAGGCCGAAGCAGTTCGCACAGTCGGCGCCGAGGTCCTCGCGGCGGCCGAGCTCGACCCTGGTGCGTGACGTCATCCGTCCGAGCCTACGCTCGGCGGCGCCTCCGGATCAGTGCGCGAGCGCGAGCACGCCGACGACCAGCACGCCGAGGCCCACGATCCCGAGCAGCGAGAAGATGCTCTCCTTCCTGGAGAGGCCCGCGCGCACGACGGCGATGAGGGCGATCCCCGCGAGCGTGGCGACGTAGACGCCCGCGCCGATCCGCAGCGCGACCGTCGCGTCGATCCAGCCCAGCGCCGCGGCGCCGAGCGCGAGGACCGGCAGCGACGCCGAGGCGAGCGCCCCGCCCGCGATCCGCAGCATGGTGTGCGTCTCGGAGCGCGAGGGCGCCGAAGCGTGCACGACCTGGTGCGCGATCACCTCGGCGACGAAGCCCGCGGCCGAGATCCCGATGATCGAGATCACGAGGCTCTGGAGCGCGTGGACCGCGTCGGGGTGGTCGCCGACCAGGTAGATCGTCACCACGGCCAGGCCCGTGAAGGTCGCGTAGACGCGCTCCTTGAGGGCGCGGGCGATCTCGTCGAGGGGGCGGCGGGTCCGCTCCGCCCACCGGCCGGCGCGGCCCGGGCGCAGGCGCACCGGCGTCATCCGGTCGGCGGGTGCGGTGCGGCCCTCGTCGGCCGCTCCGTCAGTAGGAGGCTGAGTCGACACGTGCCGCGGAGGAGTCGCCCGAGTGCCGCGCCGCGAGGTCGCCGAGGATGGTCGCGGAGCCGCTGGTGCCGAAGCGGGTGACGCCGAGGCCGCGGTAGGCGAGGAGCGTGTCGAGGTCGCGGACGCCGCCGGACGCCTTCACCTGAACGGCCTCCGAGACGGCGCCGCGCATGAGGCGGAGGTCGTGCTCGTTCGCGCCTCCGCCCGCGAAGCCGGTGGCGGTCTTCACGAAGTCCGCGCCGGCACGCTCGGCCGCCCGGCTGCCCTCGACGACGTGCTCGTCGTCGAGGAGGCTCGTCTCGAGGATGACCTTGACGACGTGGCCCTCGGCGGCCTCGACCACGGCGCGGACGTCGTCCTCGACGTCCTGGAGCAGGCCGCTGCGGAGGCGGCCGATGTTGACGACCATGTCGAGCTCGGACGCGCCGTCGGCGAGCGCCTGACGCGACTCCGCGACCTTCGCCGCGGTCGAGGTGGTGCCGTGGGGGAAGCCGATGACGGTGCCGACCAGGACGCCGGAGCCCTCGAGCCGAGCGACCGAGTGGGCGATGTCGGAGGGGCGGACGCAGACGCTGAACACGCCGGACGCGCGCGCCTCGTCGAGCTGGGCGTCGACCTCGGCGCGGGTGAGCTCGGGCTTCAGGATCGCGTGGTCGATGAGCGCCGCGATCTCGGCGACGGTGGGCAGGCTGGAGTCGGTCATCCGCACATTTTACGTCCGCCGGCGGGACGACGAAGGCCCGCGATCCTTCGATCACGGGCCTTCGGTCGTTCACGCCGCTAGCGGCGCTCGGTCACCAGCTGGACTTGGTGATGCCGGGCAGCTCGCCGCGGTGCGCCATGTCACGGAAGCGGACACGCGAGATGCCGAACTTCGTGAGGTTGCCGCGGGGGCGGCCGTCGACGGCGTCGCGCGAGCGGACGCGGACGGGCGAGGCGTTGCGGGGGAGCTTCTGGAGGCCGACGCGGGCGGCCTCACGGGTCTCGTCGGTCCCGGCCGGGTCGACCAGAGCCTTCTTCAGCTCGAGGCGCTTGGCGGCGTAGCGGTCGACGATCACCTTGCGCTGCTCGTTGCGGGCGATCTTGCTCTTCTTGGCCATACTTAGCGCTCCTCGCGGAAGTCGACGTGCTTGCGCACTACGGGGTCGTACTTCTTGAGCACGAGACGGTCGGGGTCGTTGCGGCGGTTCTTCTTGGTCACGTAGGTGTAACCGGTGCCGGCCGTCGAACGGAGCTTGATGATCGGACGGACGTCCTGCTGCTTGGCCATTAGATCTTCACCCCGCGAGCGAGAACATCCTTGACGACGGACTCGATGCCACGGGCGTCGATGACCTTGATGCCCTTGGCCGAGAGGGTCAGGGTGACGTTACGGCGAAGCGACGGCACGTAGTACGTCTTCTTCTGCACGTTCGGGTCGAAGCGGCGCTTAGTGCGCCGGTGCGAGTGCGAGATGGCGTGCCCGAAGCCGGGGACGGCTCCGGTCACCTGGCAGACTGCTGCCATGGTTTCCTCCATGTGTGGTTACCGTGGATCACGCGCGGCACGAAGCCCCGCCCGACCCACCCAAGGTCACTTGTCGGCGCACCGCCCGCCTGTCCGGCCGGAGCCGGAGCTCCTGCCCGGTGGGCAGCACGCAAGCGCGTGCAGATGCACGCAACCTCGCTAGGCTACGCGACCCGGGCGGCGGCCGCAACAGGGTGGGGACACTCCCCCGACAGGGTGGGGACACTGCCCCGACAGGGTGGGGACACTGCCCCGACAGGGTGGGGACACTGCCCCGACAGGGTGGGGACACTGCCCCGACAGGGTGGGGACACAGCCCCGACAGGGTGGGGACGCTGCCCGGACGTGCACGGGGACTTCCTGGGAGGTTCCGGCAGAAGTGGCCTCCCGTACCCCCCGAGCAGGGCGTTCGTGTATCTTGCGCCTTCCTCGCGGGTCGACGAACGCCCTACTCTGAGCCGACCGCGGGCGCCCGCTCCCGGCAGCAGCCGGGAGTAGCAGCACATGCGCCAGTCCTTCCTCCGTTCCCTCGTCGCCGCGGCCGTGCTCGTAGCGGGCGCAGGACTCAGCGTCGTGGCCGCGCCGACCGCGTCGGCGGCGCCGGTCTTCAGCACCGCGTGCTTCACCTCCCCGAAGGTCTCGACGGTGTCGCAGTACACCGTTCCCGCGACCGGGGTCTCGACGGTCCGCGCCGTCCTCAGCGGCCAGAACGGCGGGAAGGGTGCGAGCGGCCTCGGGACGGGCAACGCCGGCGGACGCGGCTCCAGCCTCGTCGTGGAGGTGCCCGTCACACCCGGGCAGGTGCTGGAGATCGGGCGCCTCGCCGGCGCCCCGGCCGGAGCGGCAGGCGCCACGCGCTACGTGAACGGCGGCGTCTACGGGGGCGACTCCGGCGGCGCGGGCGGCGACGCCCAGTACCTCAGCACGGCCGGCTCGGACGGCTGTCAGCACGCCCTCGCCGTGGCGGCGGGCGGCGGAGGCGGCGGCGGGCGGTCCTCGGTCGGCGGCGACGCCGACGCCGGCAGCGGCGCGAGGGGCGGCGGGAACGGCGGCAGGAACAACGCGGCCGACGGCGGCGGCGGCGGCGCGGCCGGGCAGAGCTCGGGCGGCTCGCCCGGCGCCCGCGGCTACAGCACGTTCGGCGAGTGCGCCGACGGCAACAACGGCCAGTGGGGCGTGTTCCTCAACGACGGCAAGGGCGCCGACGCCGGCGCCTCCCGCGGCGGCGGCGGCAACTGCTCGTTCCCCGGCCACAGCGGCGGCGGCGGCGGGGCCGGCTGGTGGTACGGCGGCGGCGGCGGATCGCCCTACGTGTTCGGCAGCATGAACGACACCCTCGGCGTCATGAACGACCCCGGCGCCGGCGGCGGCGGCTCGAGCTACGTGCACCCGAGCGTGACGAGGATCTCGCAGACGGCCGGCCCGACGGCGGCCGACCCCGTGGTCGCTCCGGTGTACGACACCGCCGTGACCGTGACGCGGACCCCCGACTTCTCGATGCTCGGGCAGGAGGTCACCGTCACCGCGAAGGTGACCATCCCGAGCCTGGGCCGGCCGGTGGCCGCCGGCGGCACCGTCGAGATCCTCACCGGTGCAGGTACCAGCAGGGTGACCCTCGACGCGGACGGCGTCGGCGTTCTGACCACGAGGGACATCCCGCAGGGCTGGAACGAGATCCGCGCGCACTACCCCGACACCATCACCCCCGCCGAGGCGGGACGAGGGAGCTGGTCGGCGCTCCCCGCTCTGCGCCACGAGGTGCGCGCGTGCGCCGCGGCACCCGTCATCACCCGGCAGCCCTCGGACATCGCGGGCGTCACCAACCAGATCTACACGCTGACGATGGGCGTGAGCGTCTCGGCCGTCTACGGCGGCATCCCCGCCGTGTCCTGGGAGAGGTCCACGGACGGCGGCGCCACGTGGAAGCCCGCGCTCGGCCGGGCGGGCGCCCGGGAGGACGGGACCGCGTTCCTCGAGGCCGGCCCCGATCCCACCGGCTCCTACCGCTACCGGGCGACCCTGACCACCTGCGGCGGCAGCGTCCGCAGCGACCCGGCCACCGTGGCGGTGGGCGGCGTGCGCTTCGACCTGTCGACGCTCCCGCAGAAGGCGTACGGCGACTCCTTCGACGCGAGCCCCTACGCGCAGGCCGTCGATGTGCCCGGCCGCTCGATCGTCCTGAGCAGCAGGACCGCCGAGACCTGCTCCGTCAGCGGCATGAGGGTGACCGTGCTCCACGCCGGCGTCTGCACGCTCGCGGCGAGGCTCGACGCGCTCGCTCCTCTGGGCTGGGCGGGCGAGCCCCTGCAGAGCTTCACGGCGAAGCCGAAGGCGCTCACGGTGACCGCCCCGACGGTCGACTACCCGCGAGGCGCGCCGTCCCCCGACCTGCGTTGCACGGCCGCCTTCGTCGGCACCGACACCTTCGGCGCCCCGCTCACGGCCGGCGTCTACCGGCCGATCGTCACGGCGGGCGACGTCATCTACCGCTTGATCCCGAACTGGCCCACCTCCACCTTCACCACCTTCACCACGCGGTGCAGCGGCGCGAAGGTCAGCAGCGACTACACGATCGCGGGGTACAAGGACGGCGCGCTGCGCATCGTCGCGGCCGTCCCGATGGTGACCGCCTCCTCGCCCTCGTCGACCTACGGATCCACTCCCCCCGCGATCACCGCCTCCGTGACCGGCTCCCCCTCGGGGACGGTCTCCTGCGGCGCCTTCGCGGCGTCCGACACCGGATTCACGACGCCGCTGGCGCTCTCCGCGACGACCCCCGTCGGCCGCTACCCCACGCGCTGCTCCGGCCTGACGAACCCCTCGGGACAGCTGATCACCATCGACGGCGCGCTCACGATCTCGCCGGCGCCCCTCTCTGTGACCGCGTCGAGCCCCGGGACGCAGGCGCACGGCACCGCGACCGCCCCGACGGTCACCTGCACGGCCGACGGCTTCGCAGGAACCGACCGGTTCGTCACCGAGCCGACCGGCGCCTACTACACGGCGGACGGCACCGGGAAGGTGACGATCGGAGCGCGCACGCCCGTCGGCGACTACGTCACGCGGTGCGACGGAGGCGACGCGGGGCCGAACTACACCCTCCGGTCGATCCCCGGCACCTTCGCGCTGGCCGACCGCTCGGCCCCCGTCGTGACCGTGCCCGCCGCCGTCACGGCCGAGCCGGCCGACGTCTCCGGCGCCGTCGTCACCTTCGCGTCCTCCGCGCAGGACGCGGTCGACGGAGCCGTGGGCTCGACCTGCACGCCCGCCTCGGGAAGCGTCTTCCCGATCGGGGACACGACGGTCGACTGCACCGCGGACGACGAGGCCGGCAACACCGGCACGTCCTCGTTCCGGATCACGGTCCGGAAGTTCTCGCAGACGGTCGCCTTCACCTCCTCGCGGCCGACCGCGCCGACGGCGCTGGGCACCTTCACTCCGACGGCCACCGGCGGCGGCTCCGGGAGCCCCGTCTCGATCGGAGCGACCGGATCCTGCGCGATCGCCGACGGCGTCGTGACCTTCACCCGGAGCGGCACCTGCACCGTGACCGCGGATCAGGCCGGCGACGACCACTACACCGCGGGGCGCGCCTCCTTCGATCTCGAGGTCGCGAAGGCGTCGCAGACGCTGACGGTCGCGGTGCCGAGGACCGGCGTCCTGGAGTCGACCGGCGTCGCCACGGCGACCTCGAGCTCGGGACTGCCGGTGCTCGTCAGGACCTTCTTCGGCTGCACCGTCGCCCCCGACGCGACGGGTGCGCAGATCCTGACCTACACCGAGCCCTCGACCTGCGGCGTGCAGTTCGACCAGCCGGGCGACGACGTGTACGCGGCCGCCGACGGCCTGGTGCGCTTCGTCCCGATCTCGCGGATCCCCCAGACGGTCGTCGTCACCTCGACTCCGCCCGACCGGGTGTTCACCGACGACCGGTACACGGTCGAGGCGACCGGCGGCGGCTCGGGCAACCCGCTCGTGATCGCGGTGATCGAGAACGGCAACTGCACCATCGCGGACGACGTGGTGACGTTCTTCGGCGACGGCACCTGCACGGTGACGATCGACCAGGCCGCGGACGATCGACACGACGCCGCTCCGCAGGTCCGGCAGGTCATCACGGTCGGGACTCCCGAGGGGAACCTCTCCTTCGGGAGCACCGCGCCCCCGCACGCGATGTCGCTCGAGACGTACCGGCCGACGATCGTGCCCGGCCCGTCGAAGGGCGTGCCCGTGCTCTCCGCGAGCCGAGACTGCTCGATCCTCCCGGACGGAGTGACCGTGCGGAACGACGGGGCCGGGCTCTGCGTGCTGTCCCTCGACCAGCCCGGAGACGGCTACTGGCCCGCGCGGCACGCCGAGCAGGAGTACTCGATCTACTTCCTCCCGCAGACGGTCCGGATCACGAGCGCGCCTCCGGTCGGCGCCGTCCTCGGGGACACGTACCGCCCCGTGATCGAGGGCGGCGCCTCGGGCATCGCTCCGTTCCTCCTCACCACCGCGTCGTGCTCGGCGAAGGACGGCGTGGTCACCTTCACCACGAAGGGCGTCTGCGGCGTCTTCGCCTACCAGAACGGCAACCGGCAGTACGACAGCGCCCGGCCCGCCGTGCAGGAGGTGGAGGTCGGCTACGCGCCCGGCTCCGTGGCGTTCACGACCGCCGTCCCGACCGACGCGGAGGTCGGCGGATCCTTCACTCCCGCCTTCACGCGCGGACCGTCCTCCGGCCCCTCGGTGCTCAGCGTCTCGGGCGCCTGCTCCGACGGCGAGAACGGCGCCGTCCGGTTCGACTCCGCGGGCACCTGCACGCTGACGGCGATCCACTACCGCGACGCCACCTACGGCACCGCGCGGGCGGTCCAGACCTTCGAGGTCACCGCGATCGCGCAGACCGTCGCCTTCACCTCGACCGCGCCGTCGACGGCCGCGTCCGGCGACACGCTCACTCCGACCGCGACGGGCGGCGCCTCCGGGCTCCCCGTGACGATCGGAGCGACCGGCGCCTGCACGCTCGCCGACGGCGTCGTCACCTTCGCCGGCAGCGGCACCTGCACCGTCACGGCGGACCAGGCGGGAGACGGGCGCTACGCGGCGGCGGCGCAGGCCTCGCAGACCGTCGCGGTCACGCAGCTCGCGGGGACCGTCGCGTTCGGCGGCGATGCTCCGGCCGCGGCCCGGGTCGGGGGCTCCTCGACGGCCGCGGTCGTCGCCGGCCCCTCCAGTGCTCCCCCGGTGCTGACGGCCTCCGGCGCCTGCTCCGTCGGGCCCTTCCGACTGGTCTCCTACGACTCCGCCGGCACCTGCACGCTGACGCTGGACCAGGCGGGCGACTCCCGCCACAGCGCAGCGCCGACGGCGGTGCGCAGCTTCGAGATCACCCGGACCGCGCAGACCGTGGCCTTCACCTCGCAGGCGCCGGACTCGGCGCTCGCGGGCGGCACCTACCGTCCGACCGCGACCGGAGGAGCCTCCGGGCGGCCCGTGGTGCTCGGAGCCTCCGGGTCCTGCACGCTCACCAACGGGGTCGTCGCCTTCACCGGATCGGGCACCTGCACGGTGACCGCCGACCAGACGGGCGACACCCGGTACGACGCGGCGGAGCGGGCCTCGCAGGTGATCGCGGTCGGACTGCTCGCGGGCACCGTCTCCTTCGGCGGCAGCGCGCCGACCGGCGCGACGGTCGGCGGGACGACCACCCCGCGGATCGTCGCCGGACCGTCCACGGCGCGTCCGGTGCTGACCGCCTCCGGAGCATGCTCGGCGGCCGCGGGAGTGGTGTCCTACGACTCCGTCGGCACCTGCACGCTGACGCTCGACCAGGCGGGCGACTCGCGGTACGGCGCCGCTCCGCAGTCCGTCCGCACCTTCGCGATCGGCGCCCTCGGCCAGACGCTGGCGTTCGCCTCGCCGGTCCCCGACGCGGCGGTCGCGGGGGGCTCCTACACGCCCGTCGTGACGGCCGGCGCGTCGAGCGCCCCCGTGGTGCTCGGAGCGGCCGGGTCCTGCACGGTCGCGGACGGCGTCGTGACCTTCACCCGCTCCGGCACCTGCACGGTGACCGCGGACCAGGCCGGGGACGAGCGCCACTCGGCGGCTCCGCGGATCACGCAGTCGGTGGAGGTCGGCACGGCGGCGGGAGCGGTGTCGTTCCGCGACGCCGCTCCGACGGACGCCCGGATCGGCGGCTCCTGGACCCCGTCGATCGTCCGCGGCCCGTCGAGCGCCGACCCGGTGCTGGACGCCTCCGACTCCTGCTCGCTGGGAGAGGACGGCACGGTGTCCTACGACTCCGTCGGCACCTGCACGCTGACGCTGGACCAGGCCGGCGACGACGCTCACGCGCCCGCGGAGCAAGTCGTCCGGACGTTCCCGATCGGCAAGGCGCTGCAGACGGTCGCCTTCACCTCCGCGGCTCCGAGCACGGCGACCGCGGGCGGCCGCTACACGCCGACCGCGGCGGGCGGCTCCTCCGGTCTGCCGGTCACGATCGGCGCCACGGGCGCGTGCTCGCTCGCGAGCGGCGTCGTGACCTTCAGCGGATCCGGCACCTGCACCGTCACCGCGGATCAGGCCGGCGACGCCTCGCACGACGCGGCTCCCCGGGCGACCCAGTCGATCGCGGTCACCGCGGTCGTCCCGCAGAAGAAGAAGGCGCAGAAGGTCGCCTTCTCGACCGCGATGCCGTCCTCGCCCGAGAAGGGGATCGCCTACCCGGTCGCGGCCACCGCCTCCTCCGGTCTGCCCGTGAAGCTGTACGCGAGCGGCAGCTGCACGCTGACCGCCACCGGCGCGGGCACGGCGACGGTGCGGCTGACGGGCGCGGCGAGCTGCACCGTCCGGGCCACGCAGGCGGGCGACTCCGCGTGGCTCGCCGCGACCTCGGTGACGCAGTCGCTGCAGGTGAAGTCCTCCACCCGCGCCGACCTGACGCTGACGCTGGCGCCGGCGCCGGGACTGGCGGCGACGGCCCCGCTCTCGGGCACGATCACCGTCCGGAACACCGGCACCCGGGACGCGGCGACGACGACCACCCGAGTCGTCGTCAGCGGAACGGTGGCGAGTGCGCCCGGCGCCGTGCAGACGAAGGGCTCGGCCGCGGGCACGACGGTCCTCACCTGGACCGCGCCGAGCGTCTCGGCCGGGCGGAGCACCACCTACTCGGTGACGCTCGTCGACCGGCCGGCCGCCACGACGATCGACGCCAGGGTGTCGACCGCCGCCGCCGATCCCACGCCGGCGAACAACGCGGTCAGGCGCACCTTCCGGTAGAGGCTGCGGGGAGGGAGGGGTGTCGCGCCGCGTTGCCCGCTCCCTCCCCGACCGCTACGGTCGCGGGGACGCTCCGGGGGACGGGGCTCGCGAGGGGGGCCCGTGGACCGGTTGAGGCGACGCGCGCTGCTGCTGGGGATCGCCTCCTCGGCGGTCGCGCTGACGGGGTGCACGCCCGCCCGGCCCGCTCCCGCGGCGCTCCCGCCGAGCACGGCGCCGGCGGCGGTGCTGCCGTCCGCCGCTCCGACGGCCGTCCCGACCCCTCCCCGCCCCGTGCCGACCATGACCGCCGCGGCGACTCCGGTGCGGCGGAAGGCGCCGCTGCCCTCCGGCACGATCTCGGAGCTGCCCGGCGAGGGGAGCACGCTCGCCTGGACCGTCGACGACGGCGCCGACTCCGACGTGGTCGCCGCCTACGCGCAGTTCGCCCGCGACACCGGCACCCGGCTGACCTTCTTCCTCAACGGGAAGTACGACTCGTGGACCGCGAACGCGCCGCTGCTGGCTCCGCTCGTCGCCTCGGGGCAGGTGCAGCTCGCGAACCACACCTGGTCGCACGCCGACCTGACGAGCCTCTCGAGCGACGGCGTGCAGGAGGAGCTGGGCCGCAACGGCGACTTCATCCGCTCGACCTACGGGGTGGAGGCGGCGCCCTTCTACCGGCCGCCGTTCGGCTACACGGACGAGCGGAGCCGGGCCGCCGCGGCGGCGATCGGCTACACGGCGACGGTGCTCTGGTACGGCTCGCTCTCGGACTCGGGGCGGATCACGCCGGAGCAGGTGGTCGGCTTCGCGGACCAGTGGTTCCTGCCGCAGCACATCGTGATCGGGCACGCCAACTTCGATCCGGTGACGCAGGTCTACGCGCGGCTCGTCGACATCCTCCGCGAGCGCTCGCTCGAGACGGTGACCCTCCGCGACGTGTTCGCGGTCTGAGCGCCTCCCCGGCGGCGCAGGTCAGCGCGCGGGTCAGCGGAGCGCGGCGCGCGCGGCGGCGGAGACGGCCGCGGCGACCGCGTCGAGGGCGGGCGTGTGCAGGGCCCACTGCTGCCAGTAGAGGGGGACGTCGACGGGGTCGCCGCCCAGCTCGACGAGGCCCTCGCCGCCGACCGGGGCCTGCAGCTCGGGCAGCATCCCCCACCCCATGCCCAGGCGCACGGCCCGCTCGAAGTCGGTCGATCCGGGGACGCGGTGCTGCGGCGGTCTGCCGTCGACGCCGGCGGCCCGGAGGAAGTCGTCCTGCAGGCGGTCCTTCTCGTCGAAGACGACCAGCGGAGCGCTCGCGAGGCCGGCCGTGCCGCCGTCCGGGAACCAGCGCTCGGCGAACGCAGGCGAGGCCATGGCGCGGTACCGCATCACTCCGAGGGGCGCGACGGTGCAGCCGAGCACCGCCTCCGACTCTCCGGTGACGGCCGCCAGCACGGTGCCGTCGCGGAGGAACGCGGTGGTGTGCGCCTGGTCCTCGCGGTGCAGCTCCACCACGACGTCGGGGACGGAGGCGAGCGCGGGCAGCACCCAGGTGGCCAGGGAGTCGGCGTTGACGGCGAGCGGGAGGACGACGGGGCCCGCCCCCGCCGCGTCCTCGCCGCCGAGCGAGCGGACGGCGTCGTCGGCGAGGAGCTCGATCTGACGGGCGAGGCGGAGGAGCCCGGCACCGGCCTCGGTCGCGACGACGGGGCGCGAGCGCACCAGCAGGACGCGGCCGGCGGCGGTCTCGAGCGCCTTGATCCGCTGGCTGAGGGCGGAGGGGGTGATGTGCAGGGCCCGGGCGGCGGCGTCGAAGGAGCCGTACCGGACGGAGGCGGCGAGCGCGCGCAGGCGGGAGAGGTCGAGGTCGTCTGTCAGCATCAGTGCTGCTTACGGTACTGAAGGAGCATGAGCTGGTCTACAGGAGCGCCCCGCCCTAGCGTCGGAGCGTGTCCCCCCTCCTCGCCGCCCTCTCCGGCCTCGGCTTCGGCCTCTCGCTCATCATCGCGATCGGCGCGCAGAACGCCTTCGTGCTCCGCCAGGGCCTCCGCCGCGAGCACGTGCCCGCCGTCGTCGCGATTTGCGCGCTCTGCGATGCCGCGCTGATCGTGCTCGGGATCGCGGGGATCGGAGCGGTCCTGGAGTCGGCGCCGTGGCTGCTGGTGGTGATCCGCTGGGGCGGCATCGCCTTCCTCCTCGCCTACGCGGTGATGGCGGCGAGGCGCGCACTGCGGCCGGGGACCCTCGACGGCGATCCGGCCGGCGCCTCGACGTCGCTCCGCACGGCGATCGGCACGTGCCTGGCGCTCACGCTGCTGAACCCGCACGTCTACCTCGACACGGTCGTGCTGCTCGGGTCGGTGGCGAACACGCACGGCGACGAGCGCTGGTGGTTCGGGGCGGGGGCGGCGGCCGGGAGCGTGCTGTGGTTCACCGCTCTCGGCTTCGGGGCGCGGGCGCTGCGGCCGCTGTTCCGGAGCCGCGGGGCCTGGCGGATCCTCGACGCGGCCGTGGCGGTCGTGATGGTGGTGCTGGCGGTGTCGCTCGCGCTGCACTGAGGGCCTGGTGGTGCACTGCTTGTTCTACTAACATTGTGAACATGTTGTTCCGGGTCGACCACTCCGCGGCGGGCTCGCTCGCCGACCAGCTGGAGTCGCAGGTGCGCTCGGCCGTCGCCCGGGGCGAGCTCTCGGCGGGCGACCGCCTGCCGCCCGCCCGCGAGCTCGCCGACTCGCTCGGCATCAACATGCACACCGTGCTGCGCGCGTACGCCGCCCTGCGCGACGACGGGATCCTCCAGATGCGCCGGGGCCGCGGCGCGTGGATCACGGAGTCGGCCGGGCCCGGGCTCGTGCGCGTGACCGCCCTGGTCGACGAGCTGCTCGCGGAGGCCCGCCGCAGCGGCATCACCCCGGCGGAGCTCGTCCGCCTGATCGAGAGGACCGGATCATGACCGCCACCGCCGACCGCCGCCGCGAGCTCCTCGCCGCCGCGTCCCTCCTGCTCCCCGCCGCCGGAGTGCTCGTCTCGCGCCTCGTCCTGGACGACGCGCTGCCCGCGGAGCTCGCCTCGCACTGGTCGGGCACCGGGGCGGCCGATGCGACCGCGTCGACGGGCGCTCTGCTCGCGATCGCCCTCGTGCTCTCCGGGCTCCCGGCCGTCGCGGGCGTCGTGGCGGCGGTCGTCGGGCGCGCCCCGCGGCTCCTGCTGGCGACCCTCGGCCTCGTGGCCGGGCTGGGCGCCTCCGCCTGGGCGACCTCGGTCGGCACGAC
Organism: Rathayibacter sp. AY1F2; assembly: GCF_002930885.1. Taxonomy (NCBI): domain Bacteria; kingdom Bacillati; phylum Actinomycetota; class Actinomycetes; order Micrococcales; family Microbacteriaceae; genus Rathayibacter; species Rathayibacter sp. AY1F2. The sequence continues at coordinate 68,174 of NZ_PSVG01000003.1, read as the reverse complement.
GCTCGCGGCCGGGCGCGCCGAGGGGGCGGAGCTCGGCGGGTGGCTGCTCGCGCTGCTCGGAGGGATGCTCTTCGCCGTCGTGCCCGCGCTGATCGCTCCGGGCACCCGGCGCGCCTCCCGCCTGGCCGCCGGCCGCCTGCCGCTGGCGGCGGAGGAGACCGGCGCCTGGTCGCAGACGCTGACGGGCCCGGTGTTCGCCGTCGCCGCGATCGCCACGGCGGCGGGCGCGGCCCTCTCCCTCGCGACGCTCGCCGCGGCGGGCGCCACCGGTCCGGCGATCGCGATGGCCGTCGTCCTCGGCGTCGTCGCGCTGGTGCTCCTCTCCTTCTCCCGCCTGAGGGTGACCGCCGACCGCCGCGGCCTCCGCGTCGTCACGACCGCCCTCGGCATCCCGCTGCGCCGCATCCCGCTCGACACCATCGCCTCGGCCGGCACGGCCCAGCTGCGGCCGTCGGAGTGGGGCGGCTGGGGGTACCGGGTGATGCCGGGCCGCTCGGCGGTCATCCTGCACGCCGGGCCGGGGCTGGTGGTGACGACGGACCGCTCGCGCGAGTTCGCGATCAGCCTCGACGACCCCGAGACCCCCGCGGCGCTGCTCGAGACCCTGCGCTCGCGGGCCTGAGGCGCCGACCCGTCAGTCGACCACGATCCGGACGAGCGTCGTGACGGCATCCACCGCGTTCACGTAGGAGTAGTGCCGCGAGGTCGGGAAGGCGAGGTGCCGTCCGGGCTCCAGCCGCACGGGCTCCTCGCCCTCCCGCTCCAGGAGGAGCGCGCCGGCGGTGACGAGCAGGATCTCGTGCCACCCCTCGGGGTCGGGCTGCGCGTCGTAGCGGTCCCCCGGACCGAGCGTCCAGGTCCAGAGCTGGGCCTCCCGGCGCGCGGGGACGGAGGAGAGCAGGACGGCGACGCTCGCCTCGCCCGCTCCCCGCCAGGCGACCTGGTCGATCGCCGCGGGCGCGGATCCCGGGGCCGAGACGAGTGCAGTGAACGTGGTGCCGAGGGCGGTCGCGAGGCGGTCGACTCCGGTCAGCGAGATGTTGGCCTCGCCGGCCTCGGCCGCGACGATCGTCCGCCGGCTGATACCCGAGCGCGCCGCCAGCGCGGACTGGCTCAGCCCGGCTCCGCGCCGCGCGAGGCGGAGGTTGCCGCCCAGGTGGGCGAGGACGGGAGCCGACATGCGCACTATTCTGCACCGACAGGCCCCTGTTGCTCCTAGGATGTGCAGAATGATGCACATCTCGCCGCTCCGGGGCCTCCGCTTCACCCGTCCGGAGTGGGCGCTCATCGGCATCACCGCGATCTGGGGCGGGACCTTCCTCGCCGTGCACATCGCGATGGAGCACAGTGGTCCGCTGTTCTTCGTCGGGATGCGGTTCGCGATCGCGGGACTGATCAGCGCGGTCGTGTTCCACCGGTCGCTCCGGGGGATGCGGCGGATCGATCTCGCGGCCGGCGTCGTGATCGGGGTGATGATCTTCGCGGGCTACGGCCTGCAGAGCTACGGGCTGCAGACGATCACGAGCAGCACCTCCGCGTTCCTCACCGCGCTGTACGTGCCGCTGGTGCCGCTGCTCCAGTGGGTCGTGTTCCGTCGCCGTCCGGGCGTGCTGACGCTGGTGGGCGTCGCGCTGGCGTTCGTCGGACTGCTCCTGATCGCGGGCCCGCAGCCGGGCGTCGCGCTCGGAGCGGGCGAGGTGGCGACGATCGTGAGCACGCTGCCGATCGCGGCGGAGATCATCCTGATCGGCCTCGTCGCCGGACGCGTGGACCTCGGCCGGGTGACCGTGGTGCAGCTGCTGGTCGCCGGCGCGCTCGGGTTCGCCTCGATGCCCGTCGCAGGCGAGGCGGTCCCGGCGTTCTCGTGGGCCTGGCTGATCCCCGCGCTCGCGCTCGGGGCGAGCAGCTGCCTGATCCAGCTGACGATGAACTGGGCTCAGCGCTCGGTCTCGCCGTCGCGCGCCACGATCATCTACTCCGCCGAGCCCGTCTGGGCCGGTCTGATCGGCCGCCTCGCCGGCGACCGGCTCCCCGCGCTCGCCCTGCTCGGGGCGGGGTTCATCGTCGCGGGCACGCTCGTCAGCGAGCTGAAGCCGCGCCGCGAGCCTGCGCCGCCGGCTCTCAGGTGACGGCGGGGAGGGCGGCGGAGGCGACGAGCGCGCCGCCGGCGTCGGTGATCTCGACGGCGGCGACGGACTCGCGCAGGACGGCCGCGTTCATCTCGCAGTCGAGCTCCGCGGAGCTGCCGAGGAAGGAGCCGGACGGGAGCCGCTCACCGGAGCCGGTGACCAGCACGAGGTCGTAGCTCTCGCCGAGCGCGAAGCCGGTCCCGCGGAGGATCGTCTCGGTGCCCCAGGTGTGCGCCACGAGCGAGCCGTCGAGCGTCACGCCCTCCGTCCGCTCATCGAAGGCGATCGCCTCGACGGCGCCGAGCGTCCCGGGCGGTCCCGCGACGGGGCGCTCCTCGGCGGACCGCAGGGCCGCTCCGGCGACGCCGCCCACGACGAGGAGCGCGGCCGCCGCGGCGACGGCCAGGACGGCACGAAGACGCGAGGCACGGCGGCGCGGGGCCCGGCGGCGCGAGGCACGCAGACTCTCCCCGCGCTCGGGCCGCTCCCCGGCGAGCGCCGCGACGCGCGACCGCAGCTCCGGCGACGGCTCCGCCTCCTCCCAGCGGCCCAGTGCGCCGACCCGGTCGACCACCGCACCGAACGACGCGAGCTCGCGGTCGATCGAGGGGTCGGCGGCGCGCAGGCTCTCGAACTCCCGCGCCTCCTCGGCGGAGAGGTCGCCGGCGAGGGCCGCGGCGAGGAGCTCCTCGCGGCGGCCGCCGGGCTCGTCTCCGTCGGGCTGGTCTCGGTCGATCACGATCTCTCCTCGTCGGTGGGTCCGGCGCTCGCGAGGTGACCGCGGAGCGCTCGGAGAGCGTAGAAGGCGCGGCTGCGCAGGGTGGCGACCGGCACGCTCGTGGCGGCCGACAGCTCGGCGTAGGTCTCGCCGTTCAGGTGGACGGCGACGACGACCTGCCGGTGCTCGGCGGAGAGCCGCGCGAGCGCCTCGGCGATCGCGAGCGGCTCGAGGGGGTCGCGGTCCTCCGCGGGCACCTCCTCCAGAATCTCGGCCTCGACCAGGCGCGGCAGGCGCCGGCGCGAGCGGTGCACGTCGATGACGACGTTGCGGGCGATGGCGAAGAGCCAGGTGCGGGTGCTGGCGCGCTCGGCGGAGTAGCTCGCCCGCGAGCGCCAGGCGCGCAGGAACGTCTCCTGCACGCAGTCCTCAGCGAGGCCGCGGTCGCGCAGGGCGTTGAGCGCGAAGCCGAGCAGGGCGGACCCGTGCTCGTCGAAGGCGGCGGCCGGGTCGAACTCCGCCGTCCGGGGCTCGAGGCGCACCACGGGAGCCGGGACCTCCGAGTGCTCGCGCGGCATCGCGGGCCCTTCGTCTCGTCGTGCCGTCGCCGTGCGCGCCACACCGCCTCCTCGTCGGGACCGGTGGTCCGTCGGAAGGGGGTACGGCCGCGGCGGCGGCGGCGTTCATCGGAGGCGAGGACCGTCTCCGTGAAGATCCTCTCAGATGGAGTGAACGCAGCGCCGCTTCCGGCCGTACTCCCTGCATCGGGCCCGCTCGGCGCTCGCGATCGAAAGGCTCCACCATGACGAAGACGTCCCCCGCGCGGAACCGCGCCGGCCGCCGCCTGCTCTCCCTCGGCGGCATCACCGCCGTCGCCGCCGCCTCCTTCTTCGCCGCCGCGCCGGCCCAGGCCGAGACCGAGGTCGCCGAGCCGTCCTCGTTCACCAGCGCCTTCACGGTGATGGCGACGCCCGACCAGGTCGTGAACGCCGATTCCGCCGCGACCCCCGGCCAGCCCGGCGCCACGGGCGAGATGACCTTCCGGGTCAACAGCGACCTCGACGTCATCTGCTACGACATCACCCTCACCGGTGTGACCGGCGACTACCAGAGCCCCGCGAAGACCGCGACGCACATCCACCAGGCGGCGCTGGGCAAGGCGGGCCCGCCGCGCATCGCGTTCCCGAACCCGGCCCCGGTCGGAGACGGCCCCCGCACCAGCAGCGGCTGCCTGCAGGGCCCCTTCACCACGGGCATCCAGGCGAACGGGGCCGACACCGGCGCCGGATTCACGCTGAAGGCCCTCGAGGCCGATCCCGCCGCCTTCGCGGGCGACTCCCACACGGCCTCGTATGCGGCTGGCGTCGTCCGCGGCCAGCTCTCGCAGGTGCCGGTCGGCGGCCTCCAGACCGGTGGCGGCGCGACCGCCGCCGGGAGCGACGCCACGGGCCCGTCCGGTCTCGCCGCGATGGCCGGCCTCGGAGCCGTCGTCGCCCTCGGCGCGGCCGGAGTGGTCGTCGCCCGCCGGCGCACCGCCTCCTGATCGTGGGCACCCGGTCGAGGAGCGGCGCGGCGGCACTGTGCGCCGTGCTGCTCCTCGCGGGGTGCGCCGCCGCGGACGGGAGCGGAGGAGCGGAGACGCCCGCGAGCGCGCCCGCGCCTCCGGCCCTCGCTTCTGCTCCCCCGCTCACTCCTCCCCCGGTCCCCGCGCCCGACCCCGCCGCTGCCGCGCCTGCGCGCACCGTCGGCGTCGAGCCCGCCCGGCTGAGCGTGCCCGCGATGGGCCTGGACGAGCCGCTGATCGCGCTGGGCATCCAGTCGGACGGGGCGATGGAGGTGCCGGTGGACTACGACGACGTCGGCTGGTTCTCGGGAGGCGGGCGCCCGGGTGGCAGCGGCCGCACCGTGATCGCGGCGCACGTCGACTCGCGGTCCGGTCCCGCGGTCTTCTTCCGCCTCGGCGAGCTCGCCCCGGGCGACGAGATCGCGGTGAGCGGAGTGGACGGCTCCGACCACCGCTACCGGGTGATGGCGGTCGAGTCCCACGCCAAGGCCGCGTTCCCCACCGCCCGCGTCTTCGGCGCGACCCTCGAGGAGGAGCTGATCCTCGTGACCTGCGGAGGCGAGTACGACGCGGCGATCGGCCGCTACCGGGACAACCTGGTGGTGTTCGCCTCCCCGCTCTGAGTCCCGCCACGGAGGCGCGGCACAGAGGCGCGGCACAGAGGGGCGGCACGACCGCCCGGCATCGTGGCGCGGAACGGTGGCGCAGAGCACAGCACGAGTGCCCCGCCGGCGCAAGGGTCCGGGCGCGCGCACGCCGTGTGGTCGGATGGGGAGGGCCGGCCCCCCGCCGGCGCTCTCCTCCCGCTCCCCACCGCCGTGGCGCGGCCGATCCGACAGGACGCCCGTGTCCACCAGCCCCCGCCCCACCCTCTTCGCCCTGCCCGGACTCGGGCTCGACGGCCGCGCCTTCGACGCGCTCGGCCGCGAGCTCGCCGACGTCGCGGACCTCGTCGCGCTCGACCTGCCCGGTGGATCCGGGACCTCGCTCGAGGAGATGACCGCTGCCACGATCCGCCGGATCCGCGAGCACGACGCCTCCCGCTGGCTGCTCCTCGGGCACAGCATGGGCGGGAAGATCGCCTCCCTCGTGGCCTCGCGCACGGTCACCGGCCGCTCGGGCCTGTTCGGGCTCGCGGGCGTCGTGCTCCTCGCCGGGTCGCCGCTCTCGCCCGAGCCGATGGAGGAGGAGCGCCGCTCGACCATGCTCGGCTGGGTCGACGACGGGCACCTCGACGAGGCGCAGGCGCGCGAGTTCGTCGACCAGAACGTCGGCTCGCCGCTGCCCGCCGACGCCGACGCGGAGGTGCTGGCCGAGCTGCGCCGCTACTCCCCCGAGGGCTGGCGCGACTGGCTCGAGCACGGCAGCCGCGAGGACCGCACCGGAGAGGCCGCCCTCGGAGCCGTGCCCGCGCTCCTGATCGCGGGCGGTGCGGACGGCGACCTCGGCGCCGACGCGCAGCGCCGCCTCAACGGCTCCCTCTACTCCCGTGCCCGGCTGCTCACGCTCGCCGGGGCGGGCCACCTGCTGCCGTTCGAGCGCCCGGTCGAGGTGGCGGCGGCGATCCGCCGGTTCTGGGAGGAGGAGGCCGGCACGGCGCCGTCGGTCCCGGCCGACGTCGGCGCAGCCATCGCCTCCGCCCGCACCTCCACGCGGGTGCGCGGGCTGCTGGCCGTGCGCGCGCTCGCCGACGACCCGGAGTACGCGCCGCGCGCCCTGACCGTCGCCCAGCTCGCGGAGCTGCGCGCGATCGCCGACCGGGTCGTCCCGCAGGAGGGCGGCCGGATCGACCTGGCCGCACGGGTGGACACGCAGCTCGCGAACGGCGAGGGCGACGGCTGGCGCAACGCCGACCTGCCGGCCGACCCGATCGCCTACGGTCTGGCGCTCGACGCCCTCCGGGGCTTCGCCGGCCTCGGCCCCGCCGAGCAGGACGCGCGCCTCACCGCGATCGCCGACGGCTCCGCGGAGCCCGGCGACCGCTCGGCCGGCGGGCTCGGTGCCGAGCAGCTGACCGCATGGTTCGAGGACTGCCGCGTCGACCTCGTGAAGCAGTGGCTGGCGCACCCCGCGTCGATGGCGCGGATCGGCTACGACGGCTACGCCAGCGGCGGCGACACGCTGCCGCTCGTGACGGGCTTCCGCCTGCTCGGCGCCGACGACCGCGAGACCTGGGAACCGACGACGAGGAGTCACCGATGAACACGACCGGCATGCGCCGCTTCCCGCTCGACGAGACGGTCGACGCCGTCGTGATCGGCACCGGGGCCGGCGGAGCGCCCCTGCTCTCGGTGCTCGCCGCTCGCGGGCTGCGCGTCGTCGCCCTCGAGGCCGGGCCGCACGTCGATCCGCTGGGCCACACCGCCGACGAGACGGCGGCCGTCGAGATCAACTGGATGGAGGAGCGCCTCAGCGGAGGCGAGACCCCCACCGCCTTCGGGCAGAACAACAGCGGCCGCGGGGTCGGCGGCTCGACGTTGCACTGGGGCGCGTTCACGCCCCGCCCCGACCCGCGCGACCTGCGACTCCGGAGCGACTCCGGCGTCGGCCGCGACTGGCCGATCGAGCACGCCGAGCTCACCGCGTACATCGAGAAGGTGGAGGCGACGATCGGAGTGGCGGGCCCGGCCGAGTACCCGTGGGACCCGTCGCGCCGCTACCTGCAGGGCCCGCTCGCGCGGAACGCCTCGGCCGACATGATGCTGCGCGGCTGCGCGGCGATCGGGATGCGCGCGACCGACGCGCCCGCCGCCGTGCTCAGCGGCCCGCGGGACGACGGCCGGCCCTCCTGCGTCAACTGCGGCCAGTGCCATCAGGGCTGCCGGACCGGCGCGAAGACGAGCATGGACGTGACCTACCTGCCGGAGGCGGTGCGGGCCGGCGCCGAGATCCGGGCCGACTCGTTCGTGCACGGGATCGAGCTGGACGCTGCGGGCCGCGTGTGCGCCGTGGTCTACACGAGCGGCGGAGTGGAGCACCGGCAGCGCTGCTCCGCCCTGTTCCTCTGCGCGGGCGGCGTCGAGACGCCCCGGCTCCTCCTGCACACCGGCATCGCGAACAGCAGCGGCCAGGTGGGCCGGAACTTCCTGGCGCACGGGGCGACCCAGGTCTGGGGCACCTTCGAGAGCGAGATGCGCGGCTACCGCGGCTACCCCTCCTCGGTGATCACCGAGGACACCGTCCGCCCGGCCGACGCGGACTTCGCGGGCGGCTACCTGATCCAGAGTCTCGGAGTGATGCCGCTGACCTACGCGACGACGCTCGCCCGTGGCGCGGGCCTCTGGGGCAGGGATCTGATGGACGCGCTCGACGGCTACCGCTTCGCGGCGGGCGTCGGGATCAACGCGGAGTGCCTGCCCGCCGACGGCAACCGCCTGGAGCTGACCGACGAGCTGGACGAGCACGGGGTGCCGAAGGCGCGCATCACGTTCTCGGCGGGCGCCAACGAGGAGGCGATCGACCGGCACGCGATCCGGACGATGACCGCGATCGTGGAGGCGGCCGGCGCGACGAGCACGCGGGTGATGGCGCGCACGGCGCACACGCTCGGCACCGTGCGGATGGGCACCGACGCGGGCGACGCCGTGATCGACGCGGACGGCCGCAGCTTCGACGTGCCGAACCTCTGGGTGTGCGACAACTCGGTGTTCCCGAGCGCGCTGATCGCGAACCCGGCGCTCGCGACGATGGCGCTCTCGCTGCGGACGGCGGACCGCTTCCTGGCGGCGTAGCGTCGTGGCGGCGGGACGGCTGCGTCGCGGCGGCGGGACGGCTGCGTCGCGGCGGCGGGACGGCTGCGGGGCGGCCGCGGGGCGGGACGACGGGCGAGGTGCTCCTCCGCGTCGCCGACTGACCGCGCGGGCGTGCCCGGACTGCGCACCCCGCCGGATCAGCCGTGGGGCCGTGCGGGGCGCCAGCGCAGTCGCGAGACGCGCTGCCCGAACGGCGGCCCGACGCGACGGCGCTCGACGGCGGTTCGGCGCGCGCTGAGGTGCCGAGGTGCCGAGGTGCCGAGGTGCCGGATCGTGGTGGCCGAACGGCGGCAGGGCGCAAGGCGGCGGCACGGCCCTGGTGTCGGCACGGCGTCAGGCGACGGTGCGGCCCCGGTGACGGTCCGCGCCTCAGCGACAGTGGCGCGGCGGTGCGGCCGCGTGAACCCGAGCGAAGGCGCGGATCCGAGCGGCAGTGGCGCGGCGGTAGGGCGCTGAGCACTCGCCTCCGAGCGACAGCACGGCCCGATCACCAGCGCGAACCCGCGCAACGGGCCGAACCCGCCCGACAGCCGATTCCCTCAGGGGTGCACGGCAGCACGGGAGCACGAAAGCACGGCAGCACGGCAGCACGGCAGCACGGCAGCACGGCAGCACGGCAGCACGGCAGCACGGCAGCGTGTCAGAACGGCGGCGGCCGGTCCGCGAACCTCGGAGTCGCGGGCGGGCCTGGACGGAGCCGTTCCTCGAGGCCCGGCGGGCGCGTGGTGATGCGGCGGCCGGTGGGGGTGGTCCAGTCGGCGGTGCCGTCGGGGTGGAGGACGTAGGTCCAGCGGTCGCCGTGCCGCACGTGGTGATGGGCGACGCAGAGGCTGGCGAGGTTGGCGGGGTCGGTGCCGCCGCCGTTTCGCCACTCGACGACGTGGTCGGCCTCGGCGCCCGCGGCGGAGCGGGTGCAGCCGGGGAAGCGGCAGGTCACGTCGCGGAGCTGGAGGAGGAGCCGCAGCTCGCGGTGCGGCAGTCGGCGTGTGCGCCCGACCGAGAGGACGGCGCCCGTCCGGGGCTCGGTCAGCACGCGGGTGACGGTCGCGGGGACGAGGCTCCGAGCGACGTCTGCCGGGATCGGGCCGTAGCCGTCGAGCTCGGCGGAGGCGTCGTCGGCGCCGGACGCGGTGCTCGCCGACAGGGTGACCCGCACCTCGGCGCGCACGCCGGTGACGAGGGTCGGAACGGGCCGATCGGCGCCGACCGGGTCGGGCACCGTGCCGATGACGTCCGCATCGCAGAGGAGGTCGGCGAGAGCGTCGGCTCTCAGCTGGGCGAGGGTCCGCGCGTCGCCCGCTCGGGAGATCGCATCGACGGCGCCCGCCCCGGTGGTCCCGGCGGGCTCCGCTCCGGTCGTCCCGCTGGACTCCGCTCCGCAGGAGCCCGCTTCCGCGGCGGCGAGCGGCGGCGTCCCTTCCGCCGCGTCGCGGAGGATCCGGGCGATCCGGTCGAGGCGGCTGTACGCCCCCACGGCGACCGGGGCGGGGAGGAGGGCGCAGAGCGTCGCCATGCCGTCGACCTCGGGGGTCAGCCAGACCGCGCGGTCCTCGCGGGCACGTCGGTGGCGCTCGGCGAGGGGCTGCTCGTGGAGCTCCTCCCGCAGTCGGGCCAGAGCGCGCCGCAGCTGGGTCGGCGTGGTGCGGGCCGCGAGCTCGGCCGCCCGCGTATCGAACGCGGCGCGGGAGCCTGGGGGCAGGGTGGCCGCGACGGCGCAGACGACCTGGCCCGCCTCCCACCGCAGGCGCGCCCCGGCGAGGGCGGCGCGGGTGGCCGGCAGGTCTTCGACGAGGAGGCGCGCGTGGTCGAGCTCGCGGGAGGCGACCCGCTCGGAGACTCCGAGGGCGACGGCGAACTCCGCACGGATCGATCGCTCGGCGAGGTCGCTCGACGCGTCGGACGCCGAGCCGCGGGCGAACGACTCCGGACGCTCGAGCGCGGCCCGGTGCCCGGCGTGCAGCTCCTCGGCCGCGGCCAGGAGCAGCGGGGACGCCGAGCGGGCCAGCGCCGCGGCTCGGTCGCCGCGAGCACGCACCTCGCTGAGCACCGCCTCCGCTGCTGTCGACCCGCTGATCATCGTCATACGTGTATTCAATCAGCGACCACCGACACGGAAGCGACGGATCGTCACATCCGTGGAGAACCGGCGTGAGGCCCTCCTGTGGAGGGAGGGATCACCGCAGCCGACACCGCACATCCCCGCCGTCCTCGGGGCGGCGCGCGCAGGACACCGGCGCAACACCCCGCCACACGCACCGCCACACGCCCCCCGCTCACGCGAACCGCACCGCCACACACGCCCCCGCTCACCCGAACCGCACCGCCACACGCACCCGCTCACCCGAACCGCACCGCCACACGCACCCGCTCACCCGAACCGCACCGCCACACGCACCCGCTCACCCGAACCGCACCGCCACACGCCCCCGCTCACCCGAACCGCACCGCCACACGCCCCCGCTCACGCGAACCGCACCGCCTCACGCACCCCCGCACGCCCCCAGCCTCACGCGAAACGCCCCGCCACCTCCGCCAGGCACTCCCGGAACACCCGCACGGCCGGCGACGCCAGCTGCGCCTCGCGCTGGGCGGTGAAGATCGTGCGGCGGGGCGTGCCGGGCAGCTCGAGGAGGCGGCAGTCCGGCGCCTCGCCCGCCCAGACCAGGTCGGGCATCAGGGCGACGGCGTGGCCGGAGGCGGCGAGGCGGATCTGCGCCTGCAGGTCGGCGGTCTCGAAGCGGACGTCCGGCTCGAAGCCCGCGACCCGGCAGGTCTGCTCGGCGAAGTGGCGGCTCGCGGTGCCGCGCGGCTCCATCACCCAGGCGGAGTCGCGGGCCGAGGCGAGGTCGACCACGGCGGAGTCGCGGCTCACGGCGAGGCGGATCGCGTCGGTCGTCAGGTCGCTGCGCACCAGTCCGGGCAGCCAGGAGGTCGAGTGGCCGGGGTACTGCTCGGCGACGACGAGGTCGAACTCCCGCGCCCACGACGTCTCGTGCAGCGCACCCTCCGGCTCGCGCTGCACCATCTCGATCCGCACCTCCGGGAAGCGGTCGGCGACGGCCCGGAGCGCGCCCGGCATGAGCGCGAGCGCGGCCGACTGGAACACCGCGACGCGCACCCGGCCGGTCACCGACTCCCCCGAGGCCGCGAGCGCCGCCTCCGCCCGCTCGAGCAGGGCCATCACCTCGCCGGCCGCCTCGACCAGGATCTCGGCCTGGGGTGTGAGCTGCACGCGCCGGCCCGCCTTCCGCAGCAGCTCGACGCCGGCCTCGCGCTCGAGCACGGCGAGCTGCTGCGAGACGGCCGAGGGACTGTAGGCGAGGGCCTCGGCCGCGGCGGCGAGAGTGCCGCGGATGGCCACCTCGCGGAGCAGGACCAGGCGGCGGACATCGAGCACGGCGTCCCTCCGATCGTTCAGCTGAGCTGACCGGTACCGGTAAGGAACGGTCGCTTCTGCTCAACGGTAGCCGGTCGAATACTGAAGGCACCCACCTCAGAGCAGAAGGACCGCACCATGACGGATCTCGCCAGCCCCGCTCTCGCCACCGGCCCCGCCGCCGACGGCCCGTCCACCGATTCGATCGATCCCCGCCTGGTCGACGAGAGCGTCGCCCTGGTGCGGCGCTGGCTGCGCGAGGCGTCCGCGATCCCGATCGACGCCTCCGGGGCGCAGCTGGCGGGCGTGCTGAAGGACCCGGCCGGCCTGGACTTCACGGTCGGCTTCGTCGACGGCGTCGTCCGCCCCGAGGACACCCGCGTCGCGGCGGCGGCGCTGAAGGCGATCGCGGGCGGCGTGCCGTCCTTCCTCCCTGCTCCGATGCGCGGCGCGGTCGCCCTCGGCGGCGTCATGGCGCCGCTCCTCCCGGACGTCGTGGTGCCGATCGCGCGCCGGGTGCTGCGACGGATGGTCGGCCACCTGATCATCGACGCGACCGACTCGCGCCTGGGCCCGGCCATCGCCGCGATCCGCCGCGACGGCGTCCGGCTCAACATGAACCTGCTCGGCGAGGCCGTCCTCGGCCGCGAGGAGGCCCACCGCCGCCTGGACGGGACGCACCGGCTCCTCGCCCGCGACGACGTCGACTACGTCTCGATCAAGGTCTCCTCGAGCACCGCCCCGCACAACCCGTGGGCCTTCGACGCCGCGGTCGACGACATCGTCGAGGAGCTGGCGCCGCTGTTCGCCCGGGCCGCTGCCTCCTCGCCGCAGAAGTTCATCAACCTCGACATGGAGGAGTACAAGGACCTCGACCTCACCATCGCGGTCTTCACCCGCATCCTCGACCGGCCGGAGTTCCTCGGCCTCGAGGCCGGCATCGTGCTGCAGGCCTACCTGCCGGACGCGCTCTCGGCGATGATCCGCCTGCAGGAGTGGAGCGCCGCCCGCCGGGCCCGCGGTGGCGCCGGCATCAAGGTGCGCCTGGTCAAGGGCGCGAACCTGCCGATGGAGCAGGTCGAGGCCTCGGTCCACGGCTGGCCGCTGGCGACCTGGAGCAGCAAGCAGGACTCCGACACGAACTACAAGCGCGTCGTCGACTACGCGCTGCACCCGGAGCGGATCCGCAACGTGCGGGTCGGCGTCGCCGGGCACAACCTCTTCGACGTCGCGTACTCGTGGCTGCTCGCCGGCACCCGCGGAGTCCGCGAGGGGATCGAGTACGAGATGCTCCTCGGCATGGCCCAGGGCCAGGCGGAGGCGGTGCGCCGCACGGTCGGCTCGCTCCTGCTCTACACGCCGGTCGTCGCGCCGGCCGAGTTCGACGTGGCGATCGCCTACCTGATCCGCCGGCTGGAGGAGGGCGCGTCGAGCCAGAACTTCATGTCGGCCGTCTTCGAGCTCGAGGCCGACCCGGCGCTCTTCGCGCGGGAGGAGGAGCGGTTCCGCGCCTCCGTCGCCGCCCTCGACGGAGCCGTCCCCCCGGCGCACCGCGTGCCCGACCGGTTCGCCGCGAGCGGCCGTCCGGGACCGGGCGACTTCCGCAGCACCCCCGACACCGACCCGTCCGTCGCCGCGAACCGCGAGTGGGCGCAGGCGATCCTCGCGCGCGTCCCCTCCTCCCGGGCCGGCGCCGACGCGATCGAGGCCGCCACGATCGGCACCCTCGACGAGCTGGAGTCGGTGCTCTCCGGCGCCCGCGGCAGCGGCTGGAGCGACGTCCCGGCCGAGGAGCGCGCCCGCATCCTGCACCGCGCCGGCGACGAGCTGGAGGCGCGCCGCGCCGAGCTGCTCGAGGTCATGGCGGCCGAGGGCGGCAAGACCCTCGACCAGGGCGACCCCGAGGTCTCGGAGGCCGTGGACTTCGCCCACTACTACGCCGAGCGCGCCCTCGAGCTCGACGCGGTCGACGGCGCCCGCTTCCACCCGGCCGCGCTGACCCTGGTCGCTCCGCCGTGGAACTTCCCGGTCGCGATCCCGGCCGGCGGCGTCCTCGCGGCGCTCGCGGCCGGCTCCGCCGTGGTGCTCAAGCCCGCCGGACCGACCGCGCGCTGCGGCGCGGTGGTGGCCGAGGCGCTGTGGGCGGCGGGCGTGCCCCGCGAGGCCCTGCGCCTGCTCCGCCTGCCGGAGGAGGAGCTGGGGCGCGACCTGATCGCCTCCCCGCAGGTCGACCGCGTGATCCTCACCGGCGCCTACGAGACGGCGGAGCTGTTCCGCTCCTTCCGGAATGACCTCCCGCTGCTGGCCGAGACGAGCGGCAAGAACGCGATCGTGGTCACCCCCTCGGCCGACCTCGACCTGGCGGTGAAGGACGTGGTGGCGAGCGCCTTCGGGCACGCGGGCCAGAAGTGCTCCGCCGCCTCGCTCGTCGTGCTGGTGGGCTCCGTCGCGCGCTCGAAGCGGTTCCGCGCGCAGCTGCTCGACGCGGTCTCCTCCCTCACGGTCGGCTACCCGACCGATCCCGCGACGCGGATGGGGCCGGTGATCGAACCCGCCGAGGGCAAGCTGCTGCGCGGCCTGACCGAGCTCGGCGCCGGTGAGACCTGGCTGCTGCAACCGCGGAGCCTCGACGACTCCGGACGCCTGTGGAGCCCCGGCGTCCGCGACGGCGTGCGCCGCGGGTCCGAGTTCCACCGCACCGAGTACTTCGGGCCGATCCTCGGGATCATGACGGCGGCGACCCTCGACGAGGCGATCGCGATCGTCAACGAGGTCGACTACGGGCTCACCTCGGGCCTGCACGCGCTCGACCCGGAGGAGATCGGCACCTGGCTCGACGGGATCGAGGCGGGCAACCTCTACGTGAACCGCGGGATCACCGGGGCGATCGTGCAGCGCCAGCCGTTCGGCGGCTGGAAGAAGTCGGCGGTCGGCCCGGGCACCAAGGCGGGCGGGCCGGACTACCTGCTCGGCCTGGGCTCGTGGACCGCGGCGTCGTCGGAGGCGACCGCTCCGGTCGTCGGACCGGCCGCCCGCCTGCTCGCCGCGTCGCGCGCGGAGCTCCCGGCGGAGGAGCACGCCGCGGTGGAGCGGACGGCGCGCAGCTGCGCGGCGGCGTGGGCCGCGGGTGCTCCTCGCGACGTGACGGGGCTGGAGGCGGAGCGCAACGTCTTCCGCCGCCTGCCCTACGACTCCGCCGTGCTGGTGCGCCTGGCCGCCGGGGAGCCGCTGGGCTCGCTCGTGCGGGTGGCCGTCGCGGCGGCGACCGCGCAGGCACGGGTGGTCGTCTCGAGCGCCGTGGCGCTGCCTCCGCAGCTCGCCGCCGGTCTCGACGAGGCGGCAGGCGCCGTCGTGGTCGAGGACGACGCGGCGTGGGAGGCGCGGGTGCGCGCGCACGGCGCCGGACGGGTGCGTCTGCTGGGCGCGTCCGCCGCGACGGTGACGGCCGTGACGGGCGGGCGCCCCGACCTCGCGGTCTACGCGGGCGCGGCGACCGAGGCGGGCCGGCTGGAGCTGCTGCCGTTCCTCCGCGAGCAGGCCGTGTCGATCACGGCCCACCGCTTCGGCACGCCGGACCATCTCACGGACGGGCTGCTCTGACCGGCGCGATCCGACCGGCGTGATCCGACCGCCCGCCGCGGGATCCCGCTCCGGTGAACCCGCTCCGGTGTGTCGACTACCGGAGCGGCGTCTCGCGGAGAGGGCGACGGAGGAACGACCGGGCGGAGAGGGGTCAGCCGCAGGCCGCACGTCAGTCCGCGTCAGCTCCGCGGCGGGTCCGCAGGGGTGGAGCGCGCGTCGTTGCTGGCGCGCGGGCCCTCCGGGAGGAGCGCGGCGCGTCCCACGCCCGATCGACGGCGGCGGCCGGGGTCAGCAGGATGTGCGCATGACCCGCCAGGAGAACGTCCGGCGCACCGCCGCGCCCGCCCGCGCGCCACGCACGCGCCCGACCGTCGGCTCCGCCTTCGACCCGCGGTCGAACAGCATCAACGCCCTGCGGCTCGGGCTGGCGGTCCTCGTCATCGTGTCGCACTCCTTCCCCCTCGGCGGCTACGGCGACGACCCCGGGTTCGGAGGCTCGACCCTCGGCGCCTGGGCGGTCGGCGGGTTCTTCGCCACCTCCGGCTTCCTGATCACCGCGAGCCGGCTGCGCTCGCGATCGCTGGTCGACTTCCTCTGGCGGCGCTTCCTCCGCATCTATCCCGCCTTCCTCGTCTCGCTCCTGGTCGTGGCCTTCGTCGCCGCACCGCTCGCGTCGCTCCTCCTCGGAGCCGGCGAGTACAGCGCGGCCGGGGCGGTGCGCTTCGTGGTCGCCAATGCGGCCCTCTACATCCGGGAGTACGGCATCGCGGGGATGCTCGGCTCCGTGCCCTACCCGGGCGCGTGGAACGGCTCGCTCTGGAGCCTGTTCTACGAGTTCGTCAGCTACGTCGTGATCGGCCTGCTCGTCTCCCTGGCGCCCGCGCGCTGGGTGCGCCCCCTCGTGGTCGCGGGATTCGCGGGCCTCACCCTCGTCACGGCGGTGCTCGCGACGGACCTCGTCCCGTTCCCGGCGCCCCTCAACCAGACGGTGACGCTCGTCGGGTACTTCCTCGCCGGCGCGGTCGTGCACCTGTACCGCGACCGCCTCCCCCTGACGGGCGCGCTCACCGCTGCCGCGGCCGTGCTGCTCGTCCTCGTGATCGCGACCGGCCTCTACCGCGTGCTCGCCGGCCTCCCCCTCGCCTATCTGATGGTCGCGCTCGGCGCCCGGCTCCCCCTCCGCCGGGTGGGCGCGACCCACGACGTCTCCTACGGGATGTACATCTACGCGTTCCCCGTGCAG
Organism: Rathayibacter sp. AY1F2; assembly: GCF_002930885.1. NCBI lineage: Bacteria > Bacillati > Actinomycetota > Actinomycetes > Micrococcales > Microbacteriaceae > Rathayibacter > Rathayibacter sp. AY1F2. The sequence continues at coordinate 51,810 of NZ_PSVG01000003.1, read as the reverse complement.
CAGCTGCTCTCGCTGGCGATCGTCGGAGCCGGAGCCGACGTGCCGCTCTGGGCGTACATCGCGCTCTCGGTCGCAGCGACGGTCCCCCTCGCGTGGGCGAGCTGGCTGCTGGTCGAGCGCCCCGCGATGCGGCTGAAGCGCCTCACCGCCCGGGCTCCCGTCGACGTCGAGGGCCACGTCCTGCGCTGAGGCGCGGAGCCGAGAGCCCGCAGCCGAGAGCCCGCGGCCGAGAGCCGAGCCGAGAGCACGGAGCCGCGAGCCCGGAGCCGTCCTCGCACATCCGCCTGCCCGCAGCCGTCCATGCCCGGTCGCGCCCCCGGAGCCGCCCGCCCGCAGCCCCCGCCGGTACCCGCGAGCCCCGCGCAGCCGCCGGACTCCGACTCTCCGCGTCAGCCGTCCCAGCCGCCGGGGAGGTCGCGGACCACCCGCCAGCGCGGGTCGAGCTGCGTCGCCGCCCCGCCGTTCCACGCGCGGCTGTGGAACCACGGCGCGATCACGTCGGCGCCGCCGTGCACGTGGTCGCCGAGATGAGCGCCCCAGTACGAGAAGGTCGAGTTCGTCAGCACGAGGCGGCGGGACGCGGCCAGCAGGGCGAGCTGCTGCGGCACCGGCGTCCCCGCCCCCGGGAAGCGCACCTCGAGGCCCTCGAGGACGCGGGCCAGCTTCACCCGGCACCAGTCGAGGTCGTCCGACACGATCAGGACGCTGCGCACGGGCTCCCGCTCGCGGGCCAGGGCGAGCGCCGCGTCGACGTACTCGACCACGTCGAAGGAGTAGCGGCCGCGGAAGGCCGGGACGCTGTAGTAGTCGCCGCGCCGGATGTTCACGGTGAGGTCCGCCGCCGGTCGCGCCGCCGCCGCCAGAGCGGTGAACGGGCCGCCGGGCGGGAGCAGCATCGTCGCGACGAAGTCCGCCAGCTCGTCCGCCGTGAACTCCACGCCGAAATCCTGGTGGACGCTCCCGAGCTCGCGGGGGCTGAAGAACGACATCTCCGCCGGGGGCACCACGAGCTCCTCGAGGACCCGCGGGAAGACCTCCGCCCACTCCGCGGTCCGCCGCGTCGCGCGCACCGCGGTCGGCACCCCGCGGCCCCGACGGGCGTGGGCCTGCAGCCAGAAGTAGGCGAGGTTCCCGACCCCGAACGACTCGCCGGGCAGCAGCACCGTCGTGCCCCGTCGGCGGAGGGGCGCCAGCAGCGCCGAGCGGACGTCGCCGAGCGTCACCACCGCGGGCCTCCCCTGCTCACGAGAGCTCTCCGAGCGCCACGAGCTGGGCGAAGCCGGGGTGCGCGGCCCGCACCTCCTCGAAGGTGCCGGCCCCCTCGATCCGGCCGCCGTCGAGGAAGAGCAGCCGGTCGGCGCCGCGCACGGTCGAGAGCCGGTGGGCGACCACGAGGACGGTCATGCTGCCGTGCAGCTCGGCGACGGCCCGCGAGATCTCGTGCTCCGTGCGGTTGTCGAGCGCCGACGTCGCCTCGTCGAGGACGAGGACGGAGGGGCGCCGGTACAGCGCCCGGGCGAGGCCGAGCCGCTGGCGCTGGCCGCCGGAGAGGCGGACGCCGCGCTCGCCCACGCGGGTGTCCAGACCCTGCGGCAGCCCGCCGACGAACTCCTCGAGCTGCGCCGTCCGCAGCACCTCGCGCACGCGCTCGTGGTCGACCTCGGCCGCCGGCACCCCGAAGGCGACGTTCGCGGCGACGGTCGCGTCCAGGAGGAACACGTCCTGCGGCACCACGCCGAGCCCCGCGTACCAGGCCGCCGGGTCCTCGTCGATCGGCCGCCCGCCGCAGAGGATCCGGCCGCTCGTGGGCGGGAGCAGGCCGAGGACCAGGTCGAGGAGGGTGCTCTTGCCGGCGCCGCTGGATCCGACGAAGGCGGTCGTGGCGTTCCGCTGGATCACCAGGGAGACGTCCCGCACCACGTCCACGTCGGAGTCGGCGTAGCGGTACGTGACGTGCTCGAGCGCGATGTCGCCGGAGTAGCGGCCGCCCGGCCCGGGCGTCTCGTCGTGCGCCCCCTCGGAGGCGAGCTCCTCGACCGCCTCGGAGACGATCCGCAGCCCCGCCTGCCCGCTGCGCACGATCGCGAAGGTGGCCGAGACGCGGTTGAGGGTCGGCAGGGCGCGGAGGGAGGCGGCCGCGAAGACGCCCAGGACGGAGAGCGCCTCGGCGCCGGAGCCGGTGGCGACCAGGATCCCCGAGACGCCCACGACGGCGACGACGAAGCCGATCTCGAGCAGGTACTTCGGCAGCTCCGAGACGAGCGAGAGGGAGCGCAGAGCCTGGGCGCTGCGGCGCTTGGCCCCGCTGAAGCCGGCGACCAGGTTCGCCGCGCTCGAGGTGAGGCGCGCCTCGCGGAACCCGTCGAGCGAGGGGAGCAGGAACTGCCACGACTCCAGCGCCGCCTCCGCCATCTCCTCGCCGATCCGGCCCTGCCGCCGCCGCAGGAGGGCCTGGACTCCGCCGAGCAGCACCGCGAAGAAGACGGCCGCGAACAGGGTCGCGACCGGCGAGGCGACCAGCAGGATCGCCACGATCGCGACGAGCACCAGCAGATCGGAGGCGATGCCGATCACGCCGAGCAGCACGCCGGCCGCCTGCGCGCTGGCGTCGTTGATGGTCCGGTACACCTCGGCGAGGCGCCGGGAGCGGTGGACGGCGTAGGGCGCGAGGACGTACCGCCGCAGCAGCTCCGTCGCAGCGTCGGCCGAGATCCGCGTGGTGCGGCCGAGCAGCCACCACCGGAAGACGATCGTCCCGGCGCTCTTGAGCACGAAGACGACCGCGACGAAGCCGGCGATGATCGGGAGGAGGGTCTGGACGTCCGTCGAGCCGAGGACGCCGGAGAGGACGCCGAGCGCGCCCGTGGTGGTGTCGGTCCCGGTGAGCAGCGCCATGAGCGGCACCATCGCGGCGACGCCCAGGGTGTCGAGGACCGCGAGCGCGAGGGAGCCCGCGACGGCGGCGGTGATCCAGCCCGGAGAGGCGGCGCCGGCCAGCGAGAGGAGGGTGCGCAGTCCCGGTCGCAGGGACCCGCCGCTCACGCCGCCACTCCCTCGTACACGGCGGCGATCCCGCCGCACATGGCGGCGACGTCCCGCACGGCGCGAGGAGCCGCGGCCCTCGACGCCTGCCGCTCCAGCGCCGCGGCCACCGCCTCCGGGTCGTCGGCGTCGACCAGCGAGTCCCGCTCGACGATCTCGGGGTTCCCGCCCACCGCGGAGGCGACCACGCCGATCCCGCGGGCGGCCGCGTCGAGCAGCGTGTAGGAGCAGTTCTCCCAGACCGAGAGCTGGGCGACGACGTCCGCCGCGGCGAGCGCCGCCTCCGGATCGGCGAAGCCGGGGAACGACACGGCGTCGCCGAGGCCGAGCCGCTCGGCCCGGGCGCGCAGGGCGCCGTCGAGCGGACCCTCGCCGGCGACGGTCAGCGTGGCGCCGGGGACGCGCCGGTGCAGCACCGCGAAGGCCTCGAGCAGCGCGTCGAGGCGCTTCTCCGGCGCCAGGCGCGCGAGCGAGAGGACCCGGAGGGAGCCCGGCTCCCCCGGCTCGCGGTCGCGGGGCGCGGCGTCGACTCCGTTGAGCACGACCTGCACCGGCAGGCTCGGCCGCCACTTCTCGATCATGGTGCGGCGGGTGGCCTCCGAGACGGCGATCGCGCCGTCGAAGGACCGCAGCCGCGCGTGGTGCGCCGCCGCGGTCGTCCGCGCCCGCAGGGCGGTGCGGTGGTAGACGTCGGGCCCGGCGATGCCGTGCTCCGTCGTGACGCGGCGGACCCCGCGGGGCAGCGGGGTCGCCGCGGTCACGAGGTCGGCGTGGGCGAGGTGGGAGTGGACGATCGCCGGGCGGAGAGCCGCCGCGGTCGCGCGCAGGGTCGCCGCGGAGGCGGCGGCACCGGCGGACACTCCGAAGCGCCCGGTCGTCACGGCCGAGCCCTGCTCCCGCAGCCGCTCGGCGAGCGCTCCCACCGGGCAGAGCACGACGAGGCGGTGGCCGGGGATCCCGTGCCGGGCGGCGTCGAGGACGTGGCGGGCCACCCCGCCGAACTCGCCGACCGGCACCGCCCAGAGCGCGAGCGGGGTCACAGCCACTCCTCCAGCCGCTCGAGCGCGGTCCAGAAGCCCTCGCCGCTGTTGACGTGCCCCTGCCAGATCTCGGGGATGAACGGCACCCCGGGCGCCAGCTCGTCGAGCGACGCCGCGAAGTCCGGCCAGTCGATCTCGCCCTCGCCGATCTGCACCCCCTCGCCGTCGACACCCGTCGCGTCGACGAGGTGCAGGTGCGCGCTGAGCGGAGCGAGCAGCGCCACCGCCTCCGAGAAGGCGAGCCCGAGGTGGTTCGCCGCGAGCTTGGTGTGCGAGGCGTCGAGGCAGAGCGGCGTGCCGGTCGCGGCCGCGAACTCCGCGGTGTCGCGCGGGTCCACGAAGAGGTTGTGGAACTGCTGCCCGCCCATGAGCCACGGGTAGGGCGGGAGGGTCTGCGCCAGCACGCGGACGCCGCTCGCGTCGATCCGCTCGAGGGCGTCGGCGACGCGCTCGTAGAGGGGAGCGCGCTGATCCGGAGCCACGTGCGCGTGCCGGGTGAAGCCGCCCATCGTGACGACCATCATCGGGTCCTCCTCCTGGCGGAACCAGCGCGCGAGGCTCCGGGTGGTCTCGACGGTGCGCTGCACCTCCGCGATCGAGCGCTCCCACACGTCGTCGTCGAAGGAGGCGAGGTCGACGAGGAAGTCGCCCGCGAACAGGTCCGGCAGGTGGGTGGTGAAGCCGGAGTCGAGGCGGCGGGTGAACACGTCGTCCGGCTCGATCTCCAGGTCGCGGTACGAGAAGTGGAACTCGAGGAAGTCGGCGTTCGACTCCGCGGCGAGCGCCGCGTGGTCGTGGTACCGCACCGGCAGGCCCCAGGGGCGGCGGAACCGGAACGGCCGGCCGGACGGCGTGCTCTCGCGCAGGTCGCCGGCGAAGAAGAACCCCCCCTCCTCGACGTCGCGGTGGAGGGCGCGGCCGAGCAGCTGCGGCAGCTCGTTGGGCTGGAGGCCCCGGCCGGGGCTGCGGACGACGACGTCGGCGGCGCGCACCACGTCCCCGATCGAGAGGTCGCGGGAGGCGACCAGCGACTTCGCGAGCGAGACGCGGTTCATCGACTCCCCCGTCGAGACCGATCGGGCGTCGCGCGTGCCGAGCGAGTCCTCGATGTCGCGGACCTCGCCGACCATGCGGCGGAACTCGTCCGGGAGCAGGGACACCGTGTGGTCGTTGCCCTCCATCCCCCGGTCGACCGTGAAGTGCTTCTCGACGATGCGGGCCCCGCGGGCGACCGCGGCGACGGGGACGTGCCAGCCCCGCTCGTGGCCGGAGTAGCCGACGACGCCGCCGCCGATCTCGGCGAGCCGGTCGAGGTAGGCGAGGTTGAGGTCGCGGTAGGGCGCCGGGTACGTCGACTGGGTGTGCAGCAGGGCGAAGGAGGTGCCGAGCGAGCGCAGCAGCGCGACCGACTCGAGGATCTCGGACTCGCGGGACATCCCGGTGCTGAGCAGCAGGGGCAGCCCCCGGGTGCCGGCGTCCTCGATCAGGCCGTGGTTGGTGAGGTCCGCCGAGGCGATCTTGAGGCCCGGGATCCCGTAGTCGACGAGGGCCTGCACGCTCGGGGCGTCCCACGGGGTGCAGAGGACGTCGATCCCGGCCTCGGCCGCGTGGTCGAAGACCCGGAGGAGCGGCTCGGCGGGCAGCGAGAAGCGGCGCAGGAGGTCGATCGTGTACTGGGCGCCGAGGTCCTCCCCCGCGGTGGCCCCGCCGGCGCGCCGGTAGAGGGAGTCGAGGTCGCGCAGCTGGAACTTCACCGCGTCGGCGCCCGCCTCGACCGCGAGGTCGACCAGCCGCCGCGCCAGATCGACCGAGCCGTTGTGGTTGTTGCCGATCTCCGCGATCAGGAAGGCCGGGTGGCCGTCGCCCACCTCGTGGCGGCCGATCCGCAGCGCCCGGTCGCCCTCGACCGCGATCGCGACGAGGTGCCCGCGATCGTCGACGAGCGGGAGGTGGCTGATCCCGTCGCGGCCGAGCCGGGCGGCGATCGCGGTGGCCGGCTCGTCCGCTCCCGCCGTGCGGACGGCGGTGTTCGCGACGGCGAGGGCCGGGACGTCGAGGGAGGCCGTCGGGTTCGCGATGATCCAGCGGCGGAAGTCGCCGTCGGACACCGACCCGCGGAGGATCCCGTGCCCGTCGACGCAGAAGACGATCCGCTGCTTGTTCGCGTTGATCTTGGCCAGCGCGGTGAGCACCGGGTCCTCGGCGAAGACGATGAACGGGGCGAGGTGCCGGTCGATGATCATGCGCCGCCTCCCGCCGACAGGCCGAGGAGGGTCTGCTCGACCACCGCGAGGTCCGCCTCGGTGTCGATGTCCCCGCCCTCCGCCTCGTCCATGACGAACAGGCCGACCCGGCCGCCGATCCGGTTGCGCTCGCGCTCGTAGACCTCGGTGCGGGTGAGGTAGAGGGACCCGGTCTCGCGGTAGAAGAAGTCGGCCTCGGCGAGGTCCTGGCGCCGCGGCCGGGCCGTGACGTCGTACTGCGGCACGGAGGCGCCCTCCTGCAGCCGCCAGAGGAACGGCGTCTGCGGGACGACGCCCACCAGCGAGTCGACCCCCGTCGAGGCGAACTGCTCGAGCGCGCGGGCGAGGGTGCCCGGGAGCCGGATCGGCGAGGTCGCCTGGAGGAGCATCACCGCGTCCGGGCGGCGCCCCAGCGCGGCCCGGTGCTCGATCGCGTGGAGCACGACGGGCTCGGTCGCCGTCTCGTCGCGCGCCAGCTCGGCGGGCCGGAGGAACGGCACGTCCGCTCCCGCCCCCTCCGCGATCGCGGCCAGCTCGGGGTCGTCGGTCGACACGAGCACGTCGAGACCGGCGGCGAGCGCCTGCTCGATGCTCCAGACCACCAGCGGGCGGCCCGCGACGGGGCGGGCGTTCTTGCGCGGGACGCCCTTCGAGCCCCCGCGCACGGGGATGACGCAGAGAACGGTCACGGGGTGCCTCCTTCGGCGATGGCGAGTGCCCGGCGGGCGACGGCGACGGCCGGCTCGACGGACGGGACGGGCGGAGCCGCGGTCGGCGTCTCCCCGCCCCAGCGCGCGAGCCGGTACCGGCTCCAGAACTCGAGCACCCAGGCGGGCGGGTCCTCGCAGACGACCCACGCGGGGATCCCGGCGGCCGCGGCCTCGAGGACCCCGGTCGAGAAGATCGAGGCGACCGGCCGGGCCTGCGCGGCGAGGTCGCCGCCGCGGAGCACCCGGATGCCGCGGCGCTCCCACCGCGCGTGCTGCCAGCGCGAGCGGCGGTCGACCTCGGCGGGGTGGGGGCGGTAGTCGGCGCCCGCCTCGCGGCAGAAGCGGGAGGCGGTGGCCGCGGCCGTCCGCCGGGGCAGCTCCGCGCCGTGCAGCTGGCCGAGGAACAGGGGCCGCTCCTCGAGCCGCTCGGGGCGCGGGCGGCGCGACGCGGTCCAGAGCAGCTGGCTGCCGACGACCTCGGTCTCCACGTCGCTGCGGCCGGAGGTCCAGAAGGCCGCGTCCTCCTCCGAGAACGCCAGCAGCGTCGCTCCGGGCGGGAGCGGCGGGGCGGAGGGGGTGAGCAGGCCGTGCTGCACGACCAGGAAGCGGGCGCCGAGGATTCCGGACCAGCGGTGGGCGGCCGCTCCCGCCGCGAGGAAGTGGCCGGTGGCGATCACGGCGCGGAGGCCCCGCAGCTCGGCGGGCGGGTCCGCCTCCGGGTCGACCGGGTGCGCCCTCCAGCGGCCCGGCAGCAGCCCGGACAGCGCGTCGCCGGCTCCGGAGGGAGCGAGGACCGCCGCGGGAGCCCCGCCGAGAGGAGCGAGCGAGGCCGCGGTCGAGGCGAGGGCGCTCGCCGTCGACGCCTCCACCGCGAGCAGGACCGCGGGCCGGTCGCCGCGCACGTGCAGCACCAGGCGGGTCGGCTCGGAGCCCCGCAGCGCCGCCCGGGCGGTGCGCAGCGGGTCGCGGCCGCGCTGCCAGCGGCGCCAGGCCTCCAGGTCGGTCGGGTGCGTCAGCGCCACAGGGCCCTCACCTCCCGCATCCGGTGCACGAAGGTGTGCTCGGCGCCGGTGCGGCGCGCGCCCGCCTCGCGGATGCGCCGCGCCCACGAGGGGTCCGCGCCCGCCCGCCGCACGTGCTCGACGAGCTGGTCGCGCTCCTCGAAGACGAGCACCTCGCTGCCCACCTCGTAGAACTCCGCCACCTCGGGCCGGTCGATCAGGGTCAGCGCCCCGACGCCCGGCGCCTCGAAGGCGCGCATCGAGAGTCCGCCGTGGCCCGCGCCGTGCAGAGCCAGGGTCGCGGTCGAGCCGGCCATCACTCCGTAGTAGCCCGCCCGCGGGACGTCGCGGCGGGCGGGGACGCCGGCCGAGCGCCAGCGGCCGGTGCGCGCCACGTCCCAGGGGTGCCGCGACCACTGCCGCCCGTACGCCTCGACCGCGACACCGCCGGCCGCGAGCTCCCGCAGCACGCGCTCGCGCTCGGGGTAGCGGGCGCCGACGAAGGTCACCGCGGCGGAGGGGCGGGGGCGGAAGGAGAGGAGGGAGTCGAAGGCGTCGGGCAGGTGCCCGGCCGGAACCCCCGCGCGGGCGAGCTCGGCGACGTCGGCGGCGGAGTAGCTGACGATCGACACCGCCTCCCCGGCGAGGGAGCGCAGGCGGTCCACGGGGTGCCCCATGTTGCGGAGCTCGTCGTAGAGCCAGAGCACCACGGGGACGCCGGCGCGGCCGACCTCCTCCCACCAGGCGTCGCCGAGGGAGTCGCCCTTCACCACGAGGACGGCCCGGGGCCGGACGGCGCGCAGCGCCGCGATCGCACGGTCGGTCTCGGCGCGCATCGACGAGCGCCGGAGCCGGCCCCCGGGGAGCCGGTGGCCGAGGGCGTCGCGCACGTGGGCCAGCCCGGTCGCGGCGTCGTAGCGGTGGACGACCACGTCGTCGCCCAGGTGGGCCAGCGCCGACTCGAGCGCCTCCCAGTAGCCGTGGAAGACCGGGCTCACCACGAGCACGGGCCCGCTCACCGGGACGCCGCCTCGGCGGCGGCGACGAGCCGGAGCTCGCGCCGGAGGACGGCCAGCGGGCGCACGTCGCTGCCGGCGGCGGCGCGCACCGCGTTGGCGGCGAGGTTCACGGCGGAGGCGGCGCGCAGGGCCGCGGCGAGGGCGGCGGGGCGTCCGCCCCACTTGCGGGCGTAGCGCAGGCGCGAGGCGACCAGCCAGACCAGCCGGCGCGCGGGGTCGGAGGAGCCGCCTCCCGTGTGCTCGGCGACGACGGAGCCGGCGAAGACCGAGGGCACGCCGCGCTCGCGCAGCCGGCGCTGGAGGTCGACCTCCTCGCAGTTCATGTGGAAGGACTCGTCGAACCCGCCGACCGCGCGGAACTCGGCCACCGGCAGCAGCATCACGGCGCCCACCACCCAGTCCACCGGCACCGTCGCGCCCGGGGCGCACCGGGTGTCGTGGCCGACGGCGGCGTGCAGCCGCGGGCGCCAGCGCGCGAGCGGAGTGAGCCACTCCACGACGTAGTGGCGCAGCCGCGGGAAGCGCCGGCCGACCCACTGCCGCTCCCCGCCCGCGTCGACGAGGTCCGGAGCGACGACCGCGGGCAGCCACGGCCGTCCCGCCTCGAGCAGGTCGCGGAGGAAGGAGGGTCCGACGACGAGGTCGCTGTTGAGCACCAGGAGCAGCGGGTGGCGCGCCCGGGCGGCGCCCGTGTTCACCGCGGCGCCGAAGCCGCCGTTCCGCTCGCGCCGCACGACCTCCACTCCGTCGATCCCGGCCGGGAACGGGACCGGGGAGGCGTCGTCGACGACGACGATCTCGAGGGCGGGGGGCGACTCCTGGCTGCGGAGCCGCTCGACGAGGGCGAGCGCGGGCGCGGGGTCGCCGTAGTGCGGGATCACGACGCTCACCCCCTCGGCGGTCACCTCGCGACCGTCTCGGCGGCGCGGTCCCGGCGGAGCGAGCGGCGGGTGCTCCGGACGGTGGCGGCCGGGGGCTCCGCGCCGACGGGCAGAGCACCGAGAGCGGGGAGGATCACCCGGAGCAGGGCGTCGATGTCCTCGACGGCCGCCGCGGCGACGTCCGGTCCGCGCCCGAACGGGTCGGCGAAGTCGTCCTCGGCGCCGTAAGGGGCGGTGTCGTCGGCGAGCAGCCGCAGGAGCGGGACGCCGGGGGCGGCTCCCGCCAACCGAGCCGCCCGGCGGACCGTGGTCGTGCGGCGCGCGGCGGCCGGGAAGTGGCGGGTGACCCACTCGCGCTGGCCCGCCTCGAACACGAGCACGGGGTCGGTGCCGGCGAGCATCCGGCCGTCGGCCTGGCGCGCGCGGTGCCCGGCCGTGGAGAGTCCGCGGGCCCGCAGCGCATCGCTGAGCTCGGGGTCGAGCCCGCGGCCGGCCTCCGCGTGCGTTCCCGCGCTCTCGACCCGCCAGTCGGAGCCCGCGCCGAGCAGGCGCGCCGCGATCAGCTCGGCCGAGGGCGACCGGGCCACGTTCGCATGGCAGAGCAGGAGCAGGCGCCCGCTCATCGAGCCGCCCGGCGGGACGTCTGCGGAGGCAGGGCCCGCGACTCCACCGGGGCGAGCTCGGACCGGCGCGGTGCCGCCGCCGCGCGCTTGCGCCCCGTCGCCGGCTGCGGCTCCGCGTAGTACGCGTTCTTGCGGTCGTAGTAGTAGTACCCGGTGTCGCCGTCGCGGGCGGTGACCATGTTGAGCACGGTGCCGAGCACGCGGGCGCGGACCTGCTGGACGATCCGCCGGGCGGCGACGACCTCGGGCCGGCGCGTCTGGTTCGAGGCGACGACGAAGACGACGCCGTCGACGACGGTCGCGACGATGGACGCGTCCGTGACGGGCAGCACGGGCGGGGCGTCGATGACGACGAAGTAGTCCTTGGAGAGGCGCGCGACCAGGGCGCGCATCGCCTCGGAGCCGAGCATCTCGGACGGGTTCGGCGGGATGTGCCCGGCCGGGAGGGCGTAGAGGCCCGCGGTGCCGGTGGGGCGGATCGCGTCGTCCACGGGGATCTGGTGGCTGAGGACCTCACTGAGGCCGATGGCGCCGTCGATGTCCAGCATCCGCGCCACGGAGGGCCGGCGGAGGTCCGCGTCGACCAGGAGGGTGCGCTGCCCGGACTCCGCGGTGACGCGGGCCAGTCCGGCGGCGATCGTGGACTTCCCCTCGGCCTGGTTGGCGCTGGTGATCACGACGCTGCGCGTCTCCTCGTCGACGCTGGAGAAGCGCAGGCCCGTCCGGAGCGAGCGGAACGCCTCCGCGGTGAGCGCGTCGGTGCCGCGGCGGCCGCCGGTCCGGCCCGGGCGTCCCGCCTTGGGGATGCGCCCGAGGACGCCGACGCCGAAGAGCTCGGTGAGGTCGTCGACGGTCCGCACGCGGATGTCGAGGGCCCGGCGGAGGAAGGCGAGACCGAAGCCGAGAACGAGCCCGCCCAGGGCGCCGAGCAGGATGTTCCGCACCCAGTCGGGGCTCGTCGGAGCGGCGGGCGGCTCCGCGTTCTCGAGCGGGACGACGGTGATCTGCGGTGTGCGGTCGGCGGTGGACTGCGTCTCGATGTCGGTGATGACGGCCGCCAGCGCCGCGAGCGCCCCGTTGGCCAGTGCTGCGGCGTTCTGCGCGGTCCCGGCCGCGGCGGTGACCTCGATCAGGGTGCTGCCCGGAGCGACCCTCGCGGTGAGGCGGCCGCTCAGGGCCTCCCCGCCGGGGTTCGCCTCCGGGTCGGCCTCGATCCGCTCGGAGACGGCGCTGCTCGAGATCAGCGGCAGGTAGGCGTTGGCCCGGGTCACCGCGGTCTGCGACCCGCTGATCGCATCGGCCGAGCTGCCGTCGCTCGCGGCGATCACGAATCCGGCCGAGCTCGACTCGTAGACCTTCGGAGTGAGGAACGAGAAGGCGGCCATCGCCAGGGCTCCGACGAGCACGGCGACCACGAGGGTCCGCCAGTTCCGCCGGATGAATGCGATGAGATCGACGACAGTCACTGCGCACCTTTCTGCGTGCCGCGCATGCGCCGCACGACGATGCTGAGGTGTCGGTCACGCTAGCAATGCGGAGCGCCTTTCCCTAGGCGGTGCCCGACCCCTCGGGAGGCCCTTTCTGCGAGGATGACGACATGTCCGCGCCAGGGGGAGAGATCGTCGTCGAGAGGCGTTCCCCGCTCGTTCACGCGGCCTTTCCGATAGCACATTCCGCTCGGATACTCGATGCCGTCCTGATGGGCCTCCTGGTCTACCGGCTCCCCACCCCCTTCCTCCCGGGGAGCGTCCCGCTGGCCCAGACGGCGCTGGCCGCCCTGGTCCTCGTCAGCCTCTTCCGGCGGCCCACCCGCCGTCTCGGACGGGCCGCGTGGTACCCGTGGCTGTGCCTCGCCCTGCTCGCCTTCGTCCTCGCGGGCTCGTCCTTCGACGGCCTCGACGCCCTGCGCCGGGCGGCGAACATCGCGCTCGTCATGCTCGCCGCGGGCTTCCTCGCGAGCGGGCGGATCGACGTGGTCTCGGGGCTCAAAGGACTCGCCGCGGCGCTGTCGGCGAACGCTGTGCTGTTCGTCGCGGGACTCGCCCCGGACAGCTACCAGGGCGCCCTGACCGGCTTCCTCCAGGACAAGAACGTGGCCGGTCTCGTCTACGGAGCGGCGGCGCTGCTGGTCTCGGCGCTCAGCTCGCGGCTGTGGCTGCGGATCGGCGTGCTCGCGCTCGGGGCCGCCGCGGTCGTCGCCACCGACTCCCGCACGTCCATGGCGGCCTACGCCTGCGCGCTCGTGTGGCTCGTCGCGGCGCCGTACCTGCGCCTGCTCTTCCGCGCGCTCCTCGGCGGCGGCCTCGTCCTGCTGTTCCTCTGGGCCGAGCGGAACCTGGCGACGGCCGGCGACTACGGGGTGGAGCGGGCCGGCTCCGACGCCCTGCGCGCCCGCATCCTCGACGCCTCGGTCGACAAGGTGGCGCTCTCGCCGTGGACCGGCTCCGGACTCGGCGAGGCGACCGCGCGGGTCGACGGGATCGACTGGTTCTTCCACAACTCCTACCTGGCGCTGATGGCCGAGGGCGGCGTCGTGCTGCTCGTCGGCGTCGTCGGCACCGTGCTCGTGGCCGGCTTCGCGACGACGGCCGCCGGGGCCGGGAGCCGCCCGGGGCACGCGGTCGGCGCGGCGAGCATCCTGGTGCTGCTGTGCGCGACGCAGCTGGGCGAGGTGTTCTTCGCCCCGATCTCGTTCGTCGTGATCGGCGCGGGTCTCGCTCTGCTCGCGGAGCAGTCCGCCCGCGCTCGCGCTCTGCCGCCGGAGTAGCGCCTCCCGCGTCCGCCCGATCCGGCGCGGATCCACGGGTCCGGGGCGCGGAGGTCCCGGTCGGCGGGCCCTTCCCGGCGCGACGGAGGTCGCCTGGTGGGGCCCCGGCCGACCGCCGCTCAGACGCGGCCGCGCTCGCGGACCGCGTCGCGGAGGACCGCGCGGACGCCCGCCCACATGTGCCGCGCGTTCAGCTCGGCCAGCACCCGCTCCCGGCCCGCGCGGGCGACCTCGGCCCGCTTCCCGTCGTCGCTCAGCACCGCCTCCAGCACCGCCGCGATCCCCGCTGGATCGTGCAGGGGCAGCGAGAAGGACGTCTCGCCGTCGCGGACGTAGCCGGTCATCGCGGCGCTCGCGGTGACCGCCGTGCAGGTCCCGCAGCCGGAGGCCTCCAGGAGGACGCTCTGTCCCGTCGGGTAGGCGAGGTCGTGGCTGGTGACGACGACGAGCTCGGCGTCGCGCAGGTTGTCGCGGTGCCGACCGACCGGGACGGGATCGTGCAGGACGACGTTGGCCGGCAGCGCCCGGGACGGCCGCCGTGCAGGAGTGGTCACGATGTCGAACCGCCGGTGCGGCAGGCGCTCGGCGGCGGCGACCAGCGAGTCGAAGTCGCGCCCGCGGTCGACCCCGACGGCGAGCACCTCGAACCGCTTCGGACGCGGAGGAACGGGCCGGTAGTAGTCGGAGTCGACCCCGAAGAGGACCGGTGCGATCCGCCGCTCGTCGACGCCGTGGCGGGCGAAGACCTCGCGCTGGTTCTCGCTGAGCACGACGAGCCGGTCCACGCCCTGGAGCAGCCGGACCACCTGTCGGCGCCGCTGCGGCGAGCCGGTGAGCAGCTCCTCCGCCCACCAGCAGGAGAGGACCACGAGCGGCGTGCGGCCGTACGGCCCGAGCCGCGCGCGCCGGAGCAGCGCGGGGAGGCCCGCCTCCGGCTCGAGCACGCAGAGCACCGCGTCGGCCGAGCGGACCGCCCGGAGTGCGCGCAGCTGCGTGTCCACGTTCAGCCCTGTGCGGTGCTCCACGACGTCGCGCAGCTTCACGTGCGCGGGCCGAGACGCGTGACCGGGGACGAGGAGCCGCGTCGAGTCGTCCCGGAGGAGGTCGGCCCGGTACGGCAGCCTCCCGCGGGCGAAGGGCTCGCCCGGAGCCAGGTCCAGTGTCGAGTGCTTGAGGAACAGTCCGAGCACTCTGAGGACTTCCGGTTCGCGGGTCATCGTCGTCCTTTCCCGAGGGAGGAGGAGATGCTCCCCGCGGCATTCCCCGGAAAGCGGATCGGTCTCCTGGCGGGAGGATCAGGAATCATCGGAGAGGGCCATCCGCGCCAGAAGTCCGTCGATAGCCGACTTCCCGGAGGACGGGGAGTAGGAATCGTTCCAGCGGGCACGATCCCTCTCCCGCGACTCCGATAGTCCTCTCTTCTTCCGGGCTCTGATCAGCTCGGCCAGAGCCCGCGGATCCCCGGCTCTGAACGTGGCGTCGATCGACGGGCCGACGACCTCGGGGAGCGCACCGGCATCGCTCACCACCACGGGGACGCCGGCCGACATCGCCTCCGTCACGACCAGGCCGAACGACTCCGGCTGCACCGACGGCACCACCAGGAGGTCGATCCGCGCGAAGAGGTCGCCGGGCTCGATCCACCCCGGCCGGTCCACCAGAGCGGCGACCGGAGCGAGGGCCGCCTCCACCTCGCGACGCTCCCGCTCCGCCACGAAACGGGGCTCGCCCGCCAGCACCAGGCGATACGCGCCCGGTTCCCCGGCCTCCAGCAGCGCCAGCGCCTCGGTGAGGACCCGCACCCCCTTCGCGAGCGAGGGACGCCCGAGGAAGCCGAGGACGGTCGTCCCGTCCTTCCGCGGCCGCGCCTCCGGCAGCTCGACGCGGCGGCTCCAGTTCGGCAGCACGGTCGACCCGGGGACGACCCCCGCGAGGTAGCGAGAGGGGACGAGGGTCGCCAGCGCGCCGCGGCGGGCCACGGGCGCGAGCAGCCGCTGCAGGCCGGACGGGCGCTGGTGCAGATGCACGATCCGCCGCGGACGCCCTGCGGTCGCGACGGCCGGCACCAGCCCGTTGCACCACAGCACGCCCTCGCGGGAGGAGGCGTCCCAGCGCCGCAGCGCGCGCATCCAGGCGGGTCTGCCCACGGCCTCGAGCTCGACGACCCGGTGGCCGGCGGCGAGGGCGGCGGCGACGAGCGCACGCGGCTCCGAGGGGCCGACGACCACGACAGGGACCTCGAGCGCCTCGAGCGCCTCCGCGATGCTCAGCAGCATCACCTCGCCGCCGCCGATGTCGCCGTTGTTGGTCGCGAGCGCCACCGGAGGCCGCCCGGCGCCGCCCGCTCCCCCGTGGATCATCCGCCGCCCCGCCCGCCTCCGTGCGGCGCCCCCGCGGCCCGCGGGCCCATCCTCACCGAGACGAGCGCCCGGCTCCACCGCCCCGGACGGGCTCCGCGGGCCGCGGGAGCGCTGGAATACTGACCGGATGGAGCTCGTGGGCGTTCTCTGGGCCGACGAGGCCGTGCCGCTCGTGTCGGCGTTCGTCCACCGGCGGGCCGACTCGGCGGGCCTGCGCGCACTCGTGCTCAAGGGCCCGACCGCCGCCGCCGACCGGCTCCGGCCGCCCCGCGCCTCCGGCGACGTCGACCTGCTGGTCGCCCCCGACGACCTGCCCCTGATCCTGGCCCTCCTGGCCGCCGACGGCTGGACCGAGCGGCCCTGGCCGGACGGCCCGACGCTCGCGGCCAAGCACTCGCGCTCCTACCGGCACGCCGCCTGGCCGGTCGACATCGACGTGCACTGGCGCTGGCCGGGCTTCCTCGTGCCGCCGCGCGACGCCTTCGAGGCGCTGTGGAGCCGGCACCGGATCGTGGAGCTGGCCGGCCGTCCGGTCGCGACCGCGAGCGTCGCCGACTCGGCGCTCGTGCTGGCGCTGCACGCGCTCCGCGACGCCTGGCAGATCACCGACCCGCGCCTCACACGGCCCTCCGACTACGACCTGCTCGTCGAGGCGGTGGCCGCCCGCGCGCAGCTGCACGCTCCACTCCGGGCGGCGGCGGAGGAGCTCGGCGCCGTCCAGACCGCGCAGCCCTTCCTCGACGCGCTCGGCATCCGCGCGCGCGCCGGGGAGGTGCCCGCGGCCGAGCTGCGGGCGTGGCGGATCAACGCGAGCTCGCCCCACGCCTCCGCGGGGTGGGTGCAGGCCGTGCGCGCGGCCGGCTGGCGGCAGCGGCCGCTGCTCCTCGCCCGCGCCGTCTTCCCCGCTCCCCACGCACTGCGTGCCGCCGACCCCGCCATCGGCCCGCGCCGGATCGACGTGGCGGCCGGCTGGTGGCGGCGGCTGCGCCGCGGCGCCCGCACGGCTCCGCTCGCGTGGGACCACCTCCGACGGACGGACAGGACCTGACATGACCCGCCGGCTGATCCGCGCCCCCTTCGGGCTCGGCGTGCGCTTCACCTTCGACGACACCGTCCCCGACCGCTTCGTGACGGAGGTGGAGGAGTCGTGGAACGACGTGGACGACGACGCCGATCGCCCGGGCTCCGAGTACCGGGTGTCGCTGACCGAGCCGGTCGGGGAGCCGGGAGTGATCGCGCAGCCGACCGAGGACGCCCTCGCCGAGCACATCGGCGCCGCGCTCACCCTCGCGGCGGCCGACGCCTGCGAGGGCCGGCTGCTCAGCGTGCACGCCGCCGCGGTCGCCCTGCCCGACGGCCGCGTCGTCGCGTTCGCCGGCCGGCCCGGTGCCGGGAAGTCGACGCTCGTGAGCCTCGCCGCGCGCCGGTACGGGTACGTGACCGACGAGACGCTCGCCGTCCGCCGCGACGGGCGGGTGCTGCCGTTCCGGAAGCCCGTCGCCCTCCTCGACGGCGGCGACTGGAAGCGGCACCGCTCCCCCGCCGCGATGGGCCTGCAGCCGCTGCCGGACGCTCCGCTGCGCCTGGCCGCCCTGCTCCTGATCGCCCGCGACCCGTCCGGCCCGGCGGAGCCCCGGCTCGAGCCGATCGCCTTCGACGAGGCGCTCTCGGTGCTGCTGCCCGAGCTGAGCCACTTCGCACGACTGCCCGCGGCGCTGCACCACCTCGCCGGGCTGCTCGACTCCGTCGGCGGGGCGCAGGTGCTCCGCTACCGCGAGGCGGAGACCGTGCTGCCGCTCCTGGAGCGGATCGGGGAGCCGTCGCCGGTCGTCGCCGACGCGCCGGAGGCCGATGCGGCGGCGCCCGGCCCGGGCCTGCTCGCGCGAGCCGCCGGCGTCGAGTGGGTCGAGCGCGACGGAGTGGTCAGCTGCCTCCTCGACGAGCGGGTCGAGACGCTGAACGGGATCGGCCCGGTGCTGTGGCGCGCTCTCGGGACGCCCGCGACGGTCGACGCGCTGACCGGGGCCGTCGTCGCCGAGCACGGCGCCCCGCCCGCGGGCGACCCCCGGGCGCACGTCGAGGCCGTGCTCGACGCGATGGTCGAGCACGGCCTCGTGGTCCGCGGCGCCTGACGGCGCCGAGCGGGGCTAGCCCGTGCGGACGTTCGGCCCGACGGAGCCGCGGGCGATGAACAGGTCGAGCAGGTTCACGAGCCCCACCGCGCGGATGTAGAGCGCCGCGACGTCGTAGCGGCCGACGGGGAGCGCCTCGAGGGCGGCCGGCCCGGTCGGGTTGGTCGAGCGGTTCTGCGCGTTGACGTCGATCTGGATGACGTCCCGCAGGGCGGCGAAGACCGGGGTGATCGCGGTGGTGACAACGGCTCCGACAAGAGCAGGCAGGGCCGCGAGCAGCGGGTTCAGCACGTTCAGGACCAGGGTCAAGACGCTGGCGAGCACGCCAGCGCCGTTCAGCGGGATCCCGAGGATCCTGATGTTCTCGCGCAGCCGCTGTGTGAGCACGGTGACCAGCGACGTCGTGAAGGCGGTCAGGGCCGCCGCCGGAACGCCGAGTCCGCTGTCCACGAGGAGCGTCGAGTTCGGCGGGAGGTTGTTGAGGAAGGCGGAGTAGGAGCCGAACTGCGTGTTCCCGGGCTGCCCGGGAGCCGGCCCGAGGAGGGAGGCGAGATCGATGGTCAGTGTCGCCGGAGTCGTCCCGAGGCTCGCCTGGATCGGCTGACCTCCACCCGGCAGGTTCCCCGCGAGGATGGCGGCGGTGTCGACGGTGACAAGACCGATATTGCCGATCGTCGTCAGGGCGGTCGTCACTTGAGTGACGAGAGCTGTCAGCGCCGTCGACGTGAGCACCAGGTTCAGCCTGGTGATCTGGTAGTCGCGCTGCAGGTTGTCCGACCCGGGCACGCAGGCCGACTGAAGAGCTGCGCGTCCGGTGACGGCGCCGATCTGCAGAGTGAGCCCGGCAACGTTGGTCAGGAGGTCAGACAGACCAGGCCCGCCGACGGCGGCGAGGATCGCCTGCAGGTTGACGGTGCCGAAGTCGGGGTAGCTCCCCGACGTCGGGGTCAGCGCCAGCTGGCCGGCATTGGTGATCGCACCGGAGGCTCCGCGGACGGTGCCGGTGGTGCTCGCCTCCGCGTACTGGTTGACGGTGCCGACGCCGGCGGGAGCCGCCAGCGTGAGGAGGGAGGAGAGCGTGCCGGTCAGCCCGGTCGCGTTCACGGCGATGCCGTTCAGTACCGTGGCGTTGACGCCGCCCGTCACGACGACCGGGTCGGGCGGATTCGGTCCCGACGCCGGCGCAGTCGCCGTCACGCCCGAGACACCGGCGACATTGTCGAGGTTCACGCCGCCGAGGAAGCCGCTGAGGAGGCGTCCGCGGGCGACCGCCTGGAAGACCGTGCCCACCGGGAAGCAGCTGATCGAGACGGCGGAGGCGGACTGCGCCAGCATCACCGCGGGCACCGACCAGACCGCTCCGGCCACGACCGTCCGCCGTGCGAAGACGCCCGCGGAATTCGCGCTCTTCTTCTCGCTCTTATCGCTGATATCGCTGGATGCGAGCGGATTAGACTCCGACATTGGCGGCCCTCCGGTGCTGTCGCTCGACGTACACCCCTTGGCGCGTCGGCGGCAAACATAGCGAGAGAGGCGTCGCGATAAGAGGCGCTGGCGGATTTCTACTCGCAGTGGCGGCGATCAGCGGAGAGGACGCGGAGAAGATGGCAGAGGACCCCCGGCTCCTTCTCTGGCGGCGCCGCCCGGACACGGCCTCCGTCGATCTGAACGGGCGCGTCCTGGTGCTCCCGCTGGACGTCTCCCCGATGGGCAGCCCCTACGCGCTGCGCGAGAGCGTGGCCGCGACCTGGCGGGCGCTCGACGACGAGCCGCAGGACTTCTCCGGCCTGGCCGACCGGCTCGCCCGCCTTCACTCCACCGATCCCGGCGCCATCGCCGACGACCTGGCGCGCGTGCTGAGCGGGCTGGAGGAGCTGCTCCTGGTCGAGAGCAGCCCGCGCGGCGAGGAGTCCCCATGAGCGTCGCGAGCGTCGTCGTCCCCAGCTACGCGGGGGCGGCCCGCCTGCCCCGCCTCCTCGCCGCCCTCGCGGCTCAGACCCACCGCGACCTCGACGTGGTCGTGGTCCTCGACGGCGTCGTCGATGCCAGCGAGCGCGCCCTCGACGCCTCCCCCGTGCCCGTGCGCCGCGTCGTGCTCCCCGAGAACCGGGGGCGCTCCGCCGCGCTCACGGCCGGCTTCGACGCCGCGCGGGGCGACGTGCTGATCCGCTGCGACGACGACCTCGAGCCCGGCCCGGGCTGGGCCGCCGCGCACGTCGGGGCCCACCGGGACGCGGTCGTCGGCGTCGTCGGCCTCTGCCCCGACGTCGACCCGGGCACCGCCTACTCGCGCGCCTACGGCCGGCCCGCCGGCGAGCGTTTCCGCCGCGGCGCCTACGCGGCGGGTTCCGACGCCTCCTGGCGCTACTGGGGCGGCAACGTCTCGGTGACGCGGGCGACGTACGACCGGGTCGGCGGCTACAGCACCGACTACCGCGAGTACGGCTGGGAGGACGTCGACTGGGGCTATCGGCTGCACCGCCTGGGAGTGCCGGTGCGGATCGAGCCCGGCGCCGAGGCCCTGCACCACGGCGCCTCCGTCTCGGCGGCGGTCCGCAGCCGGCGCGCGTTCCTCTCGGGGGCAGCCCGCCGCACCTTCGAGCGGCTGCACCCCGAGCAGGTGCGGGAGGCGGTGCCCGCAGCCGGCGCGTGGGACGCGGCCGTGCGACTCCTGGCCCGCGGCGGGAGCGAGCGGCGGACGGCACTGGTCGCGGGATTCGCGGACGCCGCGCTCGGAGTGGTGCCCCGCCCGGTCGGCGAGAAGCTGGTCGCGCTCGCCGTCGAGTCCGCGGCGATCGCGGGCTACGACCGCGGCAGAGGGCGTCCCGCGCACGGGTGACGGCGGCGCGGATCGACGGATCCGCGGGCCCGGCAGCGGCGCCGACGCCGTGCGGGAGCCGATCTAGGCTCCCCCGCATGCGAGTCCTTCTGGTGGGCGGAGCGGGCTACATCGGGAGCCACACCGCCGTCGCGCTCCTCGAGAGCGGCCACGAGGTGCTGGTCGTGGACGACCTCTCGCACGCGAGCGAGCGGACCTTCGACGCGGTGGAGGAGCTGACCGGCTCAGTGGTCCCCCGCCTGATCGCCGACGCGCGCGACACGGCCGCGCTGACCCGCTTCCTCGCCGCCCACGGACCGGTCGACGCCCTGGTCCTGCTCGCCGGGCTCAAGTCGGTCGGCGACTCGGTGCGGCGGCCCCTCGAGTACTGGACGGTCAACGTCGGGCTCGCCACCGCGGCGTTCTCGGTCGCAGCGGAGGCGGGGATCCGCACCGTCGTGTTCTCGAGCTCGGCGGCCGTCTACAGCCCGGGCGGCGCGATGCCGGTCGGGGAGGACTCCCCCGCCGGGCTGAGCGCGGCGAGCCCCTACGGCGCGACCAAGCGCGTCATCGAGGAGATCCTCGGCGACGCCGCGCGCGCAGATCCCCTCCTGCGCGGGGTCAGCCTCCGCTACTTCAATCCCATCGGCGCGCACCCGTCGGGGCGGATCGGCGAGGATCCGGCCACGGCGCCAGGGAGCCTCCTGCCCGTGCTGACGCGGGCCGCGGGCGACCCCTCCCGGTGCGTCGACGTCCTCGGCGACGACTACCCGACCCCCGACGGCACGGGGCTGCGCGACTACATCCACGTCTGCGATCTCGCGGCCGGGCACGTCGCGGCGCTCGAGCGTGCGCGGCCCGGGCACCGCGTCTACAACCTCGGCACGGGCTCGCCGACGAGCGTCCTCGAGCTGATCGACGAGGTCGAGCGGGCGAGCGGGGAGACGGTCCGGTGGCGGGTCGTGGAGCGTCGGCCGGGCGACCTCGCCGCGAGCTGGGCCGACCCGGCACGCGCCGAGCGGGAGCTGGGCTGGCGGGCGGTGCGCACCGTGCGCGAGGGCGTCCGCGACCAGTGGCGGTGGCAGACCCTGCAGCGCATCGGCGTCTCCTGATCCTCCCGGCACGGCGTCACTGAAAGAGTGACTTCTTCTTCTCCGCGACTCTCCTCCATCGTTGTGATCTCCGAGGGAATAGCACCTCCGCGACGAACTCCAGACGATCCTCGCCATTCCACTCGCGGCTTATCCGGATCATCGGACTCTTCTTTCCCCGTCGTTCTGCGACGACTCGTACTCGCCTTTCGATTCCTTCTCCACGAGCCGCTTAGCTTCTACTGCACTGCTGATCGGTCACCGACGACGGATAAGCATTCGGAGCCGCTCCCGTCTCCGGATGGCCGCCCGATCCTCACCGCACGCCCGGGGGAAGGGGCCCATCATCACTGCCGTCATCGACGCGACCACCCGTTCCCGATCCGTCCCCCCGGTCGGTCCCGGCCTGATCGTGCACGAGTGGGTCGAGCGCCGCGGAGGCGCCGAGCGCGTGCTCGAGGCGATGACCGAGGCCTTCGCCGACGCCGACGTCCGCGTCCTCTGGAGCGACTGCGCCGAGGTCGTCGGCAGGCCCGTCTCGGAGTCCTGGCTGGCGCGCACGCCGCTGCGCCGCCACAAGGTCCTCGCTCTGCCGGCGATGCTGCCCACGTGGAGGCTCCCGGTCGGCGCCTCCCGCGAGTGGGTGCTGGTCAGCTCGCACCTCTTCGCCCACCACGTCCGCACCAGCGGACCGACCCGCAAGCTCGTCTACGCGCACACCCCGGCCCGCTACATCTGGGAGCCCGACCGCGACGGCCGCGGCAGCAGCCTCGCCGCCCGCACCGCGAGCCTGCTCCTCAAGCCGATCGACCGCCTCCGCGCCGCCGAGGCCTCCTCCATCGCGGTGAACAGCCTCTTCACCGGGCAGCGGGTGCGCGACGCGTGGCACCAGCCGTCGAGGGTCATCTACCCGCCGGTGAACACCGAGCTGCTCTCGACGATCACCGACTGGCGCTCCCCGCTCGACGACGACGAGCTGCGCCTCCTCGACTCGCTCGCCCGGCCGTTCATCCTGGGCGCCTCGCGGTTCGTCCCCTACAAGCGCCTCGAGAAGGTCATGGACGCCGGAGCCCGCACCGGGCTCCCGGTCGTCATCGCCGGGCACGGCCCCTGGGAGGCGCGGCTCCGCGCCTACGCCGAGGAGATCCGGGCCGACGTGACCTTCGTCATCTCGCCCTCCGACCAGCTGATCCGCGCGCTCTACGCGCAGGCGCTCGTGTACGTCTTCCCCGCCGTCGAGGACTTCGGGATCATGCCCGTCGAGGCGATGGCCTGCGGGACGCCGGTCATCGGGACCGACATCGGCGGAGTGCGCGAGAGCGTGTCCCTCGCCGGCGGGGGCGTCATCGCCGACCTCGAGGGCGATCCCGACTGGAGCGACCTGCTGCGGCGTGCGCTCGCGCTCGACGTCGACGCCTTCCGGGCTCGCACCCGGGTCTTCTCGCGCCGGCGCTTCATCGCCGAGATCCAGGACTGGGTCGCCGAGCAGACCGCCTGACGACGGCGCTCCCCGCCGCGGGAGGCCGTCCGTGCGCGCGTCACCGTGCGTGCGGACGACCCTCCCGCGGAGGGATCAGAACAGGCCGCGCGGGGGCTCGATCGAGGCGAGGACGCCGGGAGCGGCGATCACGCTGAGGCGGCCGACCTCCTCCGGGGTCAGCTCGGGCAGGCGCTGCGCGAGGTCGAGGAAGCGCTCGATCTCGGACTCCTCGAGCACGTCGGCGGCGAGCGTGCGGAACTTCGACACGTACTGCTCGCGGCTGAACGGATGCGCGCCCAGCGGATGCGCGTCCGCCACCGCGATCTCGTCGACGATCGTCGTGCCGTCCGTCATCAGGATCTCGACGCGCGCGCCGAACGCCTTCTCGCCCGGATCGGTGGAGTGGTAGCGGCGCGTCCACTCCGCGTCCTCCTGCGTCGTGACCCGGTGCCAGAGCGCGATGGTGTCGGCGCGGGCGGCCCGCTCGGGGGCGTAGCTGTGCACGTGGTGCCAGGCGCCGTCCTGCAGCGCCACCGTGAAGATGTACGGCACGGAGTGGTCCAGCGTCTCGCGGGACGCGGCCGGGTCGTACTTCTGCGGGTCGTTCGCGCCCGAGCCGATCACGAAGTGCGTGTGGTGCGAGGTGTGCAGGACGATCCGCTCGACGCGCTCGGGGTCGGCGGCCTCGGGGTGCGTCCGGTGCAGGCGGCGGGCGAGGTCGATCAGCGCCTGCGCCTGGTACTCGGCCGAGTGCTCCTTCGTGTACGTGTCGAGGATCGCGCGCTTGGCCTCGCCGCGGTCGGGCAGCGGGACGTCGTAGCTCGCGTCGGCGCCGTCGAGCATCCAGGCGATGACGCCGTCCTCGCCCTCGTAGATCGGCGACGGGCTGGTCTCGCCGCGCATCGCCCGGTCGACCGCCTCGATCGCCATCTTCCCCGCGAAGGCCGGCGCGTACGCCTTCCAGCTCGAGATCTCGCCCTTGCGCGACTGCCGCGTGGCGGTCGTCGTGTGCAGGGCCTGCGCGACGGCCTGCTCGATGGTCGCGACGTCGAGGCCGAGCAGCGTGCCGATCCCGGCGGCGGCCGAGGGGCCGAGGTGCGCCACGTGGTCGACCTTGTGCCGGTGCAGGCTGATCGCGCGCACCAGGTCCACCTGGACCTCGTAGCCGGTGACGATGCCGCGGACGAGCTGCGCCCCGCCGATGCCCGCGTGCTGGGCGACGGCGATCAGCGGAGGGATGTTGTCGCCCGGGTGCGAGTACTCGGCCGCCAGGAACGTGTCGTGGTAGTCGAGCTCGCGCACGGCGACTCCGTTGGCCCAGGCCGCCCACTCGGGCGACACCCGGCGGGCCGGGTCGACGCCGAGGACGACCGAGCCCTTGCCGCCGATGGAGGCGGGGTGCGCGAGAGCCTGCGCGCGGGCGGCGACGACCGGGCGGCGCAGGAGCGACGCGGTGGCGACGGCGGCGTTGTCGATGACCCGGTTGACCACCATCTCGGCGACCTCGTCGTCGATCTCGACCGGATCGGCGGCGACCTCGGCGAGCGCGTGGGCGAGCTGCCCGTGTCGCGGGAGCTCCTCGTCGCTGCGGTGGACGCGGACGTGGTGTTCGTGCACGGGCGGCTCCTTCGTCTCTCCCCCAGGCTATCGCCCGCCTCCGGCCCCGGCCGCGCGGGCAGAATGGGCGGATGTCCTCCCCCACGCGCGTCGCGGCGCTCGACTGCGGCACCAACTCCCTCCGCCTGCTGATCGCCGACGTGGAGGGCGGCCGCCTCCGGGACGTCCAGCGCCGCACCGAGCTCGTGCGGCTGGGCCGCGGGGTCGACCGCACCGGCCGCTTCGACCCGGCCGCCCTCGAGCGGACCCTCGCCGTCACCCGCGAGTACGCGGCCGCCGCGCAGGAGGCCGGCGCCGAGCGCCTCCGCTTCGTCGCCACCTCGGCCACCCGCGACGCCGCCGACCGCGAGGACTTCCTCGCCGCCGTCGAGCGGATCCTCGGCGTCACCCCGGAGACGATCTCCGGCGAGGAGGAGGCGCGGCTCTCCTTCCGCGGCGCGGTCTCGGCCGTCGACTCCGCCCGGCCCGTGCTGGTCGTCGACCTCGGCGGCGGCTCGACCGAGCTCGTGCTCGGCGGAGCGGAGCCGGAGCAGGCGCACTCGATGGACGTCGGCAGCGTCCGCCTGACCGAGCGCCACCGCCGGGCCGCCGAACCGACGGAGGGCGAGCGCGCGGCGATGCGGGCGGACGTGGGCGCCGCGCTGGCCGCCTCCTCCGTCGACCTCTCGCAGGCCCGGAGCGTCGTCGGCGTCGCCGCGACCGTGCTCACGATCACCGCGCACGTCCTCCGCACCACCGACCGCGCCGCGCTCGAGACGTCCCTCCCCCTCTCCGACGTCCTCGCCGCCTGCGACGAGCTCGCCGCACTGTCTCCGGAGGGGACGGCGGCCCTCCCCTGGGTCCGCCCGGGGCGCGAGGACGTGCTGGCGGCCGGCGCGCTGGTCTGGGGCGAGGTCCTCCGCGCGGTCCACGAGGCGTCGCCGGGCGTCGACCGGGTCCGCTCGACCGCGCACGACATCCTCGACGGCATCGCGCTCGGCCTCGCCTGACGCCCGCGCGGGTCAGGCGGTGAGGGCGCTCCCGGAGTCGCGCGGGAGCCGGGCGGCGGCGGCGAGCGGCACGAGGGTCAGCACCGCGAGGGCGAGGAAGGCGACGCGGTACGGGACGAGGCCGGGCCCGATCGCGGTGCCGACGGCGAGCGCCACCGCGCCCACCGCGACTCCGAGTCCGGCCGCGATCTGCTGCGTGGTGGCGTTGAGGGTGTTCGCGCCCGACATCCCCTCCTGCGGGACCTCGGCGAACGTGACGGTGTTGTAGGCCGTGAAGCCCGCCGAGCGGGCCACTCCGCTCAGCACCAGCAGCGCCACCACGAGCGCCACCGGAGTCGCCGGCTCGAGGAACGCCATCGCCGCCATGCACGCCGCCCCGACCGCGCTCGCCGCGACCAGCACCCCGCGGAAGCCGAGGCGCCGCAACAGCGGAGTCGTGGCCGGCTTGATCGCCAGGTTGCCGGCGAAGAGCGCCAGCACCACGGAGCCGGCCTGCACCGGGCTCCAGCCGAACGCGTCCTGGAACAGCAGCGGGAGCAGGAACGGCACCGCGTTCACGGTCGCCCGGTAGAGCGATCCGCTCGCGTTGGCGACCCGGAAGGTGCGGAAGCGGAAGGCGTCGAGCCGCACGAGCGGATGCTCGGCGCGGCGCAGGTGCCGCACGGCGAGCGCCGTCACGACCGCGCCGACGAGCAGCGGCGCCACCGCCCGCCCGTCGAGCTCGGAGCCGGTGAGGAGCCCCGCCGCTCCGACCAGCGCGCCGAGCCCGACCGCGACGAGCACCAGCCCCGTGACGTCGAGCGGGGGCGGCGCGCTCTCGGAGGTGGCGGGGACGATCCGGCGCGCGATCGCGAACGCGACGACCCCGAGGGGCAGGTTGATCAGGAAGATCCAGTGCCAGGAGGCGACGGTCGTGAGCAGCCCGCCGAGGAACGGCGCGATCACGGGGGCGACCAGTCCCGGCCAGACCAGGATCGCGATGGCGTGGATGATCCCCTCCCGCGGAGTCGCCCGCAGCACCGCGAGCCGGCCGACCGGCACCATCAGCGCGCCGCCGACGCCCTGCAGGACCCGGGCGCCGACCAGAAGCGGCAGCGTGGGGCTGAGCGCGCAGAGCAGGGAGGCGAGGGTGAAGACGGCGATCGCGCTGGTGAAGACGCGGCGCACGCCGAAGCGCTCGCTGAGCCAGCCCGAGGCCGGGATGAGGACGGCGACGGTGAGGAGGAACGCGGTGACGGTGATCGAGACCGCGGCGGAGTCGACGCCCAGGTCGGCGGCGATCGCGGGCACGGCGGTCGTCACGATCGTGGCGTCGAGGTTCTCCATGAAGAAGCAGCCGGCGACGAGCAGCGCGAGGGAGCGGTGGCGGGGGTCCGTGCTGTCCTCCTCGGCGTGGGGCTGTCGGCGGCGAGCGTAGCGCGGCGACGGCGCGGCCGCCGGGCGGGTACCGTCGCAGCATGAGCGCTGCAGCCGAGACCAGGACGATCCAACTCCGACGCTACGAGCTGATGGACGGGGTGATGGACGACTTCCTCGCCTGGTTCCCCGAGCGGATCGTGCCGGCGCGCGAGGCCCACGGCTTCCGGATCGAGTTCGCCTACGCCGACCGCGAGGTGAACGAGTTCGTCTGGGCGGTCAGCACGGCCGGCGACGCCGACGCGTTCGCCGAGGTCGAGCGGGCGTACCTGGCCTCGCCCGAGCGCGACGCCGCCTTCGCGGGCGAGCCGAAGCGCGTCGCGGTGCAGCACGTGCGGCTGGTCGAGCGGATCGTCTGACCCGGGCGGCGTCCGAGCCGAGCGGCGTCCGACCCGGGCGCCGTCGTCTCCGGGGCGCCGCCGACTCCGGGCGCCGTCGGGTCCGGGCCCGTCAGCTCCGGGCGCGCCGCACGGCCGCGAGGACGCCGCGGACCACGAGCGTTCCGACCGCGATCGACCCGATCTCTCCGGTCAGGCGCGCCCAGACGTGCTTCGGCCGGTCGATCCCGGCACGGTCGGCGGGCGAGGGGAGCGAGGCGGGCGCGAGCGTGCGTCCCGCGGCTCCCGCCTCGGCCATGTGGGCGAGCCGGCGCACGGCCTCGCGGTTGCGGATCCAGAGGAACGAGTGCATCAGCGGCTTCGGGACGAGCGTGCCCGGGCCCTTCACGGGCGCCTCGTGCATCCGCACCTTCGCGCCGCGTGCGTGCGGCTCGACCTCGACGCGCACCCGGGCCTCGCCGAGCGGCCAGCCGGCGGCCTGGATGACCATCCGGCGCGGCGGGTCCCACTCGAGAACCGTGGTGCGGTCGTCGATCACGAGCGGCCAGAGGCCGAAGGAGTGGTGCAGCTGCGAGCCCACGTGCGGGAAGTCGGCGTCGACCTTCCGCATCCGCGACGCGCCGACGACCCAGCTCGGGAACAGCCAGCCGGAGGCGAGCACCGCGAAGACGGACTCGGGCGGGCAGTGGACGACGCGGGTGGTGCGAGACATCGCAGGCTCCTTCTGGTGGTGGTCGGGCGCGTGGCGGCGCCGTCCCTCAGCCTGGCAGGCCGGGGGCGGCGACGGGCGCAGCGCAACGGCGGCGGCTCAGGCCGGGTGCGCCTCCGGCGACAGGTCGGGCGACTCGCGCACCCCGAACTCGTGCCGCAGCGCGCTGCGGGCGGCGTGCCAGCCGGCCATGCCGTGCACGCCCGGCCCGGGCGGGGTGGACGAGGAGCAGAGGTAGAGCCCCTTCGCGGGCGTCCGCCACGGGTCGGTCGTGGGGACCGGGCGCGAGAGCAGCTGCGCGACGCTCGCGGCGCCGGCGGCGATGTCGCCGCCCAGGTAGTTCGGGTTGTAGGCCTGCATGTCGCGGGCGGTCATCGAGGAGGCGCCGATCACGCGGTCGCGGAACCCGGGGGCGAAGCGCTCGATCTGGGCGGTGATCGCCTCCTGCTGGTCGGCGGGCGAGTACCGGGGGACGTGCGTGTACGCCCAGAGGACGTGCTTGCCCTCGGGCGCCCGGGTCGGATCGGCGATCGAGGGCTGCGCCACCAGCACGTAGGGGCTGCGGCTGTGCCGGCCGCGCTTCACGTCGCGCTCGGCGGCCGCGATCTCGGCGCGGCTGCCTCCCACGTGCAACGTGCCTGCGCCGGCGAGCTCCGGGTTCGTCCACGGCACCGGCCCGTCGAGGGCGAAGTCGACCTTGGCCACGCCGTTGCCGTAGCGGAAGCGCTGAAGTGCCGCCGCGTACGCCGGGGGCAGCCGGTCCCCCGCCATCGCGAGCAGCGCCGTCGGCGTGCCGTCGACGAGCACGGCGCGGGCCGGGGGCAGCTCCGAGAGCGAGGTCACCTCGACGCCGGTCTCGATGGTGCCGCCGTGCGCCCGGAGGTCGTCGGCGAGCGCGTCGACGATCGACTGGCTGCCTCCGATCGGCACCGGCCAGCCGCGCGCGTGGGCGTAGGCGCCGAGCGCCAGGGCGGCCGCGGCCGTCGACGGGCTCGGCATCGGGCGGATCGAGTGCGCGGCGACCCCGGAGAACATCGCCGGGGCGACGTCCTCGCGGAAGCGCAGATTCCACACCGGGGTGCCCTGCTCGAGCACCCGCAGTCCGAAGCGGATCAGCACGCTCGGGTCCGTCGGGATCCGCAGCAGCGCGTCGTTGGTGAAGCCCGCGACGCGGTCGGCCCGCTCGGAGAGAGGTCCCATCAGGGCGCGCCACGCCGCTCCGTCGCGCCCCAGCGCCTCGACCGTGCGGTCGAGGTCGCGGTAGGCGATGCCCGCGCGGCCGCCGTCGAGAGGATGCGCGTACGAGATCTCGGGGACGACCAGCTCGATGCGCCGGTCGAGCCCGAAGGCGCGGAAGAAGCCGGACGCGAGCGCCATCGGGTGCACCGCCGAGCAGACGTCGTGGTGGAAGCCGGGCAGCGTCAGCTCCGCCGTGCGCGCGCCGCCGCCGATCGTCTCGTTGCGCTCGAGCACGGTGACCGAGAGCCCGGCCCGCGCGAGCGTGACCGCGGCGGCGAGGCCGTTGGGCCCCGCCCCGATGACGACGGCGTCGACCACGGTCACTTCCTCCGCAGGGCCGAGACGACGCCCGCGGCGCCGGCGGCGAGGGCCGCGGCGGCCCCCGCGTAGCTCAGGGCGCGGTGGCGGATCATCCAGATCTGGGGCGTCATGGTGTGCGCGCGGTCGCTGAAGAGGCCGCGGGCGCCGTGATCGCCGGGGACCGGCTCGTAGACGTTGTTCGGCAGCATCGGCTCCGTCTTGTCGGGGGCCTGCTGACCGTCGAAGGCGCTGCGGGCGAGGTACCAGTCCATGAAGCGCCCGGCGAAGCGGTCGCCGAGGATGGTGCCCGCGGTCGGCTCGCCGACCCAGG
Source organism: Rathayibacter sp. AY1F2 (assembly GCF_002930885.1). Taxonomy (NCBI): domain Bacteria; kingdom Bacillati; phylum Actinomycetota; class Actinomycetes; order Micrococcales; family Microbacteriaceae; genus Rathayibacter; species Rathayibacter sp. AY1F2. The sequence goes on along the minus strand of NZ_PSVG01000003.1, from coordinate 21,664 downwards.
TGCGGCGGCGCGGCTTGTCGGCCACGTCGGCGATCGCGATCGCGCCCACCTCGGGCTCGTAGATCGGCGGCACGGGCTGCGGGTGGTGCGGCAGCTGCGACTTCACCCAGTTGAACTGGATGGTGTTGAGCGCCGGCATGTCGACCTCGGACAGGCGCACGCGGCTCTTCGCGTGCAGCAGCTCCGCGGTGACGGCCTCGGTGAAGCCTCGGGCGCCGAACTTGGAGGCGCAGTAAGCGGCCTGCAGCGGGATGCCCCGGTGCGCGAGGGCGGAGCCGACCTGGATGACGTGCCCGCGGTCGCGCGGGGTCATCCGGGAGAGGGCTGCGCGGGTGCCGTTGACGAAGCCGAAGAAGTTGACGCCCACGGCGCGCTCGAAGTCGGCGGGCTCGGTCGACAGGAACTCGCCGAAGACGCCGACCATCGCGTCGTTGACCCACAGCTCGATCGGGCCGAGCTCGGCCTCGACCCGGTCGGCCGCCGACTCGACGGCCTCGCGGTCGGCCACGTCGGTCGGGATGCCCAGCCCGCGCCGGCCCTTCTGCTCGATCTCGGCCACCGTGGCTGCCAGTCCGTCCTCGCCGCGCGCCAGCACGGCGACGTCCCAGCCGCGGGAGGCGAGCTCGCGGACCGTGGCGCGTCCGAGCCCGGCCGTGCCGCCCGTGACGACGGCGACTCCGCGGCTCATGCGCGGGCCTCGCGGGAGGAGGTCTCGAGGCGGGGGTGCTGCGTCATGGTGCGGGCTCCTTCGTGAGGGCGCGGTGTGCGTCGGGAGTCCCACGCTAGGCGGGAGCGGCGGCGCGGCGCGCGGGGTTGCGCCCGATCGGTGGAGAGCTCGGTGGATCCGCGCCCGGGGAGGAGAATCGCTCCCGACAGCTCCCGGCTCTCCTCCAGAGACCGCCGCCAGACTGACCCCCGCCCGAGCACCCTCCGACCGGATCGACGCATGACCTCTCTCCTCGACCTGAGCCTCGTCTCCGGCCCCCTCGTCGTCGCCGTCTACGTGCTCGCGATCGGAGCGCTCCTCCTCCTGCTCGCCGCCCACGTCCGCGCTCCCCGCCGCGGGCGCTCCCGGCGCGGCGGGATCGCCGTCGCGGTCCTCCTCCTGGGCCTGATCGGCGGCGCCGCCCTGGCCGCCCTCGTCGACGGGCCCGACGGCCCGTTCGGCGTCGACTTCACGCCGGTCACCCGGGTCGCGATCGGCCTCGGGATCGGCGGGCTGGGCGTCGCCCTGGTCGTCCTCGGGCACGCGATCGCCCGCCGCCGCGCGCGGGGGGTTCTCGCATCGCTCGCGGCCGGAGTGCTCGTCGTCGCGGCGGCCGCGATGACCGTCAACATCGACTTCGGCCAGTACCCCACGGTGCGCAGCGCGCTCGGGATCAGCGCGTACTCCGACTCCTCCGTGCCGGTCGCCGCCGCGGACGGACCGCACTCGGACCTCGCGACCTGGACGGCCCCGGCCGGGATGCCCGCCGTCGGCTCGGTCTCGACGGTCGCCATCCCCGCCACCGCGTCGGGCTTCCCGGCCCGCGACGCGGTGGTCTACCTCCCGCCCGCGGCCCTCACCGCGGCACCGCCGCTGCTGCCGGTGATGATCATGCTCTCGGGGCAGCCGGGGTCGCCCTCCGATCCGCTCTCGACCGAGAAGTTCCAGCAGACCCTCGACGCCTACGCCGCCGCTCACGCCGGCCTCGCGCCGATCGTCGTGTCGCCCGACCAGCTGGGCGATCCGGACAGGAACCCGATGTGCGTCGACTCGCCGCTCGGGAAGTCCGCCACCTACCTCACCGTCGACGTCCCGAACTGGATCCGCGCCAACCTGCCGGTGCTCGGCGACGCGCAGCACTGGGCGATCGGCGGCCTCTCGCAGGGCGGGACCTGCTCGATCCAGCTCGGCGCCGGCCACCCGTCGCTCTTCGGCAACATCGTCGACGCCTCGGGCGAGCTCGCGCCGACCCTCGGCAGCGAGGCGGCGACGGTCGCGCAGGGGTTCGGCGGCGACCAGGCCGCCTACGAGACCGCGAAGCCGGTGAACGTCCTCGCGGCGAACGCCCCCTACACCGGCACCGTCGCGATCTTCGGAGTCGGCGCCGAGGACACCTCGTTCCTCCCCGGAGCGAAGACCGTCTACGCCGCGGCCGTCGCCGCCGGCATGAGCGCCACCTACCTCGAGGTGCCGGACAGCGCCCACGACGTCACGGCGTGGTCGGCGACCTTCGACAAGGGCCTCGAGATGCTCGCCGACCGCTGGAAGCTCGTCCCCGCCTCCTGAGCGGCTCCGGGCCTCAGGCGCTCTCGACCAGCCGGACCGCCGCCTCGATCCCGCCGCTCCACGGCGCTCCGTGGCCCGGGACCACCCAGCGCGCCCCGGTGGGCAGGAGCGCCCGGAGCGACGCGAGCGCCTGCTCCGGCTCGTCGGTGAAGGGCGCGGGCTGCGGACCCGTGCGGCCGGTGAGCACGTGGCGGGTGGTCAGCCCGTCGCCGACGAAGACCGCGTCGGCCGGCGGCACGTGCACGGCGATGCTCCCCGGGGAGTGACCCGGGAGCGCGATCACGCGGGGAGCGCCCGGCAGGTCGAGCGTCTGCCCGTCGTGCACTTCGACGACCTCGGTGAGCGGCGGGACCGTCGCGATGCCCTTCCGCAGCGCGTAGGCCGCGAAGCCGAGGAGCGGCAGGACGCGCAGCCGCGGTGTCGCGGTCCTCGGCTTCGCCCCGCCCTTCGCCCGCTCGGCGTCGGCGGCGTGCACGTGGACCGGCACGCCGTGGTCGCGGCGCAGGCGCTCGGCGAAGCCCACGTGGTCGGAGTCGCCGTGGGTCAGCACGACGCCGCGCACGTCGTCGAGGGTGCGGCCCATTGCGCGCAGCTCGGCCAGGAGCTCCGGCCAGAGACCGGCCGGCCGCGTTCCTCCTCGTGACGGCCCCCGCTCCCGGCACGCCCGTCGCCCCCCAGGAGTACCGCGACGCGGCGAGCGCCCGCCTGCTGGACCTCACCGCGCAGCTGGCGGGCGAGGAGGACGCCCTCGAGGCGGCGCGCACGCTGACCGCCTGGGCGACGGGGTTCATCGGGATGGAGATCACCGGCGCCTTCACCCTCGGCGGCGATGTGGAGAGCGCCTGGCGCTTCGGGCTGGGGCGGATCGTCTCCGCGCTCGCTCCGGCCGCGTCGCGCTGAGCGCCGCCGCTCAGGCCCGGCGGAGCGCCGCCTCGTCCTCGAGGAACCGCGGACGGCACGCGACGATCCCGCTGACCAGCAGCACCGCCACTCCGGCGAACAGCAGCGCGTACGCGCCGCCCCAGTCCCCCTGCGCCTCGTAGAGCACGCCGATCAGCAGCGGACCGAGGCAGGCGAGCCCGTAGCCGAGCCCCTGCGTGGCGCCGGAGAGGGTCGAGGAGCCGGTGGTCGTCCGCGTCCGCGCGTTCACGAGCGTCAGCGTCATCGGGAACGTGCTGACGCCGAGCCCGAGGCAGACCACCCACGCCACGGCACCCTCCAGCGGAGCGACGACGAGGCCCGCGTAGCCGACGGCGAGCAGCACGCAGCACACCACCACGACCACGACCGGGTTGCGCATCCCCAGAGTCAGCGGCGGCACCACGAAGGCGGCGGCGAGGCCGAACACCGAGAACAGCGCCAGCAGCGCCCCGCCCTGCGCCGGATCCGCGCCCGCGTCGACGAGGATCGTCGGCAGCCAGGTGATGATCCCGTAGGTGTGCAGACCGGTCATCCCGAGCATCAGCACCATCGCCCAGAGCAGCGGCGTGCGCCACGCCCCGTCCACGCGGCCGCCGGCGGCGGCCGGAGCCGCCCCGCCTCCTCCGCGGGCCGCGAGCGCCGCCCAGAGCAGGCAGGCCGCGGCCGTCATCACGGCCCAGATCCCGATCGCCCAGCGCCACCCCGCCGTCGAGGCCAGCGGCACCGCGACCAGCGGAGCGACGAACTGGCCCACCTGCAGCAGCGCCAGGTAGAGCGAGCTGACCGTCTTGATCCGCTCGGCGAAGTACCGCTTCACGATCGGCACGATGAGCACGTTCGTGGTGCCCACGCCCGCGAAGGCGACGACGGTCGAGAGCACCAGAGCGACCGGGCTCGGGCTCAGCGCGCGGAGGGCGATGCCCAGCGTGGTCACCAGCGTCGCGATCGCGAGCGTGCGCTCCAGGCCGATCCGGCGCGAGACGGCCGCGGCGACGAAGCCGAAGACGGCGAAGGAGGCGGTGACGATCGTCCCCAGCGCCCCGTAGAGCGAGGGCCCGAAGCCGAGATCGGTGCCGATCGTGTCGAGCAGCGGGCTGAAGCCGGTGACGGCGGTGCGGAGGTTCAGCGCGGTGATCGCGATGGCGGCGAGGGCCAGGAGGGCGGTGGCGCGGAGCGTCGGTGCTGCGGTCATGGAGTCCCCGAGAGATAGGATGATGGGATGAATCCTGGCGAGTCTAGCCCCGCGGCGCCGTTCCAGCGCGAGAGCGTGATCGACCACGTCACGGCGCTGTTCCACGAGGAGATCCGCTCGGGCCGCTGGGCCGTCGGCGAGCGGATCCCGGTGGAGGCCGAGCTCGCCCGCTGGACCGGCGCCGGACGCAACTCCGTCCGCGAGGCCGTCCAGGCCCTCGTGCAGGCGGGCCTCGTGCGGCGGGAGCAGGGGCGCGGCACGTTCGTCACCGCGCGCTCGCAGCTCGCCGAGTCGCTGCGCCGCCGCATCCCGAGCGCCGCCCGCCGGGAGGGCCTCGAGCTGCGGTTCGCGATCGACGGGGCGACGGCCGCGCTGGCGGCCGAGTGCCGCACCGGGGAGGACGTCGCCGCCCTCCGCTCCCTGCTGGCCCGCCGGGCCCGCTCGTGGGAGGCGCCGGAGCTCGCCGAGCGGATCGCCGCCGACACCGCGCTGCACCGGGCCGTCGTCGTCGCGACTCACAACGACCTGTTCGTCGAGCTCTACGACGGCCTCACCGGCATGTTCGAGTCGGTGCTGGAGGAGGACGTCGTCGGCGAGGAGGACGTGCACGCCCGCCAGCACGCCGAGCTGGTCGAGGCGATCGCCGCGGGCGACGCCGAGGGGGCGCGCCGCCGGATCGAGGAGCTGCTCGCGCCGCTGCTGGCCGAGGCGCAGCACGGCGACGGCTGAGGGGGATCCTCTGCGGCGGGCGGCGGGCGGCACGCGCTCACGGCCGGCGTCGTGCCGCCCGGCGAGCGGGATCCGATGAGAGGGATCAGCCCCGCGGACGACGGGTCGACCAGAGCGCCCACGCCACCAGCAGCGGCTGGAACGCGAGGCGCACGGCGCGCTTGCGGTCGGTGTCGAGGCCGAAGGCGCTCGTCCGCGTCACCCACTGCGAGACGTTGCCCGGGAAGATCGCGGTGAAGAAGGCGGCGGCCGCGGCTCCGACCAGCGGCGCCCGGCGGCGCGCGAGCACCAGGGAGGCGCCCAGGCCGATCTCCACCACGCCCGAGGCGAGCACGACCGCGTCCTTGTCCAGCGGCACCCACTCGGGGACCTGCGCCTGGAACTCCTCCCGCTTGCGGGTGAGGTGGCTCACCCCCGCGAAGAGGAGGGCGGAGCCGAGGAGCACCTTGGCGCCGGTGCGGAGGAGGGACGGGGAGGAGGATGTCATGCGCTCCATCGTTCCCGATGCGGGCCGCCGCCGCCGCCGTGGCGCGGCCAGTGCGCACGAACGTGCCGGTGTCGGAGGCGGCGCCTAGTCTGATCGCGTGACTGACCGCATCCTCGTCCTCACCACCGGTGGCACCGTCGACAAGGAGTACTCGCTCGCGGGCGAGCTCGAGATCGGCGCCCCGATGGTGCCGCGCCTGCTCGCCCCGGTGCTCACCACGCTCGAGTTCCGCGTCGAGGAGGTCCTCGCCAAGGACAGCCTCGAGCTCGACGACGCCGATCGGGCCCTCATCCGCGAGCGGGTGCTCGCCGCCGAGGAGGACCGGATCGTCCTCACCCACGGCACCGACACGATGACCGCGACGGCCGAGGCCCTCGGCGTCGTCCGCGATCGGGTGGTCGTCCTCACCGGCGCGATGCAGCCCGCACGGATGCTTGACAGCGACGCCGCGTTCAACCTCGGCACCGCGGTGGCCGCCGTGCAGCTGCTGCCGCCGGGCGTCTACCTCGCGATGAGCGGGCGGGTGCTGCCCGCCGGCTCCGTGGTGAAGGACCGGTCGATCGGCGTGTTCCTCCCGGCCTGAGCCGAACGCCGGGCCAGGGTCGCCCGCGGACGGGCTCCCGGCCGGACCACCCTCAGGCCTCGGCGAGCCCCGCGGTGCAGGCCGCGCAGAGCCCGAAGACGTCCACGACGTGGTGCGCGTCCGTGAAGCCGTTCTGCGACGCGACCGAGCGCGCCCACTCCTCGACCTCGTCGGCCGCGATCTCGACCGTCAGCCCGCAGCGGCGGCAGATCAGGTGGTGGTGGTGCGTGCCCGGCGTGCAGGCGCGGTAGAGGCTCTCGCCCTCGGGCGACTGCAGCGAGTCGGCCTCGCCCTCCACGGCCAGGTCCGAGAGCGCGCGGTAGACCGTCGCGAGCCCGATCGGCGAGCCGGAGGCGTGCAGCGCACTGTGCAGGCCCTGGGCGCTGACGAAGTCCTCGCGACGCCCGAGAGCCTCGCGCACCGCCTCGCGCTGCCACGTGTTGCGCTTGACCACTGGACCACCTCCACTCCGCACGACCCGGGCCACGCTACCGCCCCCCGCCGACGGCGAGCCGGGAGCGCCGGACGCCCTTCCGGCCGATGATCCGGCAGACCGCGTAGATCGCGAACGAGATCGTCGTCACGTAGGGGCTGATCGGGATCGATCCGCCCAGCGCGAGCAGGATGCCGCCCACCAGCGCGCCGACGGCGAAGAGCACGCTCAGCAGCGGCACGACCACCGGCGAGGCGGAGAGGCGCAGCGCCGCGGCCGCCGGCGTCACCAGGATCGCGAGCACGAGCAGCGAGCCGACGATCTGCACCGAGACGGCGACCGCGAGGCCGAGCAGGAGCATGAACGCGATCGAGAGCGCCCGGGTGGGGATGCCGCGCGCGGCCGCCACGTCGGCGTCGACGCTCGCGAAGGTGAGGGGGCGCCAGATCAGCGCGAGACCGACGAGGACGACCACCGAGATGCCGATCAGCCACCCGAGCTGCGGGTCGTCGACCGCGACGATCTGACCCGTGAGCAGGCCGAACTTGTTCGCGCTGCGGCCCGGGTAGAGGGCCAGGCAGAGGATGCCGATGCCGAGTCCGAACGGCATCAGCACCGCGATGATCGAGTTGCGGTCGCGGGCGCGCGAGCCGAGCACGCCGATCAGGACCGCCGCGATCAGCGAGCCGACGATCGATCCCTCGACGACGCCGACGCCCAGCAGCAGCCCCGCGGACGCCCCCGCGAACGAGAGCTCACTGATGCCGTGGACCGCGAAGGCCATGTCGCGCGACATCACGAAGACGCCGATGAGCCCGCCGACCACTCCGAGGACCGCGCCGGCGATCACCGAGTTCATCAGGAGCGACAGCAGCGCTCCGTAGTCCGAGAAGTCGAAGATCTGCGACCAGACGTCCGTCACGACTGCCCCTCCTCGTGCTCGTGCACGTGCGAGTGGTCGGGGGCGCCGACCACGATGACCCGGCCCCGGGCGCGGATCACGTCGACGGGTGCGTCGTAGAGCTCGCTGAGCACCTCCGAGCGCAGGACTTCGTCGGGGGTGCCGATCCGGAACCGGCCGCCGGCGAGGTAGAGCACGCGGTCCACCATGCCGAGCACCGGATTCACGTCGTGCGTGACGAAGAGGACGCCGAGGTTCCGCTCGCGGCGGTGCCGGTCGATCAGCTCGCTGACCGCCCGCTGGTGGGCGAGGTCGAGCGCGATCAGCGGCTCGTCGCAGAGCAGGAGCGCCGGGTCGCCCGCGAGCGCCTGGCCGACGCGGACGCGCTGCTGCTCGCCGCCGGACAGGCTGCCGATGGGGGCGTCGGCGAAGGCGGTGGCGCCGACGGCCTCGAGCAGCGCGTCGACGGCCGCGCGCCGGGAGCGGGAGGGCAGGGGCAGGCCGAACCGGTGGCCGTCGATCCCGAGCCCGAGCAGATCGCGGGCGCGCAGCGGAGTGCCCTCGTCGGCGAGCTTCTGCTGTGGGATGTAGCCGATGCGCCGGTTGCCGCGGTGCACGGGCTCGCCGAGCACCTGCAGCTCCCCCGCGCTCAGCTGCTGCTGGCCGAGCACCGCGCGCAGGAGGCTCGTCTTGCCGGAGCCGTTCGCGCCGAGCACCGCGACGAACTCGCCGGCGCGCACGTCGAGGTCGACGCCGCTCCACAGCTCGCGGTCGCCGAAGCGGAGGCCGGCGCCGCGCAGCCGCAGCACGGACGCCGAAGGGCCCGCCTCCGGGGAGACGGGCCTGGTCGGGGAGTCGTGGCTCACTGGGAGAGTGCTCCCTCGATCGCGTCGAGGTTGGCGGTCATCCAGCCGGTGTAGTCGTCGCCCTCGGGCAGCGTCTCGGTGACGGGGACGGCCGGGATCCCGGCGGCCTTCGCGGCGTCGAGCACCGCGTCCGTCTGCGCGCCCTCGGTCTGCTCGTTGTAGATCAGCGCGTCGACGGCCTCGCCGGAGAACAGCGCCAGCGTCTCCTGGAGCGTGGTCGCGGGGACGTCGGTGCCCTCCTCGACCGCCTCGCTGAAGGCCTCGGGAGTCGCGTCGGTCAGGCCGAGCGCATCGGTCATGTACAGCGGGACGGGCTCGGTGATCGCGATGGAGCGGCCGGAGAGCGTGCCCTTCAGCTCGTCCTCGCGGGCGATCAGCGCGTCGAGCCCCTCGTCGAGGGTGGCGAGATTGGCGGAGTAGGCGGAGGCGTTGTCGGGGTCGAGCGCGGCGAGCTCATCGCCGATCCGCCCCGCGACCTCCTTCATCACCGAGAGGTCGTACCAGACGTGCTCGTTGAACTCCGCGTGCTCGTGCCCGCCCTCCGACTCCTCCTCCTCCGCGTGGTCGTGGACGTCCTCCAGGCCGGCGATCACGGTGGCCGTGATGACGGGGGCCTCGGTGCCGGCCGCGCTGATCATGGTGTCGAGGAAGTGGTCGTAGCCGCCGCCGTTCTCGATCACGAGGGTCGCGCCGGACACGGCGAGCTGGTCGCGGGCGGTGGCCTCGTACTCGTGCGGGTCCTTGTCCGGGCTGTCGATGATGCTGGTCACCTCGACCAGGTCGCCGCCGATGCTCGAGACGAGGTCGCCGTAGACGTTCGTCGACGCGACGACCTTCACGGGCCCGCCCGCGGCGGCGGCGGAGGAGCTGTCGGAGGCGCTGCCCGCTCCGGAGCAGCCGCTCAGGGCGAGCGCGGTGCTGCCGAGGAGGGCGGTGAGGGCGAGGAGGCGGGTCTTCACGGTGAGCCGATCTGGGTCAGGGGCCGGGCGGGTGCTCCCACGCTAACGGCTATTGATAACGATTGTCAAAATCGTGCAGAGGCGCCCGCCGGTCATCCGCCGACACACGCGGACACGGGGCGACACGCGCCTCGCTCCGGGCACCTCGCCCCTGGCACAGTCGCTGCACACCGCCCCCGACGAGACGAGGACACCGTGACCACCACCGCACCGACGACCATCGGCACCGACGCCGCGACGACGATCGGCGCCGCCGCCGAGCACTGGACGGACGCACCCCGGCCCGACTCCCCCGACGCCTGGCTCGTCCGCGCCGAGGAGGTCGCCGCCGTGCTCGCGACCGACGCCCTCGAGCGCGACCGCGCCGGCGCCGCCCCCTTCGCCGAGGTCGCCCTGCTCAAGGCGGCCGGCCTCGTCACGCTGCTCGGGCCCGCCGAGCACGGCGGCGGCGCCCAGGAGTGGACCACCGCCCTCCGCGTCGTCCGCACCGTCGCGCGCGGCGACGGCTCGATCGGCCAGCTGCTCGGCTACCACTACCTCTGGGCCTGGGCGGCCCGCCTCGTGGGGACCCCTGAGCAGATCATCGCGGTCGAGCAGCTCGCGACCGAGGGGGACCTCCTCTACGGAGGCGCGGTGAACCCGCGCGACTCCGACCTCACCGTGCGGGAGGAGGGCGACGAGTTGGTCTTCACCGGCCGCAAGTCGTTCTCGACCGGCGGCGTGGTCAGCGACCTGACCGTGCTCGAGGGGGTGCTCGAGGGGACGGACACCCACCTCTTCGCGATCGTGCCCACCGATCAGGAGGGGATCGTCTTCGGCCGCGACTGGGACAGCCTCGGCCAGCGCCTCACCGAGTCCGGCTCCGTCGAGATCCGCGGCGTCCGCGTGCCGTGGGCGGCGGCGGCCGGCTTCGTCGACAAGGTCTACCGTCCGCTCGTCTACAACACCCTCAACGTGCCCGTCATCCAGCAGGTCTTCGCCGAGTTCTACCTCGGCATCGCGCAGGGAGCGCTCGAGCGCGCGGCGCAGTACACCCGCGAGCGCACCCGGGCCTGGCCGTACGGCGGCGACGACAAGGAGCGCGCCGGCGACGAGTGGTACGTGCTCGAGGGATACGGCGACCTGCAGTCCCGGCTCTGGGCCGACGAGGCGCTGATCGACGCGACGGGGGCCGCGCTCTCGGCCGCGCTGCACGCTCCGCGCGAGGAGCTGACGCCTCGGCGCCGCGGCGAGATCGCCGTGCGGATCGCCGCGGCCAAGGCGCGGATCGTGGAGGACGGCCTCGCGACGGCGACCCGCGTCTTCGAGCTGACCGGCGCCCGCGCCTCCGCGAGCTCGGTCGGACTCGACCTCTACTGGCGGAACCTCCGCACCCACTCCCTGCACGATCCGCTGCCCTACAAGCGCCGCGAGGTCGGCGTCTTCGCCCTGCTCGACACCGTCCCCGAGCCCAGCTGGTACACCTGATCGGCCGCGGGGCGCGTCCTGCTCCGGCGACGCGCCCCGCCCGCACGCCGCCCCGGCGTCGATCCGCGACAGGCCGGAGCGGAGCCCCGGGGTAGCGTGAGGGCCGAGCGGAGGGAGGACCGTGGCCGTCACGCTGCACGACGTCGCCCGCGCCGCCGACGTCTCGATCAAGACCGTCTCGAACGTGATCAACGACTATCCGCACGTGCGCCCGGCCACCCGCTCCCGGGTGCAGGCGGCCATCGCGCAGCTGGGCTACCGCCCCAACCTCTCCGCGCGGAGCCTGCGCCGCGGCCGCACCGGCGTGATCGGCCTCGCCCTGCCGGAGCTGAGCCTCCCATACTTCGCCGAGCTCGCCGACAGCGTGATGCGCGCCGCCGACGAGCGCGGCCTGACGGTGCTGATCGAGCAGACCGGCGGCGACCCCGAGCGCGAGCGGAGCGTCCTGGCGAGCGAGCGCCGGCAGCTCACCGACGGCCTGCTCTTCAGCCCGCTGGGCCTCGCCGACGAGGACGCACTCGCGGTCGGCTTCCCCCTGGTGCTGCTCGGCGAGCGGATCTTCACCGGGCTGGTCGACCACGTCACCATGCAGAACACGGCGGCGGCGCACGCTGCCACCGCGCACCTGCTCGCCTCCGGCCGGCGCCGGATCGTGGCGCTCGGGACCCACCCCGACGCCGCCGTCAGCTCGGCGTCGCTCCGCCTCGAGGGCTACCGCGCCGCGCTCGCCGAGGCCGGCATCGCCTACGACGAGCGGATGATCGGCGTCTCGGGCCCGTGGCGGCGCTCCGGCGGCGCCGAGGCGATGCGCCGCCTGCTCGCCTCCGGGCTCGACTTCGACGCCGTGTTCGCGCTCAACGACACCCTCGCGCTCGGCGCGGTCCGCGCGCTCCAGGAGGCGGGGGTCCGCGTCCCCGAGGAGGTGGCGGTGATCGGCTTTGACGACATCGACGAGGCGGGCTACTCCTCCCCCAGCCTCTCCAGCGTGGACTCGGGGCGCGACGAGATCGCGCGCACCGCGGTCGAGGTGCTGCAGGCCCGGATCGAGGGCACCCGCACCGGCCCGGGGACGCTCCACGAGGCGGCGTTCACCGTGGTCGCCCGGGAGTCGACCGCGGGCCGGCCGATCGCGGAGGACCCGCCGGTCGGCCGGGCGTCGACCGGGGCCTAGGCGCAGGTCCCGCTGCCGCAGATCTCGCGGCGGATCCACGCTCCCGCGTCCGCGACGGCCAGCTTGCCGCGGCGGAGGAGCCGACTCCACTCCACGGCCCGCCTCGTCAGCCGGTCGTCGGCCGAGCCGCGGACGTCGCCGCCGACGGTCCGGAGGAACAGGTGCGCGAGCGAGCCGCCGAGGTACAGCGTGGCGCCCGCGACGCCGGCGAAGTGGCGGGCCTGGCCGCGGGTGCCGTCGTCGTAGGGGCGGCGGAAGCCCTTCCCCCGGACCCGGTTGCGGCCGCCGTGCGCCAGGTCGAGAGCGCCGAGCGGGGCGCTGCGGATGCCGGCGACGTCCTTCGCGACGGCCGCGAGGAACGCGCGCGGGCGGGGATGCGACGCCGCGAGGGCATCGGCGCGGTCGGCGAGCTCGGAGCAGGCGTCGGTGACGGCATCGGAGGAGGGCACCCGCCCAGTCGAGCACAGGTGCGCTGAGCGGCGGCGGGGAGGGCCGACGCGCGAGGAGGTCTGCCGACCTCGGCAGCGGCGCAGCGAGGCGGGTGGGGCCCGTGCCGCTCTTGACAGCAGCGGAGGCGGGGCGGACCATCGTGTACAACGTTAGAAAGACCGCTCGCCGCCGAGCCCGCTGCGGGAGCCCGAAGCCCGAAAGGCCCTCATGACCGACGCCCCCGCCGCCACCGCGCGCATCAGCCTCGACCCCGCCGCGGTCGTCGCCCCCGTCACTCCGCGCCTCTTCGGCTCGTTCGTCGAGCACCTCGGCCGCTGCGTGTACGACGGCATCTACGAGCCCGGCCACCCCGCCTCGAACGAGGACGGCTTCCGCCTCGACGTGGTCGAGCTGGTCAAGGAGCTGGGCACCACGACGATCCGCTACCCCGGCGGCAACTTCGTCTCGGGCTACCGCTGGGAGGACGGCGTCGGCCCGCGCTCCGAGCGCCCCCGCCGCCGCGACCTGGCCTGGCACTCGCTCGAGACCAACGAGGTCGGGCTGGACGACTTCGCGAAGTGGGCGGAGCTCACCGGCAGCGAGATCATGTACGCCGTCAACCTCGGCACCCGCGGCGTCCTCGAGGCGCTCGACGTCCTCGAGTACGCCAACGGACCGGCCGGCACCGCTCTCGCCGACCAGCGCATCGCCAACGGCGGGACCGAGCCCTACGACATCCGCATGTGGTGCCTCGGGAACGAGATGGACGGCCCCTGGCAGGTCGGCCACATGAGCGCCGACGACTACGGCAAGCTCGCCTCCCGCACCGCCAAGGCCCTCAAGATCGCCGACCCCTCGCTCGAGCTGGTCGTCTGCGGCTCGTCGAGCTCGTCGATGCCGACCTTCGGCGAGTGGGAGCGCGTGGTCCTCGAGCACGCGTACGACGACGTCGAGTACGTCTCGTGCCACGCCTACTACCAGGAGTACGACGGAGACCTCGGCTCCTTCCTCGCCTCCTCCCTCGACATGGAGTACTTCATCGCGACCGTCGCGGCGACCGTGGACCACGTGAAGTTCAAGCTCAAGAAGACGAAGGACATCAAGCTCTCCTTCGACGAGTGGAACGTCTGGTACCTCGAGGAGTGGCAGGCCAAGGAGAAGGCCGACGCCGAGGGCGACCAGAGCACCCGCGAGTGGGCCTACGCCCCGCGCCTGCTCGAGGACGTCTACTCCGTCGCCGACGCCGTCGTCCTCGGCAACCTGATGATCACGCTGCTGAAGAACTCCGACCGGGTCACCTCCGCCTCCCTCGCGCAGCTCGTCAACGTGATCGCGCCGATCATGACCGAGCCGGGCGGAGCCGCGTGGCGCCAGACCACGTTCTTCCCGTTCTCGACCACCGCGCGCCTGGCCTCCGGCTCGGTGCTGCGCCCCCGGATCGACGCGGGGACCTACTCGACCGCCCGTCACGGCGACGCTCCGCTCATCGACTCCGTCGCCACCGTCGACGAGGGCCGCGCGGCCGTCTTCCTGGTGAACCGGTCGCAGACGGAGCCGATCGAGGTCACCGTCGACGTCAGCGGCCTCGGAGTCTCGAGCATCGCGGAGGCGCTGGCCCTGTTCGACGAGGACCCCTACGCGAAGAACACGCGTGACGACCAGAACCGCGTGCGCCTGCGCGAGGCCACGGCGACGCTCGAGGACGGCGTGCTGACGCTGACCCTCCCGCCCGTCTCGTGGACGGCGGTCGCGCTCACGGCGTAGCGACGTCCGACCCGCGGGACCGCGTCCGGCTTCCCGGAGCCGCGCGGACCCGCGGGCCCCGTCGGGAACCGTCCCGGCTCAGGCCGCGGGCCACAGCGGGGAGGAGGCGCTCGAGCTGGTCCGCGAGGTCGTCCGCCACCCCCACGAGTACGTGGCGGGGATCGGGCTCGACAACCTCGAGACGGCGGGTCCGCCCGAGCGCTTCGCCGACGCCTACCGCCTCGCCGGGGAGGCCGGCCTGGGCCGGACCGCCCACTCCTCCGAGCACGCCCCGACCGCGGCCAACACGACGACCTGCCTCGATCTGCTGGGCTGCGACCGGATCGACCACGGCTACTTCGTCCTCGAGGACCCCGCCGTCGTCGAGCGCGTCCGCGAGCAGGGCGTCGTGTTCACCGTCGCCTCGACGACCTCGCGCCGCTCCTGGCGGCCCTGGCGGCGCGCGTCCATCCGGGCGATGCTCGACGCGGGACTGCGGGTCGTGCCGTGCTCCGACGATCCCGGGATGTTCCCGACCACGCTCGCCGACGAGTACCGTCTCGCCGCCGGCCCGATCGGCGCGACCGCCGCTCAGCTGCGCGCGATGGCGCTCACCGGAGCGGAGGCCTCCTGGCTGCCCGCCGACGAGAAGGAGAGTCTGCGCGCGTCGTTCGCCGCGGAGCTGGACGCGCTGGACGCGGAGTTCGGGCTCGTCTGAGGCCCGGGACGCGACGGGCTCCCCGCCCTGACAGAGTGGACGGATGAGCCCCCTCCCCGATCCCCTGGCCTTCGACCTCGAGGCGCTGCGCCGGGAGGTGCTGCCGGACGACGGGGGCGAGGTCGACGACAGCATCCCCGCGCTCGCGGACGCCGACCCGGGACTCTGCGCGATCGCGCTCGTCCTGCCCGACGGGTCCGTCCGCGCGAGCGCCGACGCGGAGTCGGGGTTCAGCATCCAGTCGGCCGTCAAGCCGTTCCTGTTCGCGCTCGCGCTCCTCGACACCGGCGGTGACGCGCTCGACCGCGTCGGCATCGAGCCCACCGGCGAGGCCTTCGACGCCCTCAAGCTCGAGAGCGGCACCGGGCGTCCGCCGAACCCGATGGTCAACGCGGGAGCGCTGCTGACCGCCGCCCTGGTCGACGGGGGCGACGCCGACGGCCGGAGCGAGCGGATCCTCCGCGGCCTCTCCGCCTTCGCCGGCCGCCCGCTCTCCGTCGACGAGAGCATCGCCGCCGACGAGCACCTCCTCGGCGACCGGAATCACGCCCTCGCGCACCTGATGCGCGCGGAGGGCACCCTGCACCGCAGCGCCGACGACGCCGTCTCCGCGTACGCCCGGGCGTGCGCCGTGCTGGTCGACGTCCGCGACCTGGCCGCGATGGGCGCGACGCTCGCGTTCGGCGGCGTGCACCCGGGGACCGGCGAGCGGGTCGTGCCGGCCTCGGTCGCGCGCGACGTGGTCGCGGTCATGGCGACGTGCGGCGTCTACGACGGCTCGGGCCGCTGGATGCGCGCGGTCGGCGTCCCCGCCAAGTCGAGCGTCTCGGGCGCCCTCGTCCTCTCCGCTCCCGGTCGCCTCGGCGCCGCCGTCGTCAGCCCGCCGCTGGACCCCCAGGGCACCAGCGTCCGCGGCGCCCGCGTCGCCGCCCGCCTGAGCGACGCCCTCGCCCTGCACTCCTTCGCGGTCGCCCCCCGCTGACCGCTGCCGTTCCCCCGCTCTCCCCGCTCCACGAAACGCCCCACCTCGTACAGCCGACCGCGGAACGGATGACGACGAAGGAGGAATCCGCCCGATCGAGCACCGCCCAGCTCACCGCCGAATCGCGTTCCAGCGATTCGCCGTAGCGGTACGCTCCCCGCTCCACGAAACGCCCCACCTCGTACAGCCGACCGCGGAGCGGATGACGACGGAGTAGGAATCCGCTCAATCCAAGAGCAGCGCCGGTTCCTCCAGCACGCTGGCGACGTCGGCGACGAAGCGGCTGACGACGTCGCCGTCGACGACGCGGTGGTCGAAGGAGCCGCCGACCGTGGTGACGAAGCGGGGGCGGACCTCGCCGTCGACGACCCAGGGCTTCTGCTTGATCGTGCCGAGGGCGATGATCGCGACTTCGCCGGGGTTGAGGATGGGGGTGCCCGTGTCCATCCCGAACACGCCGATGTTGGTGATGGTGATGGTGCCGTTCTGCATGTCGGCGGCGGTGGTCTTGCCGTCGCGGGCGTCGAGGGTGAGCTTCTCGAGGGCCTGCGCCAGTTCGAGGAGGCTCATCGACTGGGCGTCCTTGACGTTGGGGACGAGCAGTCCGCGCGGGGTGGCCGCGGCGATGCCGAGGTTGACGTAGTGGCGGACGACGATCTCGGTGTCGGTCCAGGCGGAGTTGACGGTGGGGTTGCGGCGGACGGCCCAGATGATGGCCTTGGCCATGATGAGCAGCGGCGAGACCTTGACGCCGGCGAAGTCGGGCGAGTTCTTGAGGCGCTTGACGAACTCCATGGTGCGGGTCGCGTCGACGTCGACGAAGACGCTGACGTGGGGCGCGGTGAACGCGCTCGTCGACATCGCGGCGGCGATCGCCTTGCGGACGCCGCGCACGGGGATGCGCTCCTCGCGGTCGTCGCCCCAGGCGGGGGTCTGGATGTTGCGGAAGACGCTGGCCTGGGAGGCGTGGCGGATGACGTCGTCGCGGGTGACCTCGCCGGCGAGGCCGGTGGCCTGCACCTCGAGGAGGTCGACGTCGAGGTCCTTCGCGAGCTTGCGGATCGGCGGCTTCGCGATGACGGGGAGCGCGGCGGCGGCCGGCACGGAGGCGGGCCGGACCGGGGCCGTCGGGCGGGCGGCGGGCGCGGCGGCCGGGGCGGTGGCGCCCGGTCGGCGGCGGCGGGTCTGGACGTGTCCGCCGGCGGTGCCGTAGCCGACGAGCGCGGCTCCGGAGCCCTCGCCCGGCTCGGTGGTGGAGGGGGCGGGCGGGGCGGCGGCCTGCGCGGGGTGGGCCGGGATCGCGGGCACCTCGGAGCCGATCGAGCCGGCTCCGGCCTGGACGGTGATGATCGCGGTGCCGACGTCGACCGTCTGGCCCTCGTCGACGAGCACGTCGACCACGGTGCCGCTGAACGGCGAGGGGAGCTCGACGAGCGACTTGGCGGTCTCGATCTCGACGAGGACCTGGTTGACGGCCACCTCGTCGCCGACCTTGACCTTCCAGGCCACGATCTCGGCCTCGGTGAGACCCTCGCCGACGTCGGGGAGGAGGAACTGCTCTGTCATCGGGGGGACTCCTGTGGGCTCGTGCGGGCGGATGTCGCGCGCGTCAGTACGCGAGCGAGCGGTCGACGGCCTCGAGCACGCGGTCGACGTCGGGGAGGAAGAGCTTCTCGACCTTGGCGGGCGGGAAGGGGGTGTCGAAGCCGGCGACCCGGAGGACCGGCGCCTCCAGCGAGAAGAAGGCGCGCTCGGTGACGGTCGCCGCGATCTCGGAGCCGAGGCTCACGTTCGCGGACGCCTCCTGCGCGACGACGAGCCGACCGGTCCTGCGGACCGACGCGAGCAGCGGCTCCCAGTCGATCGGGGAGAGTGAGCGCAGGTCGACGACCTCGACGCTCGTGCCCTCCTCGCCCGCGAGCTCGGCGGCCTGGAGGAGGACCGCGACCATCGGGCCCCAGCCGACCAGCGTGACCTCCGTGCCCTGGCGGACGACGCGGCTGGCGTGCAGCGGCGCGGCGGAACCGCTGAGGTCGACGTCGCCCTTGGGCCAGTAGCGGCTCTTGGGCTCGAAGAACATGACGGGGTCGTCCGAGGCGATGGCCTCCTGGATCATCCAGTAGGCGTCGTTGGGAGTCGACGGGCTGACCGCGCGCAGGCCCGCGGTGTGCGCGAAGTACGCCTCGTTGCTCTCCTGGTGGTGCTCGACCGCTCCGATGTGCCCGCCGTAGGGCACGCGGATGACGACGGGCATGGTGATCGCACCCTCGTGGCGGTTGGTCATCTTGGCCAGCTGCGAGGTGATCTGGTCGAACGCCGGGTAGATGAACCCGTCGAACTGGATCTCGCAGACCGGGCGGAAGCCGCGCATCGCGAGCCCGATCGCAGTGCCGACGATGCCGGACTCGGCGAGCGGCGTGTCGAGCACGCGCTTCGCCCCGAACTCGGCGTGCAGGCCCTCGGTGATGCGGAAGACGCCGCCCAGGGGGCCGATGTCCTCGCCCATCAGGAGGACTCGGTCGTCCTGCGTCATCGCGCGGCGGAGGCCGGCGTTGAGCGCCTTGGCCATGGACATGGACTCGAGCTGCGACCCGGTGAGGGGCGGCTGCGCGGCCGTCGTGCTGGTGTCGATCGTCATCACTCGCCTCCGAACGATTCTTCGTAGCGCTGCAGCCACGCCTTCTGCTCCTCGACGAGCACGTGCGGCTCCGAGTAGACGTGGTCGAACATGACGCCCGTGGGTGGGACCTCGAGGGCGAGGAGGCGGCGGCGGATGTCGGACGCGAAGTCCTTCGCCTCCTCGTCGACCTCGTCGAAGAAGGACTGCTCCACGCCCTCGCTCCGCAGGAACGCGGCGAAGCGGGTGATCGGGTCCTTCGCGACCCACGAGGCGAGCTCGTCGTCGGTGCGGTACTTCGTCGGGTCGTCGCTCGAGGTGTGCGCGCCGATCCGGTAGGTCAGCGCCTCGATGAACTGGGGACCGCCGCCGGAGCGCGCGTCCTGCAGGTGCTTGGCGGTGACCGCGTAGCTCGCGAGCACGTCGTTGCCGTCGATCTGCACGCCGGGGATGCCGAAGCCGGAGGAGCGGAGGTAGAGGGGGCTGCGCGACTGCGTGGCCACGGGTACCGAGATCGCGTAGTGGTTGTTCTGGAGGAAGAAGACCTCGGGAGCCTGGTAGCTCGCGGCGAAGACCATCGCCTCGCTGACGTCGCCCTGGCTGGAGGCGCCGTCGCCGAAGTAGACGACGACGGCCGCGTCCTTCTCGGGGTCGCCCGTGCCGGTCGCTCCGTCGAGGGTGAGGCCCATCGCGTAGCCGGTCGCGTGCAGGGCCTGCGAGCCGAGCACCAGCGTGTAGAGGTGGAAGTTCCCGTTCGTCGGGTCGGTCGGGTCCCAGCCGCCGTGCGTCGTGCCGCGCAGGAGCGCGAGGACGCCGAGCAGGTCGATGCCGCGGATCTTGCCGACGACGTGCTCGCGGTAGGAGGGGAACACGTGGTCCTGCGGGCGCATCGCGAACGCGGAGCCGACCTGCGCCGCCTCCTGCCCGTGGCTCGGGACCCACAGTCCGAGCTGGCCCTGGCGCTGCAGGTTCGCGGCCTCGGTGTCGAAGCGGCGGACCACCGCCATCTCGCGGTAGAAGGAGCGGTGCTGCGCCTCGTCCACCCCGTCGAGGTAGGAGGCGTACTGCTCGGCCGCGGGGGTCGGCGAGAACCGCCCGTCCGCGGAGAGGAACTGGACAGTCGGCGACTCCGTGCTGGTGGCTACCACCCGACTAACCTATCCGTCTCGCGGGGTGGCCCTCGGGGAGGGAAGCCACAATCTCGGCCGCCGCGCTGAGGAGCTTGTCGACAGAGCGCGCCTCGCCGACGGAGACGCGGATCCCCTCCGGCGGGAACGCGCGGACCACGACCCCGGCGCGCTCGAAGACCTCGGCCGCCCGCGCCGTGTCCTCGCGGGTGTCGAACCAGAGGAAGTTCGCCTGCGGCTCCGGGATCGTCCAGCCCTGGTCGAGCAGCGCCCGCCAGAGGTCGTCGCGGAGGCGGGTGATGCGGTGGACGCGCTCGAGGAGCTCCTCGCGGTGCTCGAGGGAGGCGACCGCCGCGGTCTCGGCGAACCGGGTGACCGAGAGCGGGATGGCGGTGGAGCGGGCGGCGTCGAGGATCCGCGCGTGGCCGATCGCGTAGCCGACGCGGAGGCCGGCGAGGCCGTACGCCTTGGAGAAGGTGCGGGCGATCACGAGGTTCGGGTAGCGGCCGAGCAGGCGGGTGCCGTCCACGGCCCGCTCGTCGTCGACGAACTCGGCGTACGCCTCGTCGAGGAGCACGAGGACGTCTCCCGGGACGCGCTCGAGGAGCGCCTCGACGTCGTCGGCGGTCGCGACGGTGCCGGTGGGGTTGTTGGGGCTGCAGACGATCAGCAGGCGGGTGCGCTCGGTGACGGCCTGCGCCATGGCGTCGAGGTCGTGGGTGTCGTCGGCGCGCAGCGGCACGCGCACGCTGGTGGCGCCCGCGGTCGTGACGAGCGAGGGGTAGGCCTCGAACGAGCGCCAGGCGTAGACGACCTCGTCGCCCGGGCCCGCCGCCGCGGTGATGAGCTGGGCGATGACCGCGACGGAGCCGGCTCCGACGATCACCTCCTCGATCGGGACGCCGTACTCCGCGGCGAGCGCTGTGCGCAGGGCGGTCGCCGCCGCGTCCGGGTACCGGTTGAAGTCGTCCACTTCGCGGACCCGCGCGAGCACGGAGGGCAGCGGGTCGAACGGGTTCTCGTTGGAGGAGAGCTTGAAGGCGTCGGCGGCGGCCGCGCGGCCCTGCTTGTAGGCGGGGAGCGCCAGGATCTCGGGGCGGAGGCGGACGGGAGGCTCCTGCTGGTCGGTCACCCGCCCCATGCTAGGCGGCGCGGCGGCGGGCGCCCCGCCGTTCCGCGCGCGCCGTCCCCCGCCCTCGACGGGTGTGCGCCGGGCCCCCTTCCCACCGGTCGAGCGCCGTGGGTGCGGCCCGGAGGTGCGGCCGACCCGGGTCTCGGATGCGCGAACCGCCCCGCTGACCGGCGCCCACGGCGGCCGTCCCCCGATTAGGGTGCAGTGATGCGGAGTCGAGGGCGAGCCGAGCGGCGCGGGGGTGCGCGCCCGCTCCTCCGGGGCGCCACGGCCGCGATCGCCCTGCTCGTCGCCGCCGGCGCGCTCACCGGATGCACGCCCTCCGCGGAGGGCACGCAGGCGACCCCGACTCTCCGCGAGACGTCCATCGACGTCGCCGCGCCTCCGGCCTACACCGCCGCGCGCGAGGCCGGCCTCGCGCTGCGGGACGACTCGCTCGCGCTCCTCACCGCGACCGACGGCACCGTCGCGGGCGCGGCCCGCACCGATCTGCTGGTGGCGATCGGATCCCTGAACGCAGCGCTCGAGGGAGTCTCGGCCGACGCCATCACCACCGCGACGACCGCGGCCGGGGAGCAGCGGACGGCGCTGGCCGAGCGCGTGCTCGGCCTCGCCACGTCGACCCTCGCCTCCGGTCGCGGATCGACGTCCCGGCGGGCGGTGCTGACCGACGCGGTCGAGCAGCTCCGGAGCGCTCTCGCCTCGGGAGCCGCGGTCGCTCCGCTGGCCGTCGCCGTGATCGAGGCGCGCGAGCCGCTCGTCCCGGAGCCGGGCAGCGGATTCGCTCCTCCCCCGCGCCCCGCGCCTCCCGCAGCTCCCCGGCCGACCAGTGCGCCCGAGCCGACCCAGGAGCCGACGCCCGATCCCCCGGCTCCGGAGCCGGCTCCCGCGCCCGCCCCCGAGCCGACCGAGGCCCCGCAGCCGACGGCGGAGCC